>CAZZBH010000038.1:0-29048 GCA_964652605.1 uncultured Planctomycetaceae bacterium
ACACCTGCGCCGACATGCCAGCCGTAGAAAAGGCCCAGCCAAAAACCCGCCAGACCTCCACCATCAAGGCGGTCAAGGTCTAGGCAAATCCGCCAAACCAAAGAACAAGAACCCCCGACGCAAGTCGGGGGTTTTCGTTCAACTGCTCGATCTCGCCAGACCTGCCACTTGTGCCGCTAGGTTTGCCACGCCACTCATGCAGGCAAGGCCAACGTTCAGATGCGCGAGCATAAGAATCCACAACCTGCCCTGCCGAGATTGTGGCGACTACGCATCGCTTCATGGGGCCTTGTAGCAATCGTCATGTGACGCCGTGCCCCTGGACAAAACGTGTGAGGATCGCATCCGCTCGCGCCGCAGCCTCCGCTTCCAATAGGTCGGCTTCGGCTCGCCGCGCGGAAGCCATCGCTGCAAGTTGCGCAATCGTTTCTTCAACTGCTGCGTCAGCCCGCGCAACCTCTATTTCGCTCAAGTCGTCAGGGGCTATCTCCGGTACGCTCGATCCAAAAGCCAGCGCCTTGACCACAGGGCGCCCTAGCACGGGATGTGAAAGTGCCGTTAACAGATAGCCAGGATGTAGGGAGGTTTCGCTACTTGGTGCAACGCGAATGACGTGGTTGGATACCACTTGGTTTTGTAGAGCGGCCGATGCTAGCACAGGTGTTCCAATGATGCCGTACACTTGCCCCGAACATGGTACGAGGATCCAGCCCGATTGCACCCGCCCATGATGTTCGTCCCCAAACCGGCAATCGGCGTAGCGCTTGGTCAACACAGGTGACACTTCAAGCAAGTCCGCACTATCACGGTAGATTACGCCGTCATCGGCTGGAACTCGCTTGTACCTTCCCGGTACCCAGACCTGATAGCCAGCGTCGCGTATCTTAGTGAAGCCAATGGCACTCTTCGAGAGATGGCGGCGAATCGCAGATACGCCAGGATTGTGGGTTGCCGCATCAAGTCGTCTTCTGCCTGACAAGAACGTGCGGGAGGCACGAACCTCGAATCCTCTCTCCCCAGAGTCCTTGATCTCGATTGGTCCAAAGACGCGCTCGAACTGTGCTTCCGCTTCAAGCGTGAGATGGTAGCCCTCATTGCGAAGCGCGATAATACGTTTGGCTAGGACGCTGAACTCTTTCGCAAGGTCATCCGGGATGATCGGGACTGGCAGCGTCTCGATGTGAGATGTTTCCAAGTGCTTGATAATGTGCCCGTAGTGGGCGCCTATCGCCATTGCTCGGCATTGCGACGTATGGAGATAGGCGTACAGCCAACCCCATTGATGTTCGTCTTTCGCTTCAATGCGCAGGAGGTCATGCGAGATGAGCGTGTTTTCGTGCGGTGCATACGCCAATGTCGGCCGACCTACTGATCCGGAGCACGTTACAAGGATCATACCCTCACTCACGAAGCGGCTTTGGGCATCGCTTGTGCGGTGGAGGGCTAACCATTTTCGCGGAATCGGCCGTACATCAAATACTTGCGTGGCGGCAAGAAAGGGCGTTCCTACATCTCGTGCAACTTGGATGCCCTTAAGGCGACTGGGCATCCACACAGCGGCAAGGTCGGCGAACGGCACCCATCCGCTCGCGCGCGCTTCGATGGCAGCACGAATCCCGAATCCGGAGGACAAGTACGTTTCGGCCTCCATGCGCCGATCGCCGGCGAGCAATAGTGACGCAGGCACGCTAGCTGACTTGAGCTTGTGATATGGCCAGAGTTGGGCGGGGGCGGGCGGTGGTGCAACTAGTCTTGCTCGGAGAGCCATCGGCGGAACTCCTGCGCAATCTGCTGCGTATTGTCATCCTCAATCTTGCGTCGCACGGTCACTGGTCGGTGGACCGGAACGCCGTCCACGTAGTCGACCTCCTTGGTTTCCACCTCTTCTACCAGTTCGTTGCCTTTGGCATCGCGCACGTACGTTTTGTTGCCGCGCTTGTCGTGGCCTACGTGGCTAGCCAGCGCCATAAACACCGGGTAGTCGTTGATGTTGTCTGCTGCGCCTTCGAGTCGGACCAGTTCGTCCGTCTTGCGCTGAAGCACCAGGATGCTGGTCTGGATGCTGACGAACGGTTGGAAGGTGTCAGGGTGCAGGTCGATAGACGCGAGTATCCGGGTGTGCCGCAGGATCCATTCGCGAACATAGCCCAGGCCCGGTGAACCAAGGATTCCGTCCGGCAGAACAATCGCGGCACGGCCAGTACCGGGCTTCAGCAACCGAACACAGCGCTCAATGAAGAGGATCTCTGGAGGTTGCGAGCGTTGGACCTGTTCCGATTTGGTCCATGTGTCCGCGCCCTTGTCGTAGGACCACGAATGACCTAGGTCGTATTGTTCAAGGATTGCGGGGTCGGTAACTGTAATCTTGGAGCCAAAAGGAGGGTTAGTCAGGAGGATATCTACCTTGCCAACGATGTCCCGTTCACGCAGTCTGGCGTCCCAAAGCGTTGGCGATTCCAGCGAGTTGGCCTGAAACAGACCACCTGCACCGTCGTTGTTCATAACCATGTTCATCTTGCTGGCCTTCACCAACTCGGGGTTGAAGTCCACTCCCACGATGAACCGCTCCGCGTACTTGCGTATGCGCTTGATTATCGCCTGCTCCACCCCGTCAAGTGTCTTGCCCCATTTCCCCGATTCCGCCACACGGATTTTCTCGATGACGTGGTTCATCGCAGTGATCAGGAAGCCACCCGTGCCACAGGCCGGATCCACTACTAGCTGCTTCTCGCCCGGGTCGAGCATAGCTACCGCCATCCGGCAGATATTCCGAGGCGTGAAGAACTCGCCGCGGTCGCCGCGAAGGTTGGAACCCACGATTTCTTCGTAGGCGCGGCCTTTCACGTCAATATCGCTTTGCAGCAATGAGTACATCTGCAATTGTGTAACCAAGTAGGCGAGAACCACTGGCTTGAGATCGATTGCCTCCGACGCTTTGAAGATTGTCGGGTAGTCATCCTTCACCTGCTGGAACAGGGCATCGAGCCGCTTCTGCACCTTCAGTGGGCCGTTCAAGCCGTGTCGTTCGTTTGCTCCTGCGTAGAACTCAATTTCGTCGTTGTGGCGTTCATCGTGGATTTTGCAGAAGATCAGCTTGAGCAGTTCCCAAAAAGCCTGCGGTTTTTGCAATCCCTGGTTCGCCGCAATGAAGTTGTGACAGCGCCTGAATGCGAACAACAGCGCGTCCGACGTGGCGGCCTTGAGCTGGTCGAAGCGCGGTCGATCTCCCGCCTCATCAGTGCGGCCGAATTCCGGCAGGTCGGGGACTTCCTCCACGTGGACCTTGCCACCTTTGACCACCCGCCGATAACAGTATCGCTCGATGCCGTTGGTCCACATGCCGTACTGCACGTTGGGGCAAGCTGCCATGTAAGATTGAAGTTGGCCGACACCGTCCTTCTTGTCGGCGGCCTTGACTGTTGACGCCTTGCACTCGACGATCAAGAACGCGTGCTCTTGGCTGTGTGGCAGCCCCTGCGGGAAGATGACCAAATCGGCCCGGGGCTTGCGCGTCCCCACGCGGATCGTGAACTCGACCTCAATGTCCGACTTGGAGTACTTGTACTCGCGGACGAGTGACTTGGCGATTTCCTGCCGAACGTACTCCTCCGGAGTTTCGCGCCGCTGCGTCTTCCCGTCTATGAAATCGAGGAGTTTCCCCTGCTCGACAACAATGGCAATGACTTTGGCTGTTCGGTCGGTCATGCGTAGAGTGTCGGGTGATCGCGTGCGGTACAGTAGCAAACGAAGAACATCGGGGCTACTCTGCCTCGCCCGCTAGCGACCGTTCGGAACGAAAACCCCCGACTTGCGTCGGGGGCTCTTGTTTTCTGGGTTGAACGGGTTTGCCCCGCACTGCGCCTGGCAAATGCTGGCGGCGGCTTGGGCGGCTGGCGAAGGCGGGGAGCGCCTTGGGTTGGTTGGCTGAGGACTATGCCGGGGTTACGCCCTTGTCATTCCCAACTGCTTGACATGCCCGCGTTGGGCAGGGTTCTGTCGCCCCTTGCGGGGCTTGGCGACACTGGGGCCGAGATTCCCAGCCCTTGCGGGCTGGGCTACGTTCTTGTGGCCTGCGGCCTTTCGGCAGTGCGGCGCGGAGCGCCGGGACAATGTTAGCCCCCTGCGCCGAGCCCGACGGAGGAGGGCGAGAGGCTGGGGGTTTGGGACCAAAATGAACACTAGGCGCGGCGCGCCTGCACATCCGCCTCCAGCAACGAGGCCAGCCATGGGTCGGCGCTTCGCGCCTTGGGCCGTTGGTTGGGGATAGACATGCCGCCAGCCACTGGACCGACAGGATTGTCGGTCCCACTCTTCTTTGAGGTCAGCTAGTTCGTCGCTTCCTGCGCGGCGATTTCTTGCCAGTATTCGGCTGGCATGTCTTGGGCTAGTGCTAATGCCCCGTTGGCGCCGGCGTACACGGGCTCTTGCACCCGGGTTACCTTGCCTCCGCCCAGCTCGTTCAGCTTGGCTTCTATGGCGCGGTCGAGGCCTATGATCTGGCTTCCGCCGCCGGCGAGCAGCACGTTCTGCCTCAATCCCGCCTGGAACTCGGGGTCGTAGTCGGCGATCAGGCTGTGCAGCTTGCCTACAATCTCCGGCACGATGCTTTCCACGGCGCCGCGCATCTGGTCGGTCACGTCGAACTCAGTGGGTACGCCTTTCACCGGCAGGCTTACCTTGATGGGCTGATCGATGCGCGAGAGTGCGGCGTGGCGCTCCTTGATCTGCTTGATCATGTTGACCGTAAAGTCAGCCTCGGGGAATGTGGCCTTCACCAGCTCAAACAGTTTGCGGTCCACGGCGTCGCCGGCTGCGCTTACGGTAACTTGGTCTTCGGGCGCGGGCAGGCTGCCGTGCATGCGGCACAGGTCGGTCGTCCCGGCGCCGATGTCGATTACCAGCGTGTCAGCAAGCATCTGCAGGCCGTAGGCCACGGCAAAGGGCTCGCTGCATATCATGACGCAATCAAGCACGCCGCGGGCGGCTTCGATCAGCAGCTTCTGGGAGTGAATGCTGGCCTGCGCCGGGGCGCCGATCACGCCGTACACAAGCTCGTCGGCACGCGGCTTGGCCAGGCTTACGACGTGCTCAAGCAGATCGTGCACAGCCTGTTTGGTCTTGTCGGCGTCGCGGTTGAGGGCGGTGTCGAGGTCGCGGTACTTGACCGCGCCTTTTTCCATGGGGCGATAGACGTCGCAGGAGTGCTTGTTGCGCCAGGCCTCGGCGCCAAAGAGCTTGTCTTTGCCCAGTGACTTGCGCGAGATCAGGTCGCGCGGGTAGGCCACGATGGAGTCCACGGTGGCGCGCACGCCGTTAGAGGCAGTAACCGCAGCGTGCGAAGTGCCAAGGTCAATGCCGACGAAAAGTACGCCTTCGGTCGGTTTGGATGCAGGAGCGTTGTTGTTGGGATGCATGGCGGTCTCCGGGTCGTCCCCCGGAAATCGACAATTCTTCGGGCGAATGTTTAGTCCATTTGATGCCGGCTAACGCAAACGCCCGAAACAGCAAGAAAACATGCCCGGCAGGAATCTGAGGACGCAGCGTCCTGTCTGTCCTGTCTCAACTACCACGGGCGTGCGCCGTACACGTCGTGGCACCCCTTACAGGCCTTGTCCACTTCAGTTTGCGCCGCTTTGGCTGCTTTGTGGTCCCCGTTGCTGGTGGCGCGGCGCAGTTCTTCGCCCGCTGTCTTGAGCGCATCCGCCCATTGTCGAAAGTCCGGCTTTTCGCGAATGGGCGTGCCGTTGCTGTCCATGCCGCCGTAGCGGGTGATGTGCGGAAAGGCCTGCACAAGTCGGTCGGCGGCTTCGCCGGCTGTTTCGTATGAGGCGGTGGTTTTGAGCTCAAGTACCGCAGCTTCCATGGTGCGCATCACTTCGCGGAATTGTTTGGTTTCGAGAGTGTCAGCGTGTGGCTGCGGGTCGGCCATGGGCTCGACCGCCGCCGTGGCGCAACCCACGGCGAGGCACAGCAGGATGATTGTCAGCAGGCGCATAGGTTCCTCCACGCGCAGCATAGCGCTTCGCGCGCGTCGCCTCGTAACGCGTGTGTAAACGTTGCTACTTCTCGTCCGCAGTGTCGGCTTCAGCGTTGCGCTTGAACAACGACCCGAGAATGGGGATGTCCGCAAGCAGCGGCACGTAGGCTGTTTCCTGGTTTCTTTCGCCTTTGGTTGCTCGAACATGCGCCCCAGGATCGGCAGATCCTTCAGCAACGGGGCCTCAGCCGCCGGCTGCGGCGGAGAATCGTTCTGCACAGCCGCTTCGGGTGTGCAGCAGCATCCTGCAACTAACAGTGCTGCGAGAACCGGTGCTGTGTACCTCATGGCACTCTCCTGCAAGGGGCCATGTCAGGGTCATGAGAATTGTAACCAGCGGGTGGGCTGGATGGCGGAAAATGTTGGACTGCTTGTCGGCGCTACTCAGCGGCGAGGCCAGGCGTTCCGACTTCGCTGAAGATTCGTCGGACAAATCCCGCCGGGGCTTCTGTTTGCCGATTCATGCCCCCAGTGTTGCCCTGATCTGCTGCATGGCGCGGGCGTGCATCATGGGGCGGTCCATTGTGCCCGTCAGGAACTCGCAGGCGCTTAGCAGGTCAAGCCACGCGGCTTGCTCGCGCCAGTCGTGGGACAGGTGAACGCCGCCGTCGGCCAGGCCCTGCAGCACGCCGTCGGTAAACGCCGGCGGCAGAAAGAAGTCTTCGCGCTCTCGCAGCAGGTTGGCAAGGTCAGCCAGCGGGCTTCCGCTGTGGGCCCACTCCCAGTCAACCACGGCGCTTACTTGATCGCCCTCAATCAGCAGGTTGGTCGGGTTGAAGTCGCCGTGCACCAGGCGTGCTTCGGTGCGCAGTTCCGGCCAACGCTCGCTGCTTTGACGCGCGAACTCAAGCAATCGTTTGCTCAAGACCAGTCCCAGTCGCTCTCCGGCGCGGGTTTCATACACGCACCACCGCACGAACCCCATCGACGGGTCGTCGCCAAACTCCCACGGCTCAACTCGCAGGGGCGGCGCGCGCAGGTCACCGGGATGCCCGAACTGATGCGCGCCAATACGTGCCAGCACCGTGCCGACGGAGTGCCCCACAGCGTAGCCAGGCGCCATCGCGGAAAGCAGGGTGCCCGGTTTGTACTCGAACAGCGCACAGGGGTAGGGCACGCCGGCGACGCCTGGCGCGCATTTGCCCAGCGCGGCAGCAATAGGCAACTCACCAGCAAGCATGGCAGCAAATGCTGCCTCTTTATGGCAGGCGTCGGCGTTGCGCGTGTAGAGGCGCAGGACAACCCGGCGGCCGTCCTGCAACTGCACACGGTAATTGGAGTTGGACTTGCCACCGGGCAGTGGCGCGCAAGACAAAACCCGCGCGCCGGGCAGGCACGCCGAAGCCAGATCAGCCGCCTGGGTCAGCTTCAGGGGAACAAGGTCTTCACGGCGCTCCATGGGCGCAAGTTAGCCAGCGCCGCACAGACCGGCTAGGATGCGGCCCTTTTGTCGGACTGCACGGGGCGCGAGGGCGCCGGGATCAATTCTCAATTGGCGAGTCGAGGGCCATCGCTTCTTCGGCGTGGTAGCTGCTGCGGACCAGGGGCCCGCTGTCGCACTTGGTGAACCCCATGTGCAGCGCCTCCTGCTTCCATGCGGCGAACTCGTCGGGGTGAACGTAGCGGGCCACTTGCAGGTGCTTTGGCGTTGGCTGCAGGTACTGGCCTATGGTTACAATATCCACGCCGGCGCTGCGCAACGCTTGTAACAGCTCGCGCACTTCGGGTTCTTCTTCGCCGAGGCCGAGCATGAACCCGCTCTTGGTCGTCAACCTGGCTTCCTTCGCCCGCTTCAGCAGCTCAAGCGACTGCGCGAACTTTGCCTGCGGGCGCACCGGAATGTACATGCGCGGCACGGTCTCGACGTTGTGGTTGAGCACCTCGGGGCGCTCGGCAAAGACGGCGTCCTGCGCGGCGTGGTTGCCCATGAAGTCGGGGATCAGCACTTCGATGCCGCAGCCCGGTGCCTGCTGCCGGATCGCGCGGATGGTGGCGGCCCAAACGCTGGCGCCGCCGTCAGCCAGCTCGTCGCGGTTGACGCTGGTAACAACCGCGAACTTCAGGCGCATCAGCCGGACGCTTTCGGCGACGCGGCGCGGCTCGTCGAGATCCAACTCGGTCGGTCTGCCGGTCTTGACGTTGCAGAACCCGCACGAGCGCGTGCAGATGTTGCCGAGAATCATGAAGGTGGCTGTGCCGCGCTGCCAGCATTCGCCGCGGTTGGGGCAGGCGGCGGATTCGCAGACGGTGTGCAGCTTTTCTTCGCGGACAAGGCGGTCCAGCTCAAGGATGCGGCCCGAGGTAGGCGTCTTGACCTTCAGCCACGGGGGCCGGGGGCCAAGGTTCGTCTTGCCGCGTTTGAGGGTTGGATGTAGCTGCATACTGGCCATTCTAGAGGCAGACGCGGCGAACACGAGCACCCGCAAAAAACGAACCCGGCAGGTGGGCTGCCGGGTTCAGGTCTGGCAGGCTTGGCGGGGTATGGGGAGGGGCCGCCAAGCCTCAAGAGTCATTCTTGCGCATTGCGCGCGGGAGAGAAGGATGCAGCAGAAGCCGCACCGCGTAGTGAAATGGTGTAGTCCTTTGTCCTCGATTCAGAGCGCGTTCGTCACCCCTCACCTAGTCCGATTGTCTCTGTGCAACGGTTAAACGAACCGGCTTGACCAGCCGTTCCAGAAAATCCTCTCGCCGCAACAGAAATTCTCGCCGCTCGCACAGGGCCGGTTTCATCACAACCCGAGCCGTTCCAGCAACTCCGCGACTGCCGCCCGCGGCGACTTTGAGCCCTCGCGCACTTGCGCCGCAACCGCCGTGAACAGCGGCTTTGCGACCTCCCCGTGCCGAAGTGCATGCAGCAGCGCGGCTCCTGCCAGGTCAGCAAGGCGCGACTCGGCCCGACTTGCGCGGATCGTCGCCAGGGCCTGATGTGACAGCAGGAATTGTCGGTGTTGTGCAATCGCGGCAATCAGTGCATCCACGCCCGTGCGCTCGGTCGCGACAGTCCGCACAATCGGCGGTTGCCAATGCGGCCCCTCGCCGTGCGGCCGCAGCTCCAGCGCTTCCTTGACGTCTTCTTCCAGACGCTCAGCCCCGGGTTGATCGGCCTTGTTGATCGCAACAACGTCCGCGACCTCCATGATGCCGGCTTTCAGGGCCTGCACGCTGTCGCCAGCCGCCGGCGTGAGTACCACGATGGTGGTGTCAGCCAGGCGCGCAATCTCTACCTCGCTCTGGCCTACACCCACGGTCTCGACAATCACCGGGTCAAAGTCGGCCAATGCCAGCACGTCGCATGCATCGTGGCTGGCAATCGACAGCCCCCCGAAATGCCCGCGAGTCGCCATGCTGCGCACGAACACGTCGCGATCCAGCACGTGCTCGGACATGCGCAGCCGATCTCCCAGCAGCGCGCCGCCGGAAAACGGGCTTGAAGGGTCAACCGCCACCACGCCGACGCGTCGATCACCGCGGCGCATGTGTTTGATCAGGGCGCTTGTCAGCGTGCTTTTGCCTGCTCCCGGCGGGCCGGTGATGCCGATGCGCTCGGGTTGCGGCAACGTCGGATAGATCGCGTCGAGCGCCGCCAGCAGGGGCCCGTCGCCGTTCTCGACAAGCGTAAGCGCGCGAGCGATGGCGCGGTTGTCACGCGAGCGTATGCGGTCAATCAACTCCATCGCCACAGTATGCCGCGGCCGGCGTCGGTTGTCGTGATGTGGAGCAGCGGCTATCGCGGGCGGTTGCGCTTCAGCTCTGCCAATTCTTCGGCGTAGCGCCGTGCCTGCGCCCGCAGCACAGGGCTGGGGTCGTTGTGGCGGATAATGTGAAACCAGCCCTCCAGCGCAGTATCTTTCAGGTCGCCAAGCCGAGTCAGAGCAGCCTGTCGAACGCGCAAAGCCGGGTCATCCTCGACCACCTGCTTGAGCCGCGCGATTCCGGTGGAAGGCACGAATGCCACGGCCACGGCGCGCAAAGCCGGGTCGCGGGCAGGATCGAGGTACTGCTCAAGGATCTGGTCGCGTGTTTCAGAGCGATCGAGCAGTGCCCCAAGAGCCTGCGACTGCACGCCGACATTTCCGCCCTGTTCGACGATGCGTCGCAGTTCGCCATCGGCGGCGCCGAGCGGGCTTACGCGCAAGCCCTCAATGGCGCCCTGAGCAACCGAGGGCAGCGGGTCGTTGGACGCCGCCGACAGTTGCTGCAGGTCGGCGGCACCCAGCGCCATCGCCCCCAGGGCGGTGTACCAGTTGCCCAGATAATCGTCTTTGCGCGCGATGCCGGCCTCAACCAGCTCCCGCGCGCCCGGCAGTTGGCGACCGGCAATCGCAGCGATCAGGGCCCTGGTTATGTCCGGCTCAAGGCCGCGGTTGAGCATGCCTTTACACAACCCGGAAATCTTCTCTGCGTTCGCCAGCGCCCATGCCTGGCCCGGGCCGCCGGTATCCGCCGCCGCTGTGTCGCCGGGCTTTCGCGAGGGCAGGCCCCGTACCAAAGCCGGCAGATATGCCCGCAGCACCGACTGCTCGATGTCTGCCAGCGCTTCAGTCCACTCCGGCAATGAAACGATCCACAGCCACAGTGCGACCTCTCGCACTTGCTCAGTGGCTGTGCTGCGCTCAAGCATGGCGCGCAGGTCATCCTTCAGCGCCGCAACGGCGCTCATCGGGTCAGTGCGGAAATCGGTGTCGGGCTGGTGTTTCTGGTGCAGTGCCAGCAACTGATTGATCAGCGGCAGCAGCATCCATTCGGGCGTTTCGTTGTTGATGGCGTTGCGGACCAGGGCCATCAGTCGTTCATCGCGCTGGATCCCTTCAAACAGCATCGGCAGCAACGTGGCGACATAGAGGTTGATCTCCTCTACTTCGCCACCGCGAATCTGCTGGTTGACGCCAAGAAACTGATCGCTGCGAGAGTCATACGCGCGCATCGCCTGGCGCCGCTGTGCGTCTTGCCCGTGGAGCGCACGAAAAAACTCGATGCGCACCCACGCATTCTGTTCAGCCTCGATGCTCAGTACCAGCCGCGCGTTCACAAGCTCCGACGGCTTGCAGCGCGCGAGGCCATGGTGCGCCTTCTGACGCCCGGGCCGGTCACCGACGCGGGTGGCGTGGGCCAACGCACTGATCAGTGTGTCGATCTCATGCTCTGTGCTGTCGGGTTCGATCTCCTCGGGTTCCGGGTCTGGGGCTTCTTCTTCCGGTTTGACCTGGTCGCCCTCTTTCACATCCGGCGACGGTGTGTCGGCTAGATCTGTTCCGCGCGATCCCAGCGACGGCGCCCGCGCGCCGTTGTCACCATCAGCGCCGGGAGAGGCGGCCAGAAGCAGCCAGCCCCCCACCGCGACAGCGACCAGCAGCGGGAGTGACAGCAACGCGATCAACCAGACCGTCGCGCGAGAATTTGGCGCATCGTCCATGCCACACTATGTAACGCACGGGCAGACATTTCGTTAGCAGGCTCAGCGCAGCAGGTGCTGGGCAGGACCGCTTGAAAGCAGCTTGACCGGGTCAGCCACCACCGGCCCAACCGCCACACGGTAAGCCTCGGCATAGCGGGCAGCGCAACGCAGGCCCAGAAACGAATTCGTGGCGATGAACTGATCGATAAAGCCGGGCTTGCTCATGCGCGTCAGCGGCTTTCCGCCTTCCTCCATGACGACCCCGAACTGACTGTCGTATGCGAGTATGGCTTGCTTCTTCGTCTCGATCACCTCGCTGATATCGACGTAGAAGCTGGGCTCGAAGTACTGGCTGTAGCGCGCATGAACCAGTCGATGAGTGCGGTGCGCCGGCAGATCGGACTTGTAACCCTTCAAGCCGGCGAAATGAACGGCTTTGCGGGCAAGGCTTGCGGCGGCTTCGTGATCCGGGTGATGGCAGTTGAACCACGGCGCCAGCACGATGCGGGGCCGCAGTCGGCGCAGCTGGTCCACCACGATGCGCACGCTTTCGTGGCTGTCATCGATAAAACCGTCCTGCATGCCTGCAAATGCAACTTCAGCGCAACCCAGGATGGCAGCGGCACTGCGGGCCTCCTGCTCGCGCGTTTCGGGCGTGCCGTGTGTGCCCATTTCGCCGCGCGTCAGGTGCAGAATGCCTGTCCTGTGCCCCTGTTTAGACGCAAGCGCGATCCATCCGCCGGAAGTCATCTCGGCGTCGTCGGGGTGAGCCCCGATGACCAGCAGGTCCAGCGGGTCAGCCATTTCATGATCCTTGCGTTGCAACAATCCTACGTATAACGCCGCCATCCAGGGAAGGCGATATGCTTGGCGTCAGCGGCACGGGCGCTACCAGGCCAGCAGCGGCGCAAGTCGCCGCAACGCGGCAGGGATGCGCGTCCCGAACCAGCACAGATCCTGCCCGTCACAAATCCGAAACCGGTCCGCGGGCAGCGAAGGCAACTGCTCGCGCCAGAACTCAAGGTGCGGCGGCTTGAACGGGAAGGGCTCATCGGGGAACAGCAGAATATCCGGGCGCAGCAACAATACCTGCGCGGCGTCTGTTTCGGGGTAGCGATCCTCTGTGGTTGCCGGAACGTGCTCGCCGCCCAATGTCTCGATCATATCGCGGATGTAGGTGTCTCCGCCGGCCACCATCCACGGGTCGCGCCAGATGAAGGCGACGACGCGCGGCTTGGAGTGATCGCGCGGTGATTTGCGGTGCGCGTTCAACTCTTCGCGCTCGCGGGCGCGTTCTCGCGCCGCGACAACCTCCCTCACGCCCTCGCGCACAATGCGGTCTGCCTGCTCCTCAACCTGAAAGACGCGGCCCAGCGTGGACACGTAGGCCAAGCCCTCCTCTACCGTGGTTGGCTGGCCGACATGCACGGCCAATCCTTGTTCGCGCAGGTGCAGGATGTCTTCGCGGCGGTTTTCCTCTTTGTTGGCCAGCACAAGGTCCGGCTTGAGCGCGATGATCTTGTCGAGCTTCGGATTCTTCGTGCCGCCGACTACTTCGATGGCATCGACTTCGGGTGCCGGCGAAACGCAGAAGCTGGTACGCCCCACCACCCGCTGCCCGACGCCGATCCCGAACAGCGACTCGGTCACGCTTGGCACAAGGCTGACTACGCGCCGCACGGGCTGTTGGATTTCGATTTCAACAAACGTCATGTCGGTCAGGCGCATGCAGGAAGTGTAGCAGCAACGGGTCAGTACAAAACCGGCCCGCCGCAAGGGCGGGCCGATCCGATTGGCTGCAACACTAGGAAAGCTGCATGGCAGCCGGCGTCGCCGGCAGCAGTGTAGATGAGTCAAACACTTCTTCCGGCGCCAGGTAGATGCCGCTGCCGTCCTTGTTGGTCTCCCACAAGTACACAGTCCAGGTGCCGTTGGCGGGCTCACCCAGGAACGGGAAGCCGTTGCCGAGTTCAGGCAAGGATGAGTCAAGGTCGATAATGAAAGTGCTCCAGGTATCCAGCGTGAACATGTCGTCTGTGTAGGACAGTCCGGGCACCAGGCGCGTGATGAACCAGCCCCCGGACGGCGAAGTGATGCACACAATCATGTCGTCCTGGATGCTGGCTTCGCCCTTGGCCCGGAGGGTGAACGCCAACTGCATCCGCGTCACATTGAACGTGTTCGCGAACTGGAACTGCAACTTCACGGGCTTGTTCGCGCCGACATAACCAAAGTCGCCGTTTGAACGGGGCGCAACAACCTCGGGCAGTCTGCGGTTATACGGCCCACCATCCAGCGCCACGATCGCGCCTTCGTTTCCGCCTGTGGCTGTTGCCGGCATGCCGCCGTTGATGCGCAGCGATGCGTTTCGCAGCAAGCAACGCCCGTCTTCATCGGCGATCGGGTCACGCAACTGGATCTTCCAGTTGCCTGTGCTGATTACACCGTCAAACGTGGAATGGAAGACGACTTCGGCGTTAGGATCCAGCGTGCCAATTTCGCCTTCACCGCCGCCGCCGGGCTGCAGAAAGGTGACGTCTTCCCAGCGCGAAGTGGTGTCGTCCGGAGCAATGACGCGGCAATGCACGTCGGGCGCTGACTCAGAAGCTTCAGCCGGGCCGATCATGAACAAACGCACGCGAACTTCGTTGACGACCTCCCCGCCGCCCATGCTGAAGTTGAGCTCGATCCACTTGTCCTTGAAACCGTCGCCCTCAGGGATCTTCCAGGCCGCCATTTCGCGCGGAAAGGTATTGGTATCAAAATAGTGCCGTAGCAACGGGTTTGCAGCACTTGCCCGGTCCGGCATCCTGCCATCGCCAGGGTTATC
The DNA here is from genome assembly GCA_964652605.1 of uncultured Planctomycetaceae bacterium. Classification (GTDB taxonomy): domain Bacteria; phylum Planctomycetota; class UBA8742; order UBA2392; family UBA2392; genus JADJRK01. The sequence goes on from CAZZBH010000038.1 coordinate 14,263, forward strand.
TGCCGGCTCGTCACAACCGAAACCGGTCAGCGCAAAGCAAGCCACCAGCATCGCCAGAATCAACCGGTCCTTGAACATGAACACCCCCGTTTGGCCGCATAACAAACGTTCACACTATGGCTTATGAACTTACCCCGTGGATGCGCGGGGGTCAACGGAACAACGCCCTCGCCGGTTGTCAGAGGCCCGCGGCCAACCACACACCGGTCGCTCACATACGGTGTGACGGTCCTGCCGCGGGCCCCGACAAGCGGCGAGGGCGCGAGAGGCCCCGGGGGAAGGGGGGCTGCCCCCGAGGCACTCGACCCACACGCTCGGAACAACATAACCATACCCCACGTAATGCTAATGGCAAGATAAATCCGTCGTTTTGACAGATTTTATCGCCGTATAGCACATTGCCAGCCGTCTGAGTGAAATAATCTTACACAAAGAATGAGAAAGGCACGGCCCTAAACCTGCTCGATCACCTTCAATGACAGGTCCAGGGCCGGCGCGGAGTGGGTCAAAGCGCCAACGCTGATGCGCTCCACGCCTGTTTCGGCGTAAGATCGCACTGTGTCCAGTGTCACCCCGCCGGATGCCTCAAGTTGACATCTTGCAACGGCTTCGGCGGACGATCCGCGCAGCTCAACCACACGTCGGATGTCCTCCAGACTGAAATCGTCCAGCAGCACGACGTTTGCGCCAGACGTAATCGCCTGGGCGGCTTGCTCCACACTTTCTGCCTCGGCGGTGAGCGGGGTGTCGGGATGAGCCTTGCGAAGCCGCTCAATCGCCTCCGGCAGCGCCAAGCCGGAAAGTTGGAGGTGGTTTTCCTTGATCATCATCTCGTCAAACAGCCCAAAGCGGTGATTCGCGCCACCACCACAACGCACTGCGTACTTCTCGAACGCCCGCAGGCCGGGCGTGGTTTTGCGGGTGTCGTAGATCATCGCGCGTGTGCCCTCAATCGCGTCGATGAACCGCGCAGTCAGCGTAGCCACGCCGCAGAGCCGCTGGATCATGTTGAGCGCAGTTCTCTCGCCGGCCACCAGGGCCGTCTGCGAGCACCACAGCCGCGCCGCAACCGTTCCGGCACGCACACGCTGCCCGTCCTGACATTGGTATTCGACACGCGCCCTTGCGTCCAGCCTGCCGAATACAACGTCAAGCCACTGCAAGCCCCCCAGCACACCGTCCTGCTTGACGCGCAATTCGGCTTGCGCTTGCCGTGCCTGGTCAAGCAGCACCGAGCCTGTCAGGTCGCCGCGACCGACATCTTCCTGGATTGCCAACTCCACCCAGTTGCGGGCAAGGGTCAGCAGCGTCTGGTCCATCTCATGGCGCATGGGCCCCTATGGCGAGCGGCAGAAGGGGCATGACACAGGAAGTTACGGATGGCGCAAGCATCAGTCGCTCGCGGCCTGCCTGATCAACTCGCTGTAGCGCGCCTGCAGGTCGGGTGGCACGGCGTGCGTTCCAAGGCGGTTTGCCAGCAGGTCAACGGCATCCTGGTTGCGGCCGAGGGTCAGAAGCTGCACAGCCATGTGGTAACGCAGCGTATGCCGCATCGGATCCTCAGCGTCTGAGACGGTGTAGGCACGCTCATACCAGTCCAGCGAAGTCTGGTGGTGGCCTTGTACCGCCAAAGCGTCAGCGAATCGCCAAGCCGCCAGCGCCGACCGCTGTCGTGTCCCCCACAGGCTTGCCAAAAACCGAAAATCCTGGTCCGAGCCGCCCGCCGCATCAGTTGCCGCCTGCCGCGAAACCTGGTCCTCCCGCGACGCCATCTGATCATACAGGCGGGTAAGCAAGTCCTGCCGCGCCGGGGGTGGCGGCAACATGCCGGGTGGCGGCGCCTGTGTGCCGGTGCACGCGCCGATCAACAGGGCGGCCAGCACAAATGTCCAACTGCACTTTGCCATGCGCTTTCCCCGGGGTCTGATTCAAGCATCCATGATACGCACGGCGATTGCTGAAGTTGGTGGCAGGTTCATGCCGTCGCCGACTTGCCCTTCAGGTGCCGGAACCATGCCCAGCGGCAATGCGCCTCAAACTGCGACATGTCATCAAACACGTAGTCGCCGGCGTCAACGCCGCGCGCGAACAGCCCTGCAGCCTGCGGCAGAGTTGCGCGCGGGGCAACACGCGCGATCTCGGCAACTGCCATGTGCGCGTCGCGGGCACGGCTGCTGCTGCGTTGCAGGCTGGTGGCGCGGGATTTCTCGGTGACGCGCAACCTCTCAAATGGGTCCGTAAAAACCATGTCGATCACCGTGCCGATCACTCCAAACCCCGGCACCTCGCGAGAAGCGCCGCTGCCGCGCAGCGCCTCTCCCAGCGCAAGCGCCGGCTCCGGCTCAGGCTCGGTGATTTCTCCGCGCAGCGGAAACACTCGCATACGAGCCTTTTCCAGCGCCCGCGCAGCCATGCTGCGGCGATCCTGCGGGTCATCCATCGACGTCTCAGCCACCTTGTCCACCAGCGAAGACGCCTGCGCCTGCGGGCCGACGAGGATGCCGGCGCACACCAGCCTCAGATCATCCCAAGACCATATCTGCGGCATGCCGGCGCCTTGCAGCGACGGGGTCATGAACCCGGCCGGCTCAAGGCTGACGATTGCGACGTGAACCGCCTTGGGCAACAGCGGCATGGCTTCATCGGCCACGGCCGTGGCTTGCACCCCGCCGCCTGCCAGGACGTCAGCCGCGGCCTGAGCTTGTTCCTGTGTTGCGCCCTCCAGCAGAATGCCGCGCTGAAGCCTGCACATACGCACGGTGTCGGAGCGTGGCAACGACAGCGCCGAAGCCAGCGGCGCAGCAAACTGCTCAGCGTCAACCCACGCAGCATCGTGCAGCACGACACTGAAACGCCCGGGTTCGCGGCTGAGTCGAACTGTCATGCCTTCGCCCCCGCAGAAGGTTCGCGCACGAGGCTCAGTGCCGCGCCAAGCCCGCCCGACACACACAGCGTCGCCAACCCGCGCTTGCCGCCGCGCTGCTTGAGCGCATGCGCAAGTGTGGCCACGATGCGCGCGCCGGTGTTGCCGATGGGGTGGCCAAGCGCAATCGCGCCGCCGTTCACGTTGAGGCGGTCGGCGGGAATCTTCAGTTCGCGCAGGCAGGCAATCACCTGCGCGGCGAAGGCCTCATTCAACTCGACCAGGTCGTAGTCGCTCACATTCAGGCCCAGCTTCTCATTCAACTTGTTCGTCGCAGGCACGGGGCCGATGCCCATCACCTTCGGGTCAACGCCCGCGAACGCCCAGCCTTCGATGCGGGCGAGCGGCTTCAAGCCAAGCTTGTCAGCCGTCTTGCGCGACATCAGCAGCGTTGCCGACGCGCCGTCGGTGATGCCCGACGCGTTGCCCGGCGTCACCGTGCCGCCTTCCATGAACACGGGCTTCAGCCGCGCCATGTCCGCCGCCGTCTGGCCTTCGCGCACCGGCTCGTCGCCCTCGATGACAGTATCGCCCTTGCGCCCCGGCACGGTGATCGGCGCGATCTCGGCCTTGAATGCGCCGGACTTGATCGCGGCTTCGGCTTTGTTGTGGCTTGCCGCGGCGAACTCGTCCTGCTCGGCGCGGGGGATGTCGTACTGCTCGCGCAGGGTTTCGGCGGTGCGGCCCATGAGTTGGTCCGCCAGCGGGCAAAGAAACCCGTCGCGGTACATCAGGTCAGTGACTTCCTTGTTGCCCATGCGCAGGCCGTCGCGCAGGCCGGCAATCATGTGCGGCACGTTGGACATGCTTTCCATGCCGCCGGCGACGACAACGCTCGCTTCGCCCGCCATGATCTGCTGCGCGCCCAGCACGATCGCCTTGAGCCCGCTGGCGCAGGCCTGGTTGATTGTGGTCGCGACCGTGGCCTCGGGCAGCCCGGCGCGGATCGTCACCTGCCGCGCGGGGTTGGGCCCGCACCCGGCTTGCCGCGCGTGGCCCATGTAAACTTCGTCCACCAGCGCGGGATCAATGCCCGATTCCGCCAGCACAGCCTTCACGGCATGCACGCCCATGTCCACAGCCGAAAGCGACGACAGCCCGCCCCCGAACTTGCCGATTGGCGTTCGTTTAGCGTGCGTGATAACGATGTCGGTCATGGTGGACTCCGGGACAAGAACGTCCAATGTGGGGCCAGCCTTCCGGCCTGTCAACGCAGAGACCGCTCATTGACGCGATTGGGGCAGGTGCTACCTTTTCGCCCCGCAGCAACGAACAATCGTTAGCGGTAGCGGGCCGATGGCCTGCCGTGAGCGAGCGAAGCGAGTCGAGGCGCCCGTGGAAAAGTAAAGCAGGTCGAACGGCCTGCCGTGAGCGAGCGAAGCGAGTCGAACGGTCAGGTAGCTCAGTTGGTAGAGCAACGCACTGAAAATGCGTGGGTCGCCGGTTCAAGTCCGGCCCTGACCACCAGCCTTAGAAGCCGCCCTGGAAGCCGATTCCGGGGCGGTTCTCTTTACGGGTCAAGACTTCGGAAAAATGCCGGCGTACAGGCTTCGGTACAGCCTTCCGGCCATGGCTGTACACCGTCGCAGTACGCGCTGGCGCGCCGCGGCGGGTTGTCCGGGGGCGGTCTGCGCTCGCGCACCGGCGCGCGGCAGGGGTGTAGGCTCCCCCCAGGCCCTGTCTGTATCTCAAGGTCGCCCCTTGGGTGTACACCTATTCATCGGCGCGCGCTTTGACCACGGCAGTTGCGATTGTGTCGGCAATGCTTCCGACGATGACGACCAAAAACTCCAACAGTCCGCACACGATTGGGCCGAGGACGAACATCCATAGCAGCCCTTGCCCTGATCCTTCTTTGAAGGCGGCAACCACAAGCACGATGTACAGAACCAGCGACGCTATGCCGCCGACTGCGTACCAGGAATAGAGAAGAGCCTTGCCCAAAGTGCCTCACTTTCCGATCACGATTACGAGCCCGCTTTCGCCGTTGCTGACTTGCATGACTTGCCAGCCGTCCTTGAGCGCCTTGTTGAGTTCCTTCACGTCCGGGTTGAGCGCCGGGCTCAACCACGTTGCCTGTTCGGAGCCGTCCTTTTGCCGCATCTTGAGCGGCGGGAAGATGAACGCGGCGTGTCGCTGTGACGCGCCCCTTCCGGCCTGCGCTTCAACCGGCGGCGGATCGTTGACCAAGTAGCCGAACAGCACGATGCCAACGGCGCACGCCAGCAAGAGGTACGACGGAATCAGGTAGCGCATTGTTAGTCTCCAAATGCAGGGGAAGTAAGGGGCGCGAAATTATAGCGCCCTCAAGGTCACGGATGCGTGAGATCGACATAGGACAGTTCCTCAATGCGCCATGCTGCGCTATTGGCGGCGTCCCATGCCGCCTGTGCGTCGTCAGTTGCCTCAGTTGCATCCGTCCAGCGGCGACCTTCGACTGCTTTTCTCGATTGCCAAATGGCGTCCTCGAGCTTCGACAGCGCTTGCAACAATTGCTCATGCCGCTTTCGGAGATCATCTTGATGGCTTTCCAGTAACTTCCGCTCTTTTAGGACGTAGCCCTGCGGCGGATCGACAATGCGATCCGACGATGGACATCCCGCCAGCATCAACAACCACAGCGGAATCAGGTAGCGCATGTTTGTTCCTTTCTGGGTTCGCGAGAGCACGTGCTCGCGACGCACCCGACGGGCTGGGCGTGCCACCCTGCAAGATCGGCTTGCTCATCGTTGTTGTCGGCGTCCCGAGGTTCAATCCCCAGCAGAAACTTGCGCAACGAATCCTTTGGCACCAGGTAGCCGCGTTCGCTTCGAACCAATGCGGCCAAGCGACCTTCCTCCAACCAGCGGCGGACGGTGCGGACGTGGACGTTGGTGAACTCGGCGACCGCGGACAACTCCAACAGGTCGGGCAGGTCTTCCAACAAGTCGTCGAGTTCCTGTTCGGCAAAATAGGCGATTGGCACAGTGCCCTCCTCGGTTTGAACTTCGTGCCCCGCGTGAAAATTCTACACACCGATGCGGATTGCTGAACAGGTGGAATCCGCGCTGTTTTCCGGCTGGCTGCGGATGACAGGCGCGAACACCGTCCAGTCCATATGTTGGGGTTGGCTATGTTCCCTGTTGCGCGCCAGTACACAACTGTTGGGAATGGCATCGACTAGGGTGTATGCCGTCAGTTGTTTGGAGTTGGCATCATCGGAGTTGGGCTGATTTACCGGGTAGCGTGTGTACCCCGTGGACGTTTTTCGGAATACAGTGCCCGTTGACAGCGCGACATTCCGCGTTGGTGCGCACCCCACTACGGATGGTGTAGGAGCGCTCGACGTTCGAATCGGGGTGCTGGATCGGCCGGCCCCGGTTTGACCCTATGGCACCCCCCGACCGCCCCCCTTTGATATCAAGTTGGCGCGCCGCGCCCGGCCGCGTGCCAGGGCGGCGAGCGATGCCGCCTTGCCTTCGGGTGTCCTTGGCCCGGTGGATGCCCCGCCATGGAAGCGGCAACGAGCGGCGAGTTGCCCGGTGACCGGGCTGACGGCGACGGGGTTGCGGCAGGGCGTCCCGGCGCGGCTCTTGGCTCCACATTGGGGGCGGTTTGGCGGACGTTCCGCCCTTGCCTTGCGGAACCGCTTCCTGCGGCGTCGAGTGCGATATCCGTACATGCCACTATTGTAGCGCGGGCGGCGCGCGAGGCGGCGGACAATCCCTACCGAGCGCGCCTGACCGCGATTGCCCGTCCTGAGTTGCCGCCAAGAATCCTGCCAGCACAATCCATCAGCGGACGGGTGCGACCGCAACTGCCGCTTTTCGTAGCGGTCGTGGACCCCAAACCCCACAGTTGACAATAGGGATGTTACCCATTGGTGGGTCAAGGGGCGCCAGTTGCGACTATGACGCTTCCCCCTGACGCCTTTCCAGCGTGGTCAGGACACTGCGCCGGTTGATTCGCTGCCACTACATGACCGCCCTGTTCGAGCGCATCACCAAGCACTACGAACTGACACAGGCGGAGCACGAGACCGTGCTGGCAGCCCACAGTATCGAACCGGGCGACAACCTGTACGCCGGCGTCAACGCGGTAACGCGGGCAGGCAACAGCTACGACCTACCACTCGACAGTCGAGTGAAGCTGCAGGAGCTCGGAGGCCCCATTCTGGCAGCGGCCGAATCCGGCTCGAAGTGGCTCAATTGAGCGTTGCAGGCGGGCGAGCTGGCCGACCGGCTCCCCTGCAAACCACTTTTGGCGACGGCCTCACTTGACCGACATTGCACAAATCGCCCAGTTTTTACTCCATCCTTCTCGCATTCTTGACTTGAAACATGTGTGCAGGGGCCGTTATACAGGCGCCAACATTTTGGTACGCAGTCTGACCGTTCCGCTCCAACACGAGGTCATCACGATGAAAACTCTGGCAAAGATCGCTGTCGTGGCAGTGCTGGCACTCCTCGCAGACTCAGTTGGGGCGCAGCAGGTAGTTGACAGCTACCCTTGGGTTCTTGGACCCGACGAGGATGGTCTGTGGTTTGAAGCCGACCTTGATGATGGGCAGGGAGCCACGCCAACGCAGTCCGGATCGTCTTTCACTTTTGATGCCGTCGCCAATCCGCGGCTTGGGTCGGACGGCGTTGGATCACCCGCTTGGGCGGTTCTACCCAACGCGAACTACGCCCCCGACAGCGTTACGTGGCTGTACTCGCCGGCATTCAATCTCGATGGTTGGTCGGGCCTTGAGTTGGTTTTCGACCTGTGGGGGGTAACCATTGACGGCGATGCCATGAAACTCCAGGTCTCGATCAATGGAGGCGTGAGTTGGTCGGATGTTACAGGAGCTTCAATTCCGTATGGGACTACCTGTGCCGAGCTAGGTCAGGCATTTGGGGGAGGGAATGACGGCTGGGGCGGACAGGTGCTGATCGACATGATTGATGCTGCAGGCACGGTAGCCCAACCCGTCCACATCAACCTTGCCCCTTGGGTCGGCAATAGTGACGTTCGATTTCGCTGGTGCTTTGCCTCGAACAGCACAAACCAGTCGTTGGGCATAGTTGTGGATAGTCCTCGTATCACCTACGTTTCGTCAACTACTTCTTACCTGAACAGCTTCGTTTGCCTTGTCCAGGGTGAGCAAGTCGAGGTTCAAGTAACTAAAACTGGTGGACAACCCTTCGCATCGGGAATGGACGTCACCTTCAACGGTTCAGGTCTGTCCCAGGTCGGCTCGGTGAATGTGGTCAACGCGAATACGTGCACCTTCTGGATCAGTGCTGCTATGATTGCGCAGGCCGGCAACTCGACGATGTATCTGGTGGACAGCTCAAGCAACATCATCTGTGAGGGCACGGTCAACGTGGCTTACCCGCATCGCTTGATTCCGAAGCGAGAAGCGGGATCAGTGCAGGAGCCGCCGCAGAACGCCGCCATGTGCGGCCACTCCGTATACGCCCACAATGGCGAATTCCGACACGACGCCGATTTCGTGTCTATACCGGGTCGCGCAATACCACTCGCAGTAGGCGGAACGTACCGTAGCCAGCTTGACACGGCGGGGCTCTTGGGTTCCGGTTGGACCGCGTCGTTTGACGTGAGGCTATACCACGATACGCAACAGAAGAAGATTACACTCCACTCCGGCGACGGTCGCATTGACACCTTCGAGCTACAGGCTGGCGCAGCAACCGACGCCGGTCCATATGTCGCCCACGGCTTCTTTCTTGAGATTGAGTGGAGCGACAACGCCACGACCGGCACTAGGACCGACGATTCCTATGTGATCACATATGCGGACCGTTCCAAGGCGATTTTCCTGTACAACGCACCAGATGTCGAGAACCGGTTGATGTTCCGGCTCAACGTTTTCGAGGACTGGAACGGCAACGTGATCAACTATGTGTACGACTTGGCTGGGCGTTTGTTTTTCATACAGGGCGATTTGTACAACCCGTCCGCGAGCGCAACACGTCACCGCCTGTCAATGAGCTACAACACACACGGGCGTCTGGCCTTCATACAGGACCGAGCCGCCTACCACGCAGACTCTTCGGTTATTGGTGCAAACTATTTGTCCCATAGAACTTGGGAATTCATATATGACAGCCAGGCGCGATTGATTGAGGTCAAATTTCCGCAAACACAGCAGTACTACGACGATACAGTCGGCCCGACCTATCGGACGCGAATGAAATTTGGGCATGACGGTTCGGGAAACATGACCGAGGTTGTCAGTCCGGAGCAGGCCAGCCAATCGACACCCGTAGGCTGGCTCTTCAACCATTACAGCAGCGGAAAGGTATCTGCGCAGGACTTGGGGCGGTCGAGCGGCGCCGATACGACGCATCGGAACTTCATTGGGTATGGCACAGATCTCCAGCTCGGGCCATACGCGGAAGTTGTGGACGCTGAACAGCACAAGGTAACAACATATTACGACGGCGCCAACCGTACGCTGTCTCGGCTACGTCGGCATACCGGCCTATGGACATCAGCCTTTCAATTGGTTCCGGACTCGAAGGTTCGTTCATCTGACGAGGACTTTTACGATACCGTAGTCGAGTGCGATTCCGAATACAATGTGTCGAAAGTCACCTACCCCGCCGGCAACGAGGAGGAGTTCTCGTTTGACATTCAGAACAGCAGCCAGCGGTCTCGAGGAAACCTTCGGCGACACGCGAAGCTGCCCGGAATTTACCAAACGGTACCTGCGTTGCCTGCGAACCAAGCCAACGGCCTGCTTTGGACCTACGACTATGAGCCGGCCTACAACCGGTTGACTGAGGCTGTGGACTCACGGGCATACGATTTACCGTCCGGCTACCATGTTGCGACGCATGCGACGCTGCCGCCCACCCGGGACGAATCGAGTGCCTACCGGACGGAATGGAACTACTCCAACGGCAACCTGATTCGTATCAAGGCGCCCCAGATCGCAACGGCACAGGCACCGGAATGCCCTCATGACGGCAGCCAGTACATCGTTGAGTTTGACCACAACATACACGGGCAAGTCACGCAGGTTCGCGATGTCTCCACGTACCCAACAGGAGCCACTGGCATTGTTCGGGACTATGTGTATGGCACGACTGGATCGAGCTTCGACTACGGCTACCTGACCAAGGTGATTACTGACCCAGGCGGCCTTGGCGAAACCGTCGAGTTCACCTACAACACCGTCGGCGAGCTCCGAACGACGAAGGCCGCTCACGGAGCCGTTACCACGGCCATTCACAACCAACTTGGCCATGTTGTCAAGACTCTCTCCCCGGCAATCGCGTCACTGGGCGGCCACCAGTACGAGGTCCTTTATGAATGGAACCGTGACGGGAACCTGACGCGCAAAGAAATCATTGACCCCATTCTCGATGGCGCCGGGCAGCCTACTGCCCAAAGCCGGTCCATCGTGACCACTTGGTCGTACGACATCATCGGGAACACGGTTTCGACCACTGGTGACGTAACAAGCTCTACCACCCGAACCTTTACAAACGTGTACAACCTCGTGTTCCGATTGATTGAGCGCCACTCACCAGGAGGCATAAAGGTGGCGCAGACCCACGACGAGCTGAATCGACCGTATGAGGTCTACTCCGGCATGCAGGTCAGCGACTCGCATGCCAGCGCCCTCGCCAAGATTGCGGTCGACTACGACAAGAACGGCAACGTGGCTTCCGTTACTGATCCTCGAAGCACACTTGCTACACCTATCACGCGGACGAGGACCTACGATGCATTTGACCGATTGAGGACGGCGGAGGATGCCCGAACGCCGCTTAGCACGATCCGCACCTTTACGTACGCGCACGGGGCAGACCCAAGTGAAGTCGAGGTAAGTGGTGATCCGGACGGCACCGGACCGACTCCCCGCCCGCTTCTTGCACACCATAAACATTGGTACGACAACACTGGGCGACTCTATCGGCGCGGAACGTGGGCCGTCAGCTCGACCGGTGTTCCGCTTGCATACTCGGCAGGGCAGACCGGCACCAACGACACGCCTGAGTGGAGCATGACTACCTACGCGTTGTTGCCTGACGGCCGGGCTCAGCGCGTGGTCGGCGACCTCCTTGATGCGGCAACCCCGGCAGTATCTACTCCGGTTTGGACTATGGAGTACGACGCAGCCGGCAGACCGACCAAGCTGATTGACGCCATGGGCAACCAGTCACGCAGGGTCTACCAAAACGGGCGGTTGTTTCAAGAATTTGAAGACTCGGTCGATTCAGGAACGCACGTAACGCAGACACATCGCAATCAGTACTTGTATGATGAGCTCAATAGGCTGATTTCGCGCCAGGCCTGCCAGCATGTGCCCGTTGAGATGACTTGGGATGCCCTAAATCACCTAGTGCGAGTGGATGATCCGGCCACAGGTATTGCTGTAACAGAGTTCGACTACGCGGGCCGAGCTGTCAGCCAAACCCGATCAGCGTCCGGCATGTGGGCCCTGACTTCCACTCCGACATTGTCCACCAATGGCACTAGATCGGTCGAAACCAGATTCGAGTATGGCTTGGACGATCAGTTGCTACGTATGATTGACAATGCCGGCAATCAAACTCGTTACTCATACGACATTGCTGGCCATTTGATCCAAGCGCAGTTTGCGAACGGGGGAACTGTTACGGTTGGTACAACACACTCGCTCACGCCCGGCGCGGCGGTCGACCCCTACTACTTGGCAACAGGTGGGTACGACGCTGCAGGCAATATCCTCCAGGTTCTGGACGAAGGTGGAAACCAGGTCAGCCGCACGTACTCGCTGGAAAATGAGATGCTCACGCTGACGGTAACCAAGGGAGCCGGTTCACTTATTGAAGGAACGCAGTCCGTTACCAACAGCTATGACGGATTGGGACGCAAGCTACAAATGACAACAAGCGAGTTCGGTTCTAACTTTCACTTGCGCGAGTACCGATGGAATAGGCTTTCGAAACTGGAGGCTTACGTGGAGCAAGTCAGCGCTGCAAGTCCGCGTCTCATTGCGCGGAGCATGAACGAACTTGCCCAAGTCTACCGTACACAGACTCCAGATACCACGATCAACTGGGCCCATGACTCAATTGGCAAAATCAATTCATATTCAGTTCAGCAAGGTAGCACCACGCTGGAGAACGCGTACAGTTACTTTGGCCGGCAGTCGAGGATCAGCGCAAAAGGCGCTGCTCTTCGAGATGCGGTTGTAACGCGAGACCAGCGCGGCCGAATCACCGCCACGTCGTATGTTTCTCGCATCACCGGTACTCCTGCCCAAAAGTACAAGTACCTCTATGACGCAGATACCGGTCGCAGAGAAGGGGTCATCTATACGGACCGAAGACTGCCAAGCAGCGACTCCGGCCCACGCTTTGGCTATGTCCTGGAGCTACTCGGGCCAATGCGCTATTTTGGGACGCGGCTGCACTACGACGGCTTGGGCAATCTTACCGGGCTAGCCCAAGATGTAGCATATACGGGATCAACGACTGATCCGGCAGCGTGGGACTCCACCGAGGATACCCACGCGGTAGCCCTCCAGTTCGACGACGTTCTGATCCCGACCGAAACCGGCGTGTTCCTTGGCACCGAGTACCCAAACCAGTCTGGCACCGGCTACTTCACAACACCACATACAAGTAACACCGGGTACTCCGCATCAAACCCCGTGCCTATCCCCAACGGAAGCCGGTTTGTGCCTACGGCAATCGGCGATGTGGCCTTGACCAAAACCAGCGATGACCAACTGAAGATAGCGTCCGACGGGATGAACGGCTACACCTACGACTACCTAGGTCGTCGCGTTAAGACCACTCGGCTATCAGATACCAAGGTCGTGGACAAGCGGGGCTTCGACGGCGCTGGCGTGGTTTACCGCGGAACCAAACCCGACTATCAGCTGGTTGAAGTGAACTTCGCCAGCCAGGAGTTGCCAGGCGTTGCCCTAAGTACAGATGAGTACGATATGCATGGAGGGGGGTTGGCGTTCACCAACACCCAGATGCCGGGTGCGGCTTCGCTCCTCTTTCCAGGTGACATCGCGCGCCGCGGTGGCACGCAAGTAAGCGGCGGCCTGAACTCTTACCACGATTTTTTGGTCGATAAGGGCTCTGGCCAGATGTGCAACATCTACTTCTGGGACTATCATCAGCCCCAAGTGTTTCGCATTCAGGTGACGGGGTCCAGTTTCACACTGTTCAGTCAGGACGACTATACGCAACCAGAAGTTCAAAGAGCAATCGGAACTTGGCCAGGTTCGTCCGGACCATGCTCGTTTGGTGTTCGAATTGCGCTCTCCGGGAGTGGCAATGTAACGCTTTCAATTTGGTCAGCCGGGACACAGCGGCTGACCTACACGCATTCCGGAGTCAGCGACTGGGCCCCAACTTTGCTGTCAATTCAGTTCGGCGCAGGCGAAACACGGCTCTATCGATATCACGGCTACTTGGATCTTGACTTCACCCAGTCATACCTTGCAACGATCGAAATTCCCGAGAACAGACTCTTGCAGATGCTGTGCGGCTCCAACCTCCCTGCTGGACAGAACACGCCCTCGACTGTCCAAGATCAGCTGATACGCATGCAGCTACAGCGCGACTTGCTGATCGAGTTTGTCGAACAGTACTACGGCCTGGAGGGCTTTCACGTCTTCTCACGGGGATGCGGCCCGAAGACCTCTGTCGAGGATATGCTTGACATCCTTGCCGAGTTGGAAGCGGCGATAGAGCAGGCCTTCGCCGCCCAAGCTGCACTTGACCACTCCCAAGTCGGTTCGGCGGAAGCAGCATTCCGTCCGGAATTCATTCCCGGCTCTGGTTTGCCGGCAGACATTGCCCAAGTGCTGGAAGATCAATCCCTCATTTATGACGGCTTCAATCAGTACATTCTAGCTCCGTCAATTGAGATCGCGCCAACACGCACTGCAGAGGCGCATCAGCAATTGGTCATCCCCTTCACGGCGCGGCTTCCCTACTCGCAGGACATCAATTTTACCGCTACGGGGTCAGGCCCCGGCGGGTCTCCGTTGCCATCGCCAATGACAATGAGCATTGTGTCGACACAAGATTTCAGCCCGATGGATCCGAACAACTTACTGGACACCGCAGGATCACAATCCTACGTGGGGTATCGACAGTATGAGGGCGAGATAGTGTGGACACCAACGCTCGTGTCACTCGGTGTCGAGTACTGGTTCGTTGTGAGCGCCAACGTTGCCGCCATCGCCCAAGTCAGCCCTTCGCCTTTCGCCAGCGGCCGGTGCAAGGTAACCGTGGTCGAGGCGGCCTCCGCAACCACACCGATTGTCCAAGTCGCAGAGCGAGCAGGTCTGCCCGACTGGCAATATGGATTATTCCTCTTCGGCCACAGCCAAGACGAGTACTACACGACGTGCGCCGATGCGCCGTACGTCTTGCTCTGGGCGGGAGTCGAATTGGACTTCAGCGCCTACTCACCGAACAGCCCGTTGTTGAATGATTGGGCGGTAGTTGGAGCGCCCGGAGTTACGATTGACGCGAACGGTCGGACAAGCGGTCTGCCGCCCCCGGGCTTGTGGAGCATGCAAGTCACGGTGTCCAACGGGCTCGGTCAAGGCAGTTTGACAGTAAAAGTGCGAGTTTTAGGTGGAATAAACGAGAGTTGGGATGTCGCGGCGCACCGGCTTCGATGGGACCATATGACGGTAGTGTACTTTGAGGTTGACTGGTGGGTTCGCGACTGGCCAGGGGAGCACCAGACTCCATCCCCTATACCAATCTTGGTTTGGGGACGCGACTACCAGGATGCGGGGGACCAGCGCCAGCTGCACTTCAAGGCGGAAGTTCACTCTCCATCCTATCATTTGTTTCACACCAGGAACCGCTACGCCACCTTCATTCACAACACCAGTTTTGTCTAT
>CAZZBH010000039.1:0-28893 GCA_964652605.1 uncultured Planctomycetaceae bacterium
GTATCACAGTCACCACGCCGCCGCCGGTGGCATTGCACACGCCAAGCCCGTTGCCACCGGGCCGAGTCGGGCAGCCATACAGCCTCGCCCTGCAAGCCACGGGCACGGGCACGCTGGTGTTCAGCCTGCTGTCAGGAGACCTGCCGCCCGGCTTGAGCCTGAGCACATCCGGCCACATCACCGGCACGCCAAGCGCGGCCGGCGACTACACCCTAACCGCGCAAGCCGCCGACAACTTCACCACGGCCACGCAGACTTACACGCTGAAGGTTAAACCCAAACCGCCACCCAACAGCGACACCGGCTCGTGCAGCGCGGGGCAATCGAACCACACGGCTTGGCTGATCCTCGCGGCGCTGGCAACGCTGGTGGGAGCGAGAAGTCGCACTGTCACCAGCCGAGGGCACGGAAGCTACGCCGAGTGATTCAAGACGATTGCTTCCGGCGGTGTACGGGCGACATTTGTGTCGCCCTCGGGTTTGGGGTGATTCGAGGGCGACGTGAACGTCGCCCGAGCGCTCTGTCAGTCTGTGCGGGTGGCTTTGGCTGCTTTTCTTAGGCGCTTGCTGGGGGCTATGCCCTCGCTTAGCTGCGCGGCTTCTTCGTCGGTCAGATAGTCCAGGCGGTCGCTTTCCTGCTTCAGTCTTTGCTCTTCGTTGACGTCGGCTGTCGCGTTGTTCGGCGACTTCTGCTTAGCGCGGGGCTTTCTGCGATTGGCCTTTCGGCGGCGGGGCTTGGCTGTCTCCGCTTTGGGCTGCTCGTCCAGCTTGGCGGGTTCGTCCGGTGCAGCCTTGGCTGGTGTTCTGCGCTCGGCTTTGCGGCGGCGCCTGGGTTTGGGCTGCTCGCTTAGCCTGGCCGACAGGTTGCGGGTCAGAAACTCGGTGGCTTCGCGCACAACGCTGTCCACCACGATGGCGCGGTTGCTGTCGGCGCCGACAACATCGGCGATGCCGGTTGCCAGCGCGTCAATGCTCTCGCCGAGTTGCGCGCGCGCGCCGGGTTTGGCCTGCGGCCCGGGCTCTGCCTGCAGGGGCGAGTTGTCGCCAGCCAGGCCCATGCGGTGCTTGACCTCGAGTGCCGGGTCGCCGCTGCGCGGCATGACGTGAAAGCTGTCGGGCGTCTGCGCGACGACCACCAGGTTGCGGCCGTTTTCCTTGGCGACGTACAGGGCGCGGTCGCACAGCTCCTTGAGCTGCAGCTCGCCTGCCGCATGCCGCGGCTCAAACTGCGAAACCCCAAAGCTGGCGCTGATCGGCAGCAGCCGCCCGCGGTCATCATGAAACTCGGTGCAGGCAATCAGGTGCCGCATGCGCTCGGCGGCGTTGGCGGCCTCCTGCTGCGAGGTGCCGGTGCAGACGATGCACAGCTCTTCGCCACCGTAGCGAAAGACGGTGTCGGATTCGCGCGCCTCGCGCTTCAAAATCTCGGCCACGCGCGCCAGCACGTTGTCGCCGGCAAGGTGCCCGTAGGTGTCGTTGATGTGCTTGAACTTGTCGATATCCAGCATCACGAGGCTGAGCGGGCTGCCCGTTCGCTGCGCGACGGCGACGGCTTTGCGCATCTGGTCCTGATAATGGTTGTTGTTGTACAAGCCGGTTTTTTCGTCCTTGATGGCGCGGTCCCAGATGTTGGCGGTCTTGAGGCCCAGCGAGACCATGCGAACAAGCTGCAGGATGGACTGCTCGTAGGACGGTATCTCGTCGCTGAAATCGGGCTCGTCGGCGACGTTGCGCGCGATGCGCACGGCCCCCTGCACGCCGTCTGGCGTGGCGAAGTACACAGCCAGCACAAACTCACCCGTGCGTGCATCCAGTGACCGCATGTTGCGGCCCTGGCGCATGGCGTCTTCCACCAGCGAGCGATCGACCGCTTCCTGCGTCAGCACAGGCGGGAAGCGGTCCACGCCGTTGCGTCGCTCGGCGCGGGCGATGGGGCGGCCTGACTCGTCGAGAGTGAACACACTGATGCTGTCGCTGCGGGCGAAGTGCTCAAGCTGCTCCAGCACGACCGACAGAATGCGCTCGAAATCGACTTCCTGCTTGATGGCCATGCTCACCTGCTGCGCGGCGCTGACCAGGTCAAGGTTGCGCATCAACCGGGTGCGCTCGCGTGCGACGTCTTCATTCAGGTAGCGTTGCAGGTTGCGGTATTCGGCTTCAAAGCGAACGCGGGCCCGGTAGGTTGCGCTGGCGAACAGCGCCAGCATCGCGGCCATCACCGCCGACATGCCGCCTGCGATGGCGATGATTGAGTAGGCCCAGGGGCTGTGGGTCATCTCGGGCGAAAAGGGGTTCATGCGCGCGAAGTAATAGCTGACTAGCACGCACGTACCGATGGGCAGCAGCAAAGCCACCGCCAGCAGGTACGAATATCTCCAGGATGCTTGGTTCGCCATAACCGCCAGCGGGTTATCGGGCGATGGGCGTTACTTCTTTAGGCATAAGGACTATGGCGGCCGCGCGCTAGAACTCCGCGCCGATGCGCAACAGGTAGAAGGTGTTGGGGATGTCGTTGGGCACGTTGCGAGTCTGCTTGAAGTCTTCCTCGTTGATTACGACTTCAAAACCCAGAATCACGTTGCGCGCAAGCGTGAGGTTGATGCCAATCATGAACTCGCGGCGGTTGGCGGCAAACCCGGCGGCGTCAGCCAGGCTGAACCCGGGCACCGCGCCGCTGGAAACGCGCAGCGGGCCTGCAAACGGGTCAGTGTCGTCCAGCGGGTTGTCGCTGTTGTTGGTCACAAGCTCGCTGTACCGAAACATCGGCGTAATGCGCAGCACAAACGGGATGCGCGGCAGCTCAAACGTATAGCGCAGGTCAACGCCCCAGGCGTCGCGCACAAAGCGCCCGTCTTCTGCGTGCACATAGTGTGCCTGCACAAACAGGTCTGAGCCCGCAAGCCGAAAGGCAAAGTCAATGTTCACGCCCATGCGCCACTTGGTGCGGCGGATGCGACCGCCCGGGTCGTTGGCTGTGCCGCCTTTAAAGGGGATGCGCTGCATACCTTCCACCAGGGAAAGCTCGTTGCGGCTGAGGCGATCAACACTGCCCCAGCCAAGGACGTGGATGTAGTTGGTGTTGCTTTCGGTGACGTACTCGGGGCTGAAATGCGCGTCGCTGCGCAGAAAGCTGACAGTGTTGAAATCAAACAGAAAGCCGCTGCCGAACTCGAGCTGCAGAAAGCGGCTTACCTCGCGCGGGTCGCCCAGGCCGCGCATATAGCGTGTGCGGTCGTCCTGCATGATCGGAAAGTTGTTGCTGTCATCCACGTGCCCGCGGCCCAGCAGGTTTCCATCGCTCAGCGCGCCGATCATGTAGAAGTTCTCCAGGACGCGCAGGGTGTAGCGCACCTGCACCACTTCATCCTGGTGAAACGCGCGCTGCCCCAGCGCCATCGTCTCGCTGCCGCGCGACTGGCGCCAGAAGTGCCCGTCCACGCCAAACAGGAAGCTGTCTGCCAGATAGCCCGCGGGCAGATACTGGCTGAACGGCTTGTTGTAGATCACCAGCGCCTTGGGGATCTCGATCATCTCCTCATCCAGCAGGGCGTAATCGCCGTTGTAGGCCAGCGTGAACTCGCTCTCTACCACGTCCGAATACCCTGCCAGTACGCTTAGCCAGCCGCGCGCGATGTTCAGGCCCGCGGGTGCCCGGGCGCCGCCGCCCGGCTGGGCGTTTTCGGGGCTGTGCTGTGCCTGGCGGTATTTGAGCATCAACCCGCCGGAGAATTCGAGGAACAACTGTCGTCGTGAGCGCAGCGGGGCGAAATCTTCAAAGCGGCGGCGCACAGCCTGATCGACCTCGTCGCGGATGTACTGTTCATAACCCTGGCGCTCTCGTGCAAGCCTGCGCTCAAGTTCGTCCGGTGTGATATGGTGAGTATCTGGCGGTGGTTGCTCGCCGTTTTCGGGGGGCTTGCCATTGCCAGGATCGGCGGGTTGCGCGGCGGCGCAGGCGGCCAGCATGCAGGCCAGAAAAGTGAGTCGAAACACATGGGGCAGGTTGAGCACGGGCAGGATTGTGTGGGCCAGAAGGTTGTGCGTCAACCGCGCCTTGAACCTTGTGCGGTCGGTACGATAATGTTGAGATTCCACGGACCACGCTGTAAAGCAGAATCCAAGAGTGGACAGGTAACGGATGAATAGCCCAAGGTACTGGGCCCGGCTCTGAGCGGGGGAAATCGAGTATGCCCCACACGGATGCCGGTTTTAAGGACGGCGTCATGGTCGTGCGAATGGTCACGGCTACGGATGTCGGTCTGCAGCGCAAGAACAACGAAGACGCCTGCGCAGCCCAAGAGGAAGCGGGGCTCTGCGTGGTTGCAGACGGCATGGGTGGCCATCTGGGCGGTGAGATCGCGTCCGGCATCGCTATTGAAGCGGTGACGGATGGGTTCAAAGACCGCAACCGCGGCACGCATGACGAGCGCAAAGACGCCGACCTGCTCGGCAAGTGCATCAAGGCGGCTAACAAAGAAATCTACAAACGCGGCAACGCGGATGTCGCCCTCAAGAACATGGGCACAACCATCGTTGCCGCTGTCTTTGACCAGGACTACATCGTCACCGCGAATGTCGGTGACAGCCGCATCTACCGCCTGCGCGACGGCAAGCTCTTCCAGATGACCGAAGACCACTCCTGGGTCGGCGAGTTGCGCAAGAAGAATCTGATCAGCGAAGATGACGCGCGCAGCCACCCGCTCAAGAACATCATTACCCGCGCCCTGGGCATGGAGCCCAGCGTCGAGGTCGATGTGCGCTGGGACAAGGTCAAAAGCGGCGACTGCTACCTGCTGTGCACCGACGGATTGACCGACCTGGTGCCCGACACAGAAATCCTGCAACTGCTGCACCAGAACGGCGCGAGCCTTGAAGCCGTGGCACAACAGTTGATCGAGCAAGCCAATAACGGCGGCGGCAGCGACAACATCACCGTAGGCTTGTGCCGCGTCGAAACGGCTTGAGCCGGCCTTTCCGCTTCTGACGTCCCACATGGATCGCCGCATTTGGTATCGTGCGCGGGCCCCCAAGGCCCGCCGGCGGAAATTCCGAAATAGTTTGAGGAAGCGCCGCGGCGACAACGTCTCAATTGTAGTGGCGCCGGACACCATGACAGATACAGACGCGGCACTCCTGGCGCGCTACGCGCGCGGAGACCGCGAAGCATTCGCGGAGTTCTACGACCGGCATCGGCGCGGCATGTACGGCTATGCCCTGTCGTTGTGCGGCGACGAACATGAGGCGACTGACCTTGCCCAGGAGTTGTGGACGCGCCTGATTGAAAACCCCGGCAAAGCCGCCGGTGCGCGCAACCCCAGGGCGTACCTGTACGCCAGCCTGCGGCACCTGATGATCGACAGGTTGCGCAAGCGCAAGCTGGAGGCGCGCACGATCACCGAAGCGGCCCCGGCCTCGCCACTGGTCGTGCCGCGGGATGGACCGCCAGAAGGTGCCGAGCGGCTTGACCGGGCGCTGCGGCGCCTGCCGCCGGAACAGCGCGAAGTTGTGCTGCTGCGCGCGTACGGCGACCTTAGCTTTGCCGAGATCGCGGACGTGCTGGAAGAAAACGCTCGCACGGTGGAATCGAGGCACAGGCTGGCCATGGAGAAGTTGCGTGAATGGCTGGCGTCGGCAAGGGACAGGAGCGACTGATGGACCACACGGACGCACAACAGATGTTCGCGAATCTTGACCCGCCCCCGTCGCCGCCGGGCCTGGACAAGGCGGTGCTGGATGCGGCGGCCCGTCAAGCGGCCAGCATGGCCCGAAGCGGGCTATCAAACAGCAGCGGAAACTCTTACAGTGACACAGTTCGTGTCAACAAGGACAGCAGGGAGCTTGCGATGTCAGACAACATCGTCTTTCCATGCCCGGCATGCGGGACAAAGTACAGTGTCGGGCCCAACCATGCCGGCAAAAACACCGTCTGCAAGAAATGCAACGCGAAGATGACCGTGCCGTCGCCCGAGGTGGCCAACCCCACCATTATCGGCCAGACGCGCACCATCCGCCGCGGAGGCATTGAGCGCTCGCCTGCCCGCAAATCCAGCAGCACCGCCGTGCCGTCGCCTTCGGTGGACATGACCGGCGGCGCTTCGGTGCTGCGCAAAGAAGAGACCGTCACCGGCGCACCCCTGACGAACCCCGGCACCGGGCCGCGCGGCCACGCGCAGCGGCGCACTACCGCAGGCTACTCCACGCGCATGGCAATCGCCGGCGCCCGGGGCGGCGCGCGGCCGATGCCGCCACCGCCGGGCGGAAGGCAGATGCCGCCGGGCGCCTACCCGCCGGGGTACCCCGTGCCGCGCAAGTCAAGCCCGTTGCCGCTTGTGTTCGGCATCGGCGGCGGCGTGCTTGCGCTGATCCTGATCGTGGTGCTGATCATTGTCGCGAGCAGCGGCGGCCCCGACACGCCACCGCCCGTTGATCCGGATCAGCAGATTGCCGAGGACCCACGTGCACGCCAGGACAAATTCCTGCTGACGCAGATGAAGAACAGCCTGAACAACCCGTCTTCGCTGTCGGTGGACGACGTCAGGCGCTTCTACGATTCGGCCAAGGAACGCAGCGACAACGTTGAGTTCAAAGCCATGCAGACCATGTGGGCCGAGCAACTGGCCAAGAAGGCTGAATCAGCCGATCCGCGCGCCATGGCCGAAATCGCAATGCTGCTGAAAGAGGACGACCACTCGTCCGCCAATGCCCTTCTGAACCGCGCCGTGGAAGCGTTCAAGACCACCAACACCGCCGCCCGCACCGTGACCGTAACCCGCAACGGCCGCCAGGTACGCAACCGCGAGGTGGACCCGACGTTTGAGAAGATCGCGCGCATGATCGGATGGGACAACTACGAACGCCCGGAGATCATGAGCGAGTACGTAGATTACGAGATCGCGGGCACGGCTGAGTACGAGGATTACTACAACCGCGGCATTGAGGACATCTCGCGCGATACCCAGCTGTACCCGCCTGATGTCATCCAGAATCTCCGCGACCTGGAGGCCGTCGCCATCAAGAATGGCGAGGACGCATTCGCGCAGGATGCCAAAGACGGCTACTGGAAGAAGGCCCGCAAGGCATGGATCCGCTTCAAGAGTGCGCAGGACATCTCTGGCGCCGCCGACGTATCGCGCGTGACCTGGAACCGTGCCAAGAACCAGCGCTCGTTCTGCCAGTTGGCCATGCGCCGCGATAACGAGAGGTTCGACGACGTATGGACCTACACCTACTGGAAGCCCTTCATCGTGTTCGTCGAAAAGCCGCTGGGCGGCGCCGGCCACAGCAAAGAGTTCATGGAGTCGCTGCAGAGCAAGTCGAAACTGCTTGAGCAGCTGTACGGATGGTTTGATCAGCACTTCATCCAGGAGATGAACCTCAAGCGCGTCAAGCCGATCGACAACGCCGAGCTTGCGGCGAAGGAAGACTGGCCGCTGGAAATCATGGTGCTGAAGGACGAGCAGACCTTCCTGCAATACTGCACCGACGAAATGGGCGAGCCGATCCAGGGTGCGCGCGCCTTCTACTCTCCGCCCAACTCGGTGGTAATCACCTATGACGACCGCGAAGACATGAGCAGCGACACGCAGTGGTTCAATGAGTCGGTGCTGATCCACGAGACGTTCCACCTGCTGTCCGACTTCTACGCGGTGGGACCGATCGACTTTGCCCGGCTTGAAAAGGGCCAGAACCCTTCGCGGCCGCGCTACTCCAGCGTGCTTGTGCAGGAAGGTATTACGGATTCGGTTGCCGGGTTCCTGCGCACCGGCGGCCAGGGGCGCGACGCCAACTATGAGTTCCTGCAGGTCAACCACGTGCGCCTTCGCTCGTGGCAGGCCTACTACCGCAACCTGAACCAGAACAACGTGTTCCGCATTCAGGACATGCTGGAATGCCTGCACTATGGGCACGTGCGTTCGGTGGCCGTCCGGCGACTGAGCCAGCTTGACACCAAGCACCCCATGCCGGCGCAGATCCTTGGCCAGCAAATCGGCATGGGCCTGTACTATGCGACGGCTTGCCAGGCCAGCTACTTCTTCATCAACTTCGAGGAAGGCGGCAGCTACCCGTATCGCGACAAGTGGTGGAACTTCCTGAAGCTGGACTACACCGGCCAGATCCCGATCAAATCCTACAGTGACCCGACACCGGGCATCGACGCGTTCAAGCGGACTTTCGGCATCCGCAGCGATGCGGACTGGGACACGCTGAACCAGAAGTTCATCAACTATACGCTCAACCTGCAGTTTGACGGCTCGGTCCGCGGCGGCGACACCGGCGAAATCCCGGACACACAGCCCGGCAACGGCGGCAGCCAGGACAGCGTAAACCCGCAGGCGCGCCAGCTTCCGAAGAGCGCAAAGCAGCACGCCATGCGCCGCGAAGACGCCTGGATGCGTAACTGAGTGCCGGGCGGCGGCACCCGGATCACCCGGGTGCCGCCTGCGCCCGGTGATTCCCTCGTGACTTGCGTCTGCTACAAACCGTCCTTGTGGGGCAAGGCAACACCGAGGCCGGGATGAGCCAGCCACAACCGGATACCGCCGCGCTGGTCGCACAAGCCACGGCGGGAAGCCGGGACGCATTCGCTGCATTGGTCGAGAGGTATCAGCAGGGCGTGTTCGCGCACCTGCTGTTGCGCTGTCACGACCCCCAACGTGCGCAGGAAGTGACACAAGACGCTTTTATCACGGCCTATTCATCGCTCAAGCGGCTGGAGAAACCGGCAAG
This sequence comes from uncultured Planctomycetaceae bacterium, assembly GCA_964652605.1. Taxonomy (GTDB): domain Bacteria; phylum Planctomycetota; class UBA8742; order UBA2392; family UBA2392; genus JADJRK01. The sequence goes on from CAZZBH010000039.1 coordinate 8,727, forward strand.
TTTCCGCGCATGGGTGATCGGCATCGGCTTGAACCTGCTGCGACGGCGCAGGCGTGAGGTTTCAAGCCCGGAGCTGCTGGAAGCCGCCAGCGACCCGCGTGAGTCCGGCCTGGCCGCCATGGCCAACGGCGAGCGGCTTGACGCCCTTCGCCGGGCCATGGCTGAGCTGCCGGAGAACTACCGGGCGGCACTGACACTGCACTATTTTGACCGTCGGCGCGGGCGTGCCATCGGCGACGAGCTGGGGTTAAGCGAAGGCGCGGTGCATATGACGCTGTTGCGCGCCCGCAAAGCCCTGGCGGAAAAGTTGAAGGATTTCGCCCCGGACAGTGACTAGGGCAGGGAGAAGTATGGACCGCCGCGAAGATCTTGAGTTGCTGTGCTCGCGCTCGCTGGACGAGGCGCTGAGCGAGCAGGACCACGCGCGCCTTGAGCACGCGCTGGCGGCCGATGCGCAGTTGCGCGAGTTCATGGATTCGCTGCGCCGCTCCGACGAACTTCTGAATGAACTAAGCAAGCACTACCGCCTCCCCGCGGATTTCACAGAGCACGTGCGTTTCGGTGTGGGGGCACGTGTGATACCGGGCCCGACGGGCAGCCGGATGCTGTGGGCGGCGGCGGCGGCGGTAGTGCTGTTCTTTGGCGTGGGCATTGGCAGCCTGGTGTGGCATTCCATGCAGCAGGGGCCGGATTACGGGCCGCAGTTTGCCACGGCACGCGTGCAGGCCTTCAGCGCGGGGCCGATGGAAGTGCTGGATGCCGCGGGAATCTCTACAGTTGAGCGCGAGCTTGACGCTTCTATCCGCGTGCCTGCAACCCTGACGGCGCCTGCCAACACCCATGTGGTCGTGCAGCTTGGCGGCGCCACGGCGGTGCTGGCGCCCGGCGCATCGGTGCGCCTGTCTGCTGCCGGAGCCGATGGCCAGCCCGGGCTTGAGCTGGTTTCGGGCGACCTGTTTCTTGACTCATGGGGACGCTCGCGCGTCGAAAGCCGCGTGCGCGACGTGCAGGTTTCATTGAACACCGGCGGCCTGGTGCTGCGCGGTGACAACGGCGTGTACACAGCGGCACCCGCTTACGGCGATGCGCGGGCAGGCAGCCTCAGCTTCGGTCAGGGCCAGTGCGCCCGCATTGAAGCCGGTGTGGTCAGCTTGGTGGCCTGCGACGCGCCGGTGCTGGAAGACTGGATCATCAACGGCCGCGCCGACGCGATCAAGCACGAGCTGCGCAGCGTACTGGGCAAGCATTATGACGAGATCACGCCCGAGCAATGGCAGCGCGGCGAGCGTGTGCTGCACGCCGTGCTGGCGCGCCCCGCTGACCGCGCCGCACTGGCGGGGTGGCTGCGGATGCTGATCCGGCATGGCTTTTTTGATGACTCGACCGAATCCGAGCTGCAGGCGTGGGGCCGCATCGCCGACATCCTGGCCGAAGGCACCAGCTTGCACGACGTGCCCGAAAACCAGCAGCGCATGATGCGCATGCTCGAAGCCGCCATCGAGCGCCAGCCCGAGAAAGTCGCCGAGTTCCGCACGCGCGCCCGTGAAATGCTGGAGCGCATGGAAGAACGAAAGCAAGAACGCAAGCGCAACCGCCCGCAGATACCAACAGACTAAGCCCGTCCGCCCCGACTGCGCTGTCCGTTGACCTGGTGCTGCTTCGCGAGTCCAATGCGGGGCGATGGCACAGACCACCTACATTCCCATGGCACGCAAATATCGCCCCGCGCGATTTGCTGACCTGATCGGCCAGCCGCACATCGTGGCGGCGCTGACCAACGCCATCACCACCAGCCGCGTGGCACAGGCCTTTCTGCTGACCGGCTCGCGCGGCACGGGCAAGACCACCACGGCACGCCTGCTTGCCGCCGCGCTGAACTGCCGCAAACGCGGCAAGGACCAGGCCGAGCCTTGCGGCGACTGCGAAAGCTGCCACGGCATCGCCGCGGGATCAGACATGGACGTCATTGAAATGGACGCGGCCAGCAACAGCCGTGTCGATGACATCCGCGAGCAATTGCAGAAAGTAACGTCGCGGCCCGCCGGCACGGGCTATCGCATTTTCATAATCGACGAAGTGCACATGCTTTCGACCAGCGCTTTCAACGCGCTGCTCAAGACGCTCGAGGAGCCGCCGCCGCACCTGCGCTTCGTGTTTGCTACTACCAACCCGGAGAAGATTCCCGAGACAATCGTGTCGCGCTGCCAGCGCTATGACTTCCGGCGCGTGACCATGGCCGAGATCGTCACCTGGCTTGACGAAATCTGCAAACGCGAGGGTGCAAAGCCGGGCCAGGGCGTGACACGCGCGATTGCCGAAATGGTTGAGGGCGGCGTTCGCGACGCGCTGACGCGTCTTGACCAGCTCTTTGCATTTGCCGGGCTGGAGCCAGAGGTGGCAGATGCCGAGCGCATCTTCGGGCTGGTCAGTCGCCCCCGTCTGCTGGAGCTGCTCGAGAAGCTTGCGGCGAACGATGCTGCAGCGGGGATCCTGTTTGCGGAAGATGTGTTCGACAGCGGCAAGGACGTGGCGGAAGTACTGGCTTCACTTGTCGCATTGGTACGCACACTGTTGCTCGTTGCCGCCGGCGGTGGCGACGAGCGCGGCATTGATGTGCCGCGCGACGAAATGCCGCGCCTGACCGCCGTTGCCAAACACTTCGGCATTCAGGGACTGGTGTACGCCGCTGAGCTGTTGACAGATTGCCGCAACCGCGTGCGCCGCGCAGCCTTCCCGCGGGTGGTAGTCGAAGCCACGCTGGTCAAGCTGGCGCTGGTGGGTCGTCTTGAAACACTGGATGCACTGATCGCACGCCTTGACCAGACGATTGATTCCGCGCCTGCGGCTGTTTCACAGCCTGCGGCGGCAAGTGCGCCTCGTGATTCCGCGCCAGCCGCTGAGCCAACCGCAGAAGTGCCCGGCAAGCGGGCTCTAAGCTCGCGCGAGCAGGCGGCGGTGGATGCGCTGCGGCGCCAGTTCGGTGCGAAGTAGCCGCCAGCGGCTATTGAAAAGTTGAATCTTCAGTCAATCTTTGGCTTGCGCGTAGCTAACTGGTCGTTTATATATTTTGGCACGTTCGGGAGAGAACATGGCAGGTCTTGGCAACTTCAGCGAACTCATGAAGCAAGCCCAGCGCATGCAGCGCGACATGGGCAAGATTCAGGAAGAACTGAAAGATCGATACGTAGAGGGTGCAGCGGGCGACGGATTGGTGAAGGTTATCTGCTCGGGAGCGGGCGAACTGGTAAAGATTGAGATCTCCCCGGACGCGGTAGATCCCGACGATCTGTCCTTGCTGGAAGACCTTGTGGTCGCATCCGTCAATGCGGGCATGAAAAAAGCAGAAGAACTCAAACAGGCTGAAATGGCCAAGGTCACGGGCGGGATGGGCTTTCCTGGGATGTTCTAGGGGCCCAGCGGGATGACAGGGAAAATGTGATTCGTTACCTATTTTATGGATCGGACTGATCCCCACGAAAGGAAACCCGTCGATGCACGCCACTGAAATGCTTAGAGACATCCCCCTGTTCAAAGGCCTGTCTGAGGAGACCCTCGGGCAGTTGGAATCCGCCACCAACCTCAAGCGCCTTGACGATGGCGAAGTGTACATCACCGCCGGCCAGCCCACGCGCTCGTTCTGCGTCGTGCTTTCCGGACAGCTCAAGTTCTATCGCGTCAACCGCGCCGGAAAGGAACAGATCTTCGGTTACGGCCGCCCTGGTGACGTGTTCGGACTGACCAGCCTGACTGACCCATACAAGCCGGCTGCCGTCAACTGCATGGCACGCATGACCACCGAGCTGCTTGAGATTGAGTTGCCGGTCATGCGCGATGCAATGCAGCGTGACCCGGCGCTCGCGGTCGCCATCCTGCGCGAGCAGTCGCGCCGCTACTCGGTCATGCTTGACCTGGTGGACCAGCTCAGCCTCAAGGACGCGCACAACCGCCTGGCCCGCTGGCTTGACAGCTGGATTGACGACAACCATCCCGATGCCGGCGATCATGAACTGCTGGTCGTGCTGCCCTACACGCAAAGCGAAATCGCGGCGCAGATCGGCACGGTGCGTGAGGTCGTTTCGCGCGGCTTCAGCCGCATGGAAAAGGACCAGATCCTGCGCGCAAGCGGCAAGCGCGTGACGCTGCTGTCACGCAAGCGCCTGCGCCAGATGGCAGACGAGTAAGCAGCACACAAGCAACGGGCCGGGGCTTGAGCCCCGGCCCGTTGCATTCAATCCAGCACCCCAACCAGCCACAGCACCCATTCGAGCGTCACCAGTGCCAGCGCCAGCCACAGCAACAGGCTGGGCAGCAGATCGCGCCAGTCGCTTTGCCGCTCCGGCGGCGCGAACACTGCCATGGGCGTTTCGTCGTGGCGCTCATAGGCCAGGCTTTGCTCTGCGGGATCGCTCCAGACCACCTCAAAGCTGCCGATCAACGCGTCATTGTGCATCACCTGCCAGCGCCCGGGCTGATTCGGTGCCGTCCATAGCGCAGTGCCGTCCGCGCCGGGCGTGACCTCGTAGCCCGCCACGCTGTAGCTGTCAGCCCAACCCTGCGCGCACAACCGGCACTTGCCGGGCAGACGCAGCGTTACCGGCTCACCCGCAGTAACCAGCGGCGGCGCAGGCGGCGGCTCGCGCTGTTGCACCGCGTCAAGCCAGCGCAGTAACAGCAGCGGCCCCTCACGCGCGCCGTCAAGCAGCGTGCTTTCGTGAGGAATAAAACCGCAGTACAGCACCTCTACTGGATTGCGCTGCACAGCCACCAGCACGTGGCCTTCGATGTGGCGCTCAAGCGGCAGCAACGCCGAGTCTTCCAGCGGGATTGCCTCGCGCGCGTGCACCAGCGCCAGGCTTGGCACCTCAAAACCGACTTGCGGCCTGGCCACGTCCGCGCGCATCCCTGGTGGAGAGTTGATTGGTGCGCCTGTGCGGCCGTAAGCGCCGGCCACGCCGAACAGCAGAAGCGCGCCGGCTTCGTGGCTGGGCGGCAGCACGCGGTCACCAACCAGCAGGTCGCAGCGGACAGCCTGCGGGCCGGGCAGCGCCACCAGCTCAAACTCGCGCCCCGGCAGCAGCGTTTCGAGCACAGCCAGCAGGCGTGGGTTGTGCTCGCCGTCGGCGGCTGGATAGCACAAAGCAACGCGACGGATGCCCGGCGCCTCCAGTTCAAATGCAACGGCGTCGTCGTCAGGCAGCGCGTCGCCCGGTGCCACGGCGATGCGCACCGTGCCGCCGCTGACGGCCTGCGGCAGTTGCACATTCGGCCCAAGCCACGTCTCTGCGCCCAGTGTTACGCGCGCCGGGTTGCCGGAAAGCGTCTGCGTATCCACCGTTCCGCCGTGTGTTTCGCCCGGCGCGGGAGGCGTGAAACGCGCTGTCACGGCGTCGTTGCGGGCGTAGCCGCCGAAAGTCTCGGCTATCAGCTCAATGCCTTGCAGGCCGCGCGGCGGGCCCGCATCGCCAAGCCACAGCAGCAACCGGCGCGGCTTTGGCACATCGGCCATGCCCGGTGGCAACGGCAGATCGCGCGCAGCTCGGGCAAGCGCGCTGACGTTATGCGTCGCAAAGTCAGTCGGTGGCGGCGGCCCCGGGTCGTCGCCGCGCCTAAGCCACGGCCCCAGGACGGGGCGCCCATCGCGAAAATGCGCTACCACGGCGCGGTCGGCGTCGCCGATACCTGCCAGCACGGCCTGCGCGCGCGACTGTGCAAGCTCGCGCCGCGTGGAGGCGCCGGCCTGTGCACGCATGCTGACACTGTTGTCCAGCGCGATGATCAGCAGCAGCGGCGCGGGCTGATCGGCTGTTGCGCGTTGCAATCCTGCCGCGTAGAGCACGACCGAAGCCAGCATGGCCGTGGCGACCAGCAGTGTCAGCACAGCGCGCAAGATACGCTTCCAGGCCGGAGGAAGCATGCGCCCTGCAACCCGATGCCAGACCGCAGCGTAGGTCACGCGCCGCTTGCGGTAGCGTCGCGCGAAGTACCACGCAACGTAGAACACCGCCAGCAGCGCGAAAAGCCACAACCAATGCTCGCGGGCAAACTCCAGCATGGCGGCAGAATAGCAGAGTGGCCGAAAACGGGCCCTATGGCTTTACGACGCCCGCGCGTACGAGGTCAACGACCAGCGGCTCAATCGGGTCGGCGCTGTCCAGCTCGATCAGGGCCGCACCCAGCGCGTGCACGGCGCGGCGCGTGCCCTCGCGCCAGGCCGCCAGCTCGTCGCGATAGGCCGCAAGCACGCGTTCATCGACGCGCAGCTTGAGGTCCGCGTCACCGACCGGCTGCAGTCGCGTGAAGCCCGCCAGCTTTGGGTGCAGTTCTTCAACACTGTGAATCTCGACGGCCACGGCACGGGCGCCGCAGCGCCGGGCCTCGTTCAGCATGGCCAGCGGTGCCTCGCGCTGCTGAAAATCGCTGACCAGTACCAGCACGCTGTCACGCCCGCGCGTCTCAAACAGCGCGCGAGCAGCGGCTTTGCGCGGGCCGGTATGCACCGCCAAGCCGGACAGGTACTCAAGCAGGCGTGACTCGCCGCTGCCGTCAAACACCTCGGCCCGCGCGTCGGAAAGCCGCGACGCAAGCACCCTCTCGGCGCCTGACAGCGCGATCAACCCCACAGCTGCGAGCACGCGCCGGGCAGCGGCCCACTTGTTGTGCGCGCCAAAATCCATGGTCGGTGAATCGTCGGCCACCAGCAGCACGCGCAACTGCCCCGGTTGCTCGAACAGCTTCAGTACAAGCTGGCCCAGGCGGCCATAGACGTTCCAGTCCACGCGGCGCAGGTCGTCGCCATGCGTGTAGGGCCGGTGCGCGCCGAATTCCTGGCCTGCGCCGAACTGCCGCGATAGCCGCTCACCCCGCGCGCCACCACGCTGCACACGACCAGCCGCCAGGCGCAAATTGCGCAGGCGGGAAAGGGTCGCGTCATCAAACAGAGCGTCAGCCATGGGAACAGAGGCCCGGAGTGGTTCGCGAGTCAAACGTGCCGCAGGCGGCCCATGTCGCCGCCGGGGAGGCGACGGGTCAGCGTTCATCGATTGCGCAAGCGCTCAAGTTCGCGCTCACGCTTCCGCGCACTCAGGGCCTGCATTGCAACAAACAGCAGCAGTACGCCCCAAACGGCGCTGTTGGCAAGCCACAGGCTGCGCAGCGAGCCTTCATAGCTGGCTTTCTCGGCGGCGAGACGCTCCTCAAGCGCGATGCGATACTCAGCCTCCAGCTCTTTGCGCAACTCGGCCTCGGATTTGACCGGCTGTGCCTGCCCGTTTGCAGGTAGCGGGTCCGACTTGCTGTCGGCGAGCACCGGCGCCGCCCACAGCGCCATGCACAGCAGAGCGAGCACGATTAATCCTGCGGCATTGCCTCTCACGCCATCATCTCCTGGGACACTCGCTGGCTGATGCGGTGACAGTAGAAACGCAGGGCAATCAGGCTGAGCATCGCGACCATGATACCAATCGTGGCGACCTGCCGGGTGACGCCGATTTCCGTGGCCGTAAGCAGGTCGTTCAATGAGCGCGGGTGGGCCGTCTGGCCGATCTCGATGGCGCGGCTCACCAGCGGATACAGCGGCCCCAGCAGGATGCCGTACACCGCCGTGGTCAGGCTGCGCTGCTTGTCGGTGTCCATCGCGCGCCGCAGCACCAGCAACGCGGCGAAAGAAACCCACAGAATCAGCATGGTCGTCAGGCGCGGCTCCCAGTTCCAGCCGCTGCCGATACGGCCGCTGCCCCACGCGAAATCGGCCCAGAAAGTGCCGGTAAGAAGCACAATTGCGCCGGCGGCCAAGCCGACTTCGGCGGCGGACACGATCAGCGCCTCCCAAGCCGCCTTGCGCGTCAACAGCCACACCACCCCACCGACGAAAGTCAGTCCGCAGCACAGGGCGGTGGTGTACGCAGCAGGCAAGTGAATGAAGAAAATGCGGTAGCTTTCGTACAGGCTGACAGGCCCGCCGGTGGCATCAACGACCCACAAGGTTCCGGGAGTGATCTGCGTTGGTGTGTAGTAGTACGACATGTACATAGTGGTTTGCACACCAATCAGGCCCAGCACCGCCAGCGCGATGATGACAATGTGGGTGCTTGGTTGCCTCGACACTGACATGCGGCGCCCTAACCCTCGTTCAGCTTTCCAAACAGCAACAACCCCAGCGCAAGAAACATAGCGTCGCAGATGCCGAGCAACAACACGTAGGGCACCGCCGCTGAGACTCCCAGTCCGCTCTGCAGCGCGTCGGTGGCGCCTATTGCACCCAGGAAAACCGGCACCGATACCGGGATCAGCGCAATGGTCAGCAGTGCCTCGCCGCCGCGCAGTCGCCCGGTGACCGAGCCCAGCAGCACGCCCAGCGCCAGAATTCCGACGTCGGCCATCAACACGATTGCCAGCATCAGCGCGTGGTCAAAGAAGTTGAACCTCAGCATCGGCACAGCCAGCACCACCAGAATCGCCTGCGTCACCAGCAGGTACGCCAGCGCCGACACCAGACGCACCAGGTACACCAGCGCCGGGTCATGCGGCAGGATCATCAGCGCGCCGAAGAAGTTGCGGTTGCGGTCAGCGGCGGCTGCGCGGTTAAGCCCGACGACCGCGGCAAACCAGGTGCATACCCACAGCGCCGCCAGCACGAAGCGGTGGAACGTCTCGTCATCTGCAAGGGCACGCACGCCCAGGCCGAAGATGATCACACAAAGCGCGGCAAACATGCCCATGGAAGTGATCAGGGATTTCGTCCGCCACTCCACGGTGAACTCGCGGCGCAGCAGTGCGGCGAAGGCAGCAAGCGAAGAACTGCGAGGCGGGAGGTGAGAGGTGGGAGAAGGGATGACATTGCGCTGCCGATCCGCTGCGTGCCCTGTGGTCGCCTCTCCCACCTCCAACCTCCCGCCTCGCAGCCCCTACTCTTCCAACAGCCCGTACTGCTTGCGCTTCTCCCACAGATTCTTGCGACTGATGCCCAGGATCTGGGCGGCTTCCTCAATCTTGCCTTCGGTGATGCGCAGGACGTTCTTGATGTGCGCTTTCTCAGCCGCCGCCACCACGTCTTTCAGCGGGCGGCGGTCGTCGCCGGGGGTAGAGCCCTCGGCTTGTGGCATTTCGGCGCTGTAGTCGCGCAGGAAGTGTGCGCGCTTGAGCACGCCGCCGGCTTTGCCGAATGCGATCGCGCGCTGCACACTGTGCTGCAGTTCGCGTACGTTGCCCGGCCAGGGATAGGCGACGAGCGCGGCCATGGCCTCAGGCTCGACGGTCAGCTCGGCTTCGGGGCAGTAGCGCTTGATGAAATGTTCGACCAGCACGGGGATGTCGCCTTCGCGGTCGCGCAGCGGTGGCACGTGGAGGTCGATCACATTCAGCCGGTGGTAGAGGTCGCGGCGGAAGCTGCCTTCCTCGACCTTTTTCAGCAGGTTCATCTTGGTGCTGGCGATGACGCGGATGTTGACCTTGACCGGGTTGTCGCCCCCGAGGCGCTCGATCTCGCGCTCCTGCAGCACGCGCAACAGCTTGGCCTGTGTGTCGATGGGCATGTCGTCGATGTCGTCCAGGTAGATGGTGCCGCCGTCGGCTTGCTCAAAGCGGCCGATGCGGCGCGAGCTTGCGCCGGTGAACGCGCCCGGCTCGTGCCCAAACAGTTCATCTTCAAGCAGGTTGGTGTTGCTGATGTGGCACGCCACCTTGATCAGCGGGCCCTTCTGGCGGGCGCTGTGCTGGTGCAGCACAGTAGCGATGACCTCTTTGCCCGTGCCGTTTTCGCCCTGGATCAGCACGCTGAAGTCGCTTTCGGCGACAGTTTTGATGTCACCGTACAGGCGCTTCATCTGGGGGCTGCTGCCCACCATCTGCTCAATCTTGAAGTCGGATCGAACTTCCTCGACCAGTTGCTCGTACTTGCGGCCGGTGCTCTGGCCCTCGCCGTAGTTATTGACGAGCAGCACGACGCGCTCGTTGTTGAAGGGTTTTTCGATGACGTCCTTGGCGCCCAGGCGCACAGCCTCCATGGCGCGATCGACGGTGGCGTTGCCGGTGATCATGATGGCGATGACGTCGGGCACCTGCTCGCGCGCAAAGCGCAGCAGCGAGATGCCATCGACCTTGGGCATGACCAGGTCGGTGATCATGCAGTCGAACTTGCCGCGCTTGAGCTCGCGGATGGCTTGCTCGCCATCTTCGACGGCGATGACTTCGTGGCCGGCCTCTTCAAGGTCTTCGGCCAGGGTGATGCGGATGCCACGCTCGTCGTCAGCCAGAAGGATGCGCATGGGCCAGTCTTCAGTCGGCAGCTAGCAGTCGGCAGAGGGCTTTCATTATCGGCCCCGCAGCCCGATTGCAACAGGCCCCGGTAGGAACTCATCGCAAGACGACGGCCAGGCCAATCGAACCGCCGCATGCCGTCCGCAAGCTGCCTACCGCCCCCGAAGCTTGGGATTGAAAGCCTCGCGCAACCCTTCGCCCAGCAGGTTGAACGAAAGCACAGTAATCAGAATCGCCACTCCAGGGATCCACGTAAGCCACGAGGCATCGGTGATATAGGCGCGCCCGTTGCTCAAGATCTGCCCCCAGGTTGGCTGATCCGGCCCAGCGCCGATGCCCAGGAAACTGAGAGTGCTTTCAGCCAGCACGGCTGTCGCGACCATCAGCGTCGCGCTGACCAGCACAGGGCTGATCGCGTTCGGCACCAGGTGGCGCCAGACGATGCGGTAGTCGGATACGCCCAGCGCGCGCGCGGCCTGGATGAAATCCTGCTCGCGCAATGACAGGATTTCGGCGCGCACGAAGCGCGTCGTTCCCATCCAGCTTGTCAACCCGATCACGGCCATGACGATGTAAACGTCCCTCTCAAACAGCGCCAGCACAGCCAGGATCAGGTAAATCGTGGGGATGGTCAGCATGATCTCAGTAAAGCGCATCACCAGGTCATCGACGCTGATCGTTGAAACAAAGGGCTTGCTGAGGGGGCCCTTGATGTCTTCGGCCGCGCCCTGGGCCGCCGCCGCGGCAAACAACGAAACGACGACAAGCAACACGATCAGGATGGTGATGGTAATGAAGTGGCGCGTGATGCGGAAAGCGCCGTAGCGGTATGAGCCATCAAGCATCTTGCTTTGAAGGATGCCCGGCTGTCCGTCCGCAGACTGGCCGTCGAAGCGATTGGCGGCTTCGGCTTCATACTTCTTGAGATAAAGGGCCCGCAGTTGCGCCCTGCGGTTCAGCAGCTTCACGCTGGGTTCAACCGCGAAATGATACGGGTCGCGGGCCTTGCTGTCCTTGAGGTAGTCAAACTCGTCCAGCGCCTCCAGCATGGCTTTGTCGGCTTCGCTGCGTTCCTGTTCAGGCTGCGCCAGGACCTCAAGGCGCCGGGCCACTGTCTTCTTGTCCTGCTGCATGCCTTCTTCCAGCGCGTTGATCGCGGTGGCGGTCTTGGCCGCCGCCACAAGACTGGCAGCCTGCTGCGCCCAGGCGGATTTGCCCAGCTCATCGGAGGGTTGTGTTTTGTCCTGCAATGCACTCTGCGCAGCGGTCCAGGCGGCCTGCAAGTGCGTCCGCGCGCCGCGCGCTTGCGGTGTTTCGCCGGTGGTATGTTCGAGCAGCGCCTGCAACTGTGCGCCAGACGCCTCGCCGCCGGCTTTGCCGTCGAGGCTGCCCTCCGTCTGCCGCAAGTTCTCCGCGAACTCGAGGGCAGCGCGGGCTTCCGCCAGCGATTGCTGCGCGGACGCAAGCTGCTCCTGCAAACCCTTCAGCTCTTCGCGCTGCTGGTCGTCGGCGGGTGTGCCGATTGCCCGGATGCGCAGATTGATTTCGTCGATGCGTTTGCCCAGGTCGGTTGTCGCCTTTTGCGCAGCCTCATGCAACGGTGTCCCGAAAGCCGGGGTCGGCGCCCCGGTGACCATCAGGCCTGCCGCCAGAGACTCGGCATAGCGCGCGACCGCCAGCGCGCGGTCAATGCGCTTGATGGCAAGTCCGGTCTCTAGCAGCTTGTTCACGCGCTGCTCTGCGCTGTTGAAATCAAAGTCGCGCTCAAAGCCTGCCGCCTCAATGCCGGCTTCGATGGCAGCCCGTGCCTCGTCCAGGTACGGCGTGATGATTGCCTTGATGGCTTCGGCCTTGGCAAGTTCGATGGTACCGTTGCGTTGCAGCGTCGTGGCATCGTCACGGCGCCCCATGTGGCGCGTGCGCAGCTTTCGCTGCTCAGGCGACAGTGCCGAAACCTGCTCTGCGGTCAGCTCGCCGACGTGCTGCTGGTCAACATGCTCGTTCAAATGCGCCGCGCGGTCCAGCATCTCGCGGGCCTGCCGCTCTCGCACTTCCAGGCCGCTCTCATACCGCACCAGTTCATACATCTGCTCGCGCATGCGCAGACGGCGGTAGCCGATGTCGAGCCGCAACTGCTGCTCATTGAACCATTCTGGCGGCTTGGCGTCCTGCACGCCGGATTCGGCAACTTTGCGCTCGCGGCCCAGGTCGCGTGTGGCAAGCAGCAGGTCGTGTGACTCGGCGTGCATCTCGCGCGCCATTTCAAGCATTCTGCCCTCGGGCGTGCTGGCGACAGTCCAGGCATTGAACCCGAAGACGCCTGCAACGATGGCGGTCACGACAGCCCAGACAATCACGGCGCGATAGCGGCGGCCGATCAGCGCGACAACAAGCTGGTAAATGAACGCGGCGATTGCCACCGCAAAGCAGATGATCCCCGCGGTCACCGCCTCAGCGGGGATGGCGACACCGCCCACCAGGCCGGCCAGCAGCATGACCAGCATCGGCAGGCGCACCGTGCGGCGACCAAAAAAGCCGGCAATGCCGCCCAGGCTGACGCCAAGCAGCACGGCGATGCTGACGGCCAGAAACCCGATGGTCAGGCTGATGGTGCTGCCGGCCCACAACTGGGCCAGCACGTCGCGGCCCAGATGGTCCGTCCCCAGCGGGTAAAACTTCGGCTCAACGGCATCGAGGCGCGCCTTGAATTCGGGGGTGCCGTGAATGTGCTCAGGTGTCTTTTCTATCAGGCGTCGCTGCCACTGCTCCTTGGACTGGTTGCTGCTTGAAAACGGCGGAAGAAACTTGTCCTCAAGCGTCGTCTCGTGCGGGTTCAACGTCGCCCAGGGGTTGATGTCCAGGTCAACGGTGTCGCCCAGCTCACGGGCGTTCTCGATCAGGTCGAGCTGCGCGGGTGTGGGCTCTTTGCCGGTGAACAGGCTGCCCGACACCGCCGCCGTGGCAAGCAGCAGAATCAGGCCCAGGGCGACGACTGCGCTGGGGTTGCGGAAAAACAACTTCAGCGCGTCCCTGAGGGGTGATGAAGGTTTGCGCAATCCAGCCATTCCGCCTTGCTCCTGCCTAGCTCAGTTTCACGCGGGGATCTGCCACGCTGTACAGCAGGTCGGAAATCAGGATCCCGAACAGCGTCAGCGCCGAGCCCACAAACAGGCTGGTCACCACAATGAAGATGTCCTTGTTGAACACGGCTTCAAACACCCAACGGCCCAAGCCGGGCCAGCTGTAGATAGCCTCGAACACAACCGAGCCGCCGAACAGCGCGGGCAGCAGGCCCGCCAGCATGGTGATGAACGGCAGCGACGCGTTGCGAAGCGCGTGCTTGTAGTACACGGTGTCGCCGTCAAGGCCCTTGGCGCGGGCGGTGCGGACGTAGTCCTGCCCCATCACCTCCATCATCTGGCCCTTCACATAGCGCGACAGCACTGCCATTCCCGTCAGCGCGCCGACAAAGGCGGGCACCGCGACATGCCAGGTGGCATCCATCACCGCGCGCATGCCCTCAAGTTCAATGCCGATGGTGTACGGCGCGATGATGGGCTTTTCGACCTGGCGGGTGATGAACTGGATGATCAACAGCGAAATCCAGAAACCGGGCAGCGCGATCAGCGCGTACGCACCGACGGTGATCAACTGGTCCTGCCACCTGCCGCGCCGCAACGCCGAGTATATGCCGACGGGGAATGACAGGGTCCAGACAATCAGGGTGGTCAGGATCACCAGCGGCAACGTGACCAGCATCTTGCGCCACATGGTGGGCAGAATCGGCTCGCGTGTGCGGTAGCTGATCAACTTCCATTCGTAGTCCGGGCTGCCACCCAGAAAGTTCATGTCGGTGGCGGCCCACAGGTCAGAAAAGAAATTCGAGTAGTAGGTCGTGTACTTTACGGTGACCGGGTCGTCATAGCCGGTGACGTCACGCTGGCGCTCAATGTCTGAGTCTGTCGAATTCGGGTCAAGGTTCTTGTCATACGGGTCGCCGGGCGCGAGCGCGACAATCAGGAACGACAGAATGCTGACCACGAACAGCGTGATCCCCATCTGCACAAGACGCCGAAGAATGTAGCTCAGCATGGGTGTCCCTAGCGGGTGCGGTCTTCTTCGGTAAAGGGGATCGCTTCGTCAAGTCGTTTCAGCTCAGGGACGAAGAAAAGCAGGCTTTGCTTTGCGCCAGCAATGTGCTGGTGATTCACCGGCAGGTTTTGCAGCTCGTTGCCCGTTGCCGGTCGCTGCCAGACAATGCGCCGGTCCATCACGCTGGTCTGTGACGGGGAATAGAGAAACACGTACGGGCACTCCTCGGCCAGCGCTGCAAAGATCTCGTGGCTTAGCTTGATCTGCTGGTCGGGATCGTACACCTGCAGGATGCGGTCCATCATCCCGTCGATCTCGGGGTTGGCCAGGCCTGCAAAATTCAGTCCGTTGGGCGGCGTGAACTGCGTGTGAAAGAGCTGCCGCTTGTCAAAGCTCAAACCGCCGGACCAGCCCAGAACGATGACGTCGAAATTGCCCGGCTTGACGTACTGTGAGATGAAGACGTTCCATTCGTACTCTTCGTACTCAACGCGAACGCCCAGCTTTTCCCAGTTTTCGCGCGCGAGCAGTGCGATGTCGGTGCGCGTCAGGCCGCCGGCGCCGTTCACGATCCGGATGCGAAACTGCGCGCCCTTGTCGTCCACCAGGATGCCCGACGAATCAAGCGTGTAGCCTTCCTCCTTGAGGATGGCCTGCGCCTCTTCAATGTTGAACGGGATGAAGGGCAGTTGCTCGGTCTTGCCCTTGTCGGCGCCGGACAACCAGGTGTGTTCGCGCCGGTAGTCCGTGTCGTTCCATGGCAGCACCGGGTAGGCCGGCCCGGCAATCCGTTGGGCCTGATCATACGCGACGTACTTGATGATCTTCTCGACGTCGATGCCCATCGACAGCGCCAGACGCACCCGCTTGTTGGCCAGCGGCCCCTTGCGACAGTTGAAACCCAGGTACTCGTAGGTTGTTGTCGGGCGCTCCAGCACATAGTACTGGTCGGTCATCTTCGCGTAGCGCTCCACCTGGAAGGCGCGTGCGGTGTAGAGGTCCATGTTGCCTGAAAGAAACGCGATCTCAGCCGTTTCCATCCCCAGGGCCGGATCAAACAGCAGAAAGTCCAGAAACTGGTAGGTTGGCTTGCGCGCCCAATAGAACTCATTGCGCCGCAGCGTCACCTTCTCGGCGCTCTTCCACAACGGGCGCGCGTCTCCGTTCAGCGGCTCAAGCACAAAAGGGCCGTGCACCGACGGCTTGTGGCGGAAGTCGCGCTCCATGGCCGGAAGGGCACGGATCACGTTGTAGTCGTCCTCCGAGATTCCCAGGTCGGCGGGGCCGCGCTCTTTGCGGATGGCTTCTTCCTTCCACGCCACCGGGTTCCAGACGTGGTAGGGGATCACTGTGCCGGTCAAGTTCGACAAAGCCGGCGAGTACAGCCGCGAATACACAACCTCAAGCCGGTATTTGTCGGCGTCATCCAGCCTGACTTCTTCAACGTCTTCCCAGCTCGAGATACGGGGGCTGGCGAAATCGGGGTTTCTGATGAGATCGAAAGTGATCTTCGGGTCCAGCGCCGTCATCTCCGGCCCCTGGCCCCACCATGCGCCGCCGGCCTCGGCACCAAACCGTTTCTCGTAGGTGCGGGCAGAAACGCGCACGTCGTCAGCCAGCTTGTGACGGTCCCGGATCTGCTTTTCGGCCTGCTCTGCATTCTCGGCGATTACTGTGCCCGCGACATCGGCGCCCACCGTGACCACCCAGGTCTTGTCCGGGTCTGTGAAGAATGGCCCGTCTGTCCAGTACACGCCCTGGCGCACGCGCATTTCGACGATCGGCTTGTGCGTCAATGACGGCAACCCGGCAACGGTTGCGACCTTCTTAGCGGCTTCAGGCGTGACCAGCCCTGGGTCGGCACCCTCAGAAGGCGCCAGGAACTTTTCCATGGCGGCGCCATACAGGTCTTTGCAGAAATCGGGGTCAACGGCTGAAGTCAGTTCGTCCATGCGGATCGGCGCGCGCAGCAGCACCTCTACCATGCCCGGTGCGCGAAACGCGGCGACGTTCGGTCCCGGCCCCGGGGCGCGCTCGCCTCGGACAAGGTCAAAGTAGCTGGTGGCATCGGCAGGTGCCGACACTTCTTTGCACTCGGCCAGCACTTCACCGTACTTTCGGGACAAGTGCTGCCTGAACTCTTCGAAGTTCATGCCGGGCGCCACGGGCGCTGTCACGCGGTGATGGATGGCTGCGTACTCCGACAGGTAGGGCGCGATGTTGAAAACGCGGTCATAGTACAGCAGGCCCTCAAACATCATTGAATAGATGTTGCTGTCGGTCGTTGCGGTGGCAGTCCAGGGGTTCATGTCGCGCGGGTCGCCGCCCTGGGCAATCACAATGCGATTCTGGCGGCCCTCATTGTCTGCGGCTGTGCCTGTACTGGGCACCCAGAAGATGCTTTGCGCCAGAAACGCGAACAGCAGGATCGGGATGATCACCAGCGAGCGTTTGATCCACATATTGACCTCGACTTCCTCTGGCGGTTCGCGCCCCCGTGTGCTTCCCTGCAACATAGCAGCCGGTGGGTACGGTCAAGTCCTTGCCCGGCGTATGCCCAGCGGCGGATGGTACAGGGGTTTATGGCTGATCCACGACGAATTCAACGAATTCAGAGCCGGTTAAGGCAAGATATTGCCCAGCTGCTGCTGACCGACTTGAAAGACCCGCGGGTTCAGGGCCTGATTTCCATCACACGTGTTGAGGTTAGCAAAGACCTCACCCACGCCCGCGTCTTCTGGTCGATGTTCGGCACGCCGGCGCAGAGGCGCAGCGCCGAGCGCTTCATTGAGGGCGCCACTGGCTACATCCAGGCCCACGTTGCCAAGGGCCTCGAGATCCGCACCGCCCCGCAACTCACCTTCCGCTACGACGATTCAATTGAAAAGGGCGCCGAGGTGTCTAAGCTCATAGACGAAGCCGTCCAAGCCGACCACCGTGACGACGAGTAATCATGACCCGATACTCCATCCGTTCAGCGCCCGAAGGTGGCATGCGTGCCCTGCTCGAGAAGCTGGATCGCTACCTGCAGCGCAAGTCACAAAAGCTGACGTCGCAGCGGCGCACGTTGCTGGAGAAGATCGTCGCCATGGACAAGACACACTTCACCGCTGACGACCTCGTCGCCGAATTTTTTGACGAGCGACCCCGCGTCAGCAAAGCCACCATCTACCGCTCGCTGGGCGTCATGGTCGAAGCAGGCATTCTTGAGGAACACCAGTTCGGCGAGAACTACAAAGTCTATGAACTCTCCGAGGGACGGCCCCATCACGACCACCTGATCTGCACCAACTGCAACAAGATCCTTGAGTTCTTCAGCGAAGAAATGGAAGAGCTGCAGGACAAAGTCGCCAAGCGCAACGGGTTTCACCCCACGCACCACAGCCAGGAAATCTTCGGCATCTGCAGCGAGTGCTGGGCCAAAGGTGTACGTCCCTGACCGTCCAGTCGCGCGCTGACGTTGCCCTTATGCTCCGCGCCACTAAACTGCAAACCATGCCCGAAGACGGCACCCCGAACAGTCGTCGTGACTTCCTCCGTGTTTGCGCTGTCGGCGGCGCGGCCCTCGTTGGCGCTTGCCTGGGGGGATGGACCCTGATCGACCAGCCAACCACCCAGGCCCCTGCGGCGCGCGGATTGCCGTTGGTGCCCATGCTCGCCGCGCTGGGCCTGCCGCAGGGCAAGCCGGTTGCGCTGCGCCTGACGCTGGCGCGGCGCGATGCATGGCGGCTTCGGACGCGCACACAGGACGTGTTTGTGACGCGCGTGGGCGAAGGCGGCGGCGCGGCGGATTTTCGCGCGCTAAGCCCCGTGTGTCCGCACAAAGGCTGTGCCGTGGCGCACGACGAGAAGCTTGAAGCCTTTGTCTGCCCGTGCCACGACGCGCGCTTTGACCTTGCCGGCGAGCGCACCAACGATGTCGCGCCCCGAGACATGGACCCGTTGGAGCTTTCAGTCGCGGCGCACAACGGCGAAGACTGGCTGTTCGTGAAGTGGCAGGATTATCTCGCGGGCACACCTGAACGCACGGCAAGGACGGCATGACGCGGGCCTCGGACTCAAGCACAGCCATCGAGGGCGAGCTGCTGGCAGAAGTCGAGCAGGAGCTGTCGCGCCGCACCGCCGCGGTCAAGCGCCGCAAACCCGCCCCGGCACCCGATGAAGACCTGCCCGCGTCACTGTGCGCGCTGGCAATTCTGGCCACGCTGGCTGTGCTGGCCGGCACCGGCGTAATGATGGCGCTGCTCTACGCGCCGGCCGCGGACGATGCCCACGCATCCACCGCCTGGATCGACGCGACACAGCCGGGTGCGCTTACTCGCGCGCTGCACTTTCACGCTGCGAACTTTGTGATCCTGCTGAGTGCCGCCTATGTGGGCTACCTGTTGTGGCGGGGTTTGTACCGGGCGCGCTCGCGCTGGTGGCGGGCCGCGGCGATGCTGGCGCTGGTGCTGGCCGCCGGCTTCACAGGCCAGTTGCTGCCCTATGACCAGAACGCGCTGCACGGCACGCTGATCCGTGTAGGCTACATTGAGTCAGTGCCGCTGGCCGGGCCGTTGATTGCGGGGCTGCTGTCCGGCGGCGGCGACCTGGGCACTTCGGCATTGACACGGTTCTTCGGGCTGCACGTGATCGTCCTGCCCGCGCTGATGGCCATGCTGTCGCGCTGGTTGCTTCGCGACGCGCGGCACACCCTGTGGCCAGCCGCACAGATCGGCGTGCCGGTGGCAGTGGTGGGCCTGCTGCTGCTGGTTTCGCTGGCCTTTCGTGCGCCGCTGCGGCTGGCGGGCACGCTTTCAGAGCCTTTCCCGGACGCGCGCCCCGAATGGTACGCGCTGCCGCTGTATGAGCTGATCAAGATCCTGCCCGGTGACCTGCTGCAACTGCTCGCGCTGGTGCTGCCCCCGATGGCAGCTGTGGCGGCTGTGATCGCGCTGCCGCTGCTTGACCGCGCCGCACAGCCGCGCCTTCTGCTGCCCGTGCGCGTGACGCTGGTGGCTTCGCTGGTGGCTGTGGTCGTGCTGTCGGCTGCGGCGCTGTATGAGGACAGCGCCGATGGCGCAGGGTGGTTTCGCGCCCACACGGTGGAAAACCTGATGGCGCCGATGGGTGTGCGCAACGAAGCGCTGGGCAATTCAGCCGACGCGCTTGGCCCCGGCGCGCACAACAACGCGCGCGACCTGCAATGGCTGCACGAGCGGTTGATCGGTGTCTATCCAGCCGACATGCCGGAAGGCGAGCGCGAGCAATGGGACAAGTGGGCCAGGCAGGGCGCCCTGATTTCCATCGAGCTGCTGCGCGCGGGCGGCGACGCCGAGGCACGCGATGCGCGTGCGCGCCTGCGGAAGGTGTGCGCAAGCTGCCACGAGGCGCACGAGAAAGAAGACATTGTGCTGGACCCGCCCCGGTCCGCGGTAAGCAGGCCCGCGCCGCCCGCGCAGGAATACTTCTTCAACCAGCAGCGCGTGCAGACGCTGCCGCCGCCGGACCTGTCGGGCCTCAGCAGCGAGAAGCTGATGGACCGCGGCCGCCACCGCCTGCGTGACATCCTCGCGCACGCGGGCATGGTACAGGGCGAGCCAACCCGTGAGCGCGAAGAGGCGCTGATCGAGCTGCGCGAGATGGCCGCCGAGATCCTGCGGCGCTATGAGCGGCACAATGGCTCGTTCGAGGAAGACGACTGGACACGCACCGGCAACGCGCTGATCAAGGCGATCGACGAACTGCAAGGCGCCGCGGGCGCTCCGGACATCGCCAGGCAGGCGCCACGCCGCGCTTCTCACAGTCGCTGATGAAAAACGCGCAGGAAAGCCACACGCTG
>CAZZBH010000040.1:0-28816 GCA_964652605.1 uncultured Planctomycetaceae bacterium
GACCGGCTGGATAACCGATGGTGAACACCTGGCAGACCTCACCAAAGGTAAGGAACACCTTCTCAGCCTGCGCCGGGCTCTGATCCACAAAGTTGAACTCCGGCGACTCGATCAGAATGCCCTCAAGTGGCCCGCTGGGCAGTCCGGATTTCTGTGCATTGGTGCCGGTCAGTGTCAGATCTTCCACGATGAACCGGAATGTGTGGCCCGGCAACGCCGTGCCCGCCAGCTTCACGACAATGAAGTACTTGTTGATCTGTGTAGTAGCGAATGCCTGGTAAATCGTGGGCACACTAAACACGATCAACCCGTCGTCGGCGGGGAATGACTGCACGCTGTCCACATAGTAATCGCCGATGTCGAACGCGTTGGGATCGGTGCCAAGCGGATCGTTCTGGTAGATCGCCACTTCGGCGTAGGCTGTCTGGTCGCTGCCGGAGCCATCGGCGCGAATGGCGATCTCGGTCAGGGAAAGTGTGGGCACGCCCGGGTCGTCGTTGGCCTCGATTTCGAAGCTCGCGGCTTCAATGCCGTTGCCGCCGCCGTCCTCGTTTGAAAGCATGGGCTGCTGAATGCCAGCCGCCCCAATAACGCCAAGCGTCGGCCCGATCTGGTAATAGATCTCACCACGCCCAAGCTGGCCCGACTGGCTGGGGGCGTAGCCGTAAACATTCGGTGCGGCGACAGTGCCGATCTGCCCCTGGTATCCGAAGCGGATCAACTGCACCGGGAACGTGCCGACGGCCGAAGTAAACGGTCCCGCCCCATACGACGTTTCGTCGTTGGTGGCATTCTGGAACCCGCTGAACAACCCGCCGATGAAGTCTCCCTGGGCAACCGGAATGTTCACCGGGATAATGTTGCCCGCAGGCGTGTTATTCGAGTAATGCAGCGTGGTGAAATTGGTCTGGCCCGCCGTTGACGTGGTCGGCACCCCCGGCATCGAAACTAAATGGATCGCCTGGGGTGTCGTCACGTTGGTGGGGACGCGCAACCCGACGATGGTGAAATCTGTCGGCGCCTCGAACCAGAACCCACGTGCAAAGATCGCGTAGGGATTGGTGCGGCGGCAACGGCATCGAAGTTGTCTGCGCGCCCAAACTCGTAGTCACGAGCAGCATCAGTCCAAGTGTCATCCAGATCGTCTTATTGCCACGCATTGTTGGCATCTCCTCATTCGAACTTACTCACACGGTCGGTGGTACTACCACCGAACCCGGTACGCACGACTCGCCTATGAAAGCCACCATACAGAGTAAGCGCAGAAGTTGCCCCCGCAACTGAAATCACCCCGGTGCACGAGATGCAGCAAGATGTACCGCTGCGCGTCCGCCGCTACGGCCAGAATTGTCAATCCGCCACGGCGAGGACGAAAGTCAGCGACTCCGTTCAGTCCAGCCATGTGCGATGAGGGACCGGCGCTGCTACTTCAGTGTTCGCACGCCGTTTACGTTTCGGGTTACGCCTTGCTGGTCGATCCATTCGAGCAGGGGGATGAGGTACTTGCGGCTTGTGGGCAGGACTTCTTTGAAATCCTTGGCCGCGGCTTCGCCCTTCTGCTTGAGAAAGCCTTCGATTTGTTCGCGCGCGAACCGCAGTGCCTTTGCGCCGAACAGCACGCCGCCGGGAAGCACCTCCGCCCGGCCGCTGCCCACCAGGTAATCGACTGCATTCTGTGTTGCCTGGGGGTTGGCGCCGGCTGCCTGGGCAAGCTCTTTCAGCGTTGGCGGGTTGAGCATCGCCTGCTCAAGCTGCGCGGACACGCGCTCAACTACCTTGCGGTCCTCGTCGCCCAGTTTGCCGCCTTCGCCCGGCAGGCCCAGCAGGTCGCCGCGCTGCTCCAGCACGCCGGCTTGCAGCGCCTTGCTCAAGATCGGCGCAAAGGTGCGTGCATCGACGCCAAGCTGCTGCTGCACGCTGGCTTGCTTCAAGCCCAGTTGCGCCGGATGCTGGCCATGAAACTGGCGCAGAATCTCCACCAGCCGCGTCTGGGCGCGGTCCCACGCGTCGCGGTGGATCAACGCCTTGCCCGGCCCGAACTCGCTGGCAATGCCCGACTCGATCAATTGAGCCGCCAAGCCGCCCAGCGCACTTGCCGCCAGCTCAGTGCGCTGCACCAGCGCGTCGCGTCCCAAACCCATTGGCCCGGCGTCCAGCACCGCAAGCTCCACGCGCCGCCTGGGGTCGTCCAGCGCGTCGGCCCACGCGGCCAGTGATGCTTGCAGGGCCTCGACGTTGCGCGGCAGGATTTCGCCTTCGCGGCGGATCACCCGCCCGCCGCCCAGCGTCAGCGCGGGCGAAGGCAGGCGCACAATGAAGTGGTCGCCGGTGCCTGCCACAACCGGGTCTTCCAGCAGGATCTCGCAGATGCAGGCCTCGCCTGGCGCCAGCGCAGTCCGGTCAAGAAAGTGAACGTGCCCGACAAGCTCGCTCGTGCCGACGTGAAACTTCACCTCGGCCCTGTGCTTCAGCGGCCGGGGCGAGCTTTCCAGCAGCGCCAGCCGCAGCGAAAAGAACCGTGAAACCTCAAACACGCCCGGCGCGCACAACGTGTGGCCGCGGTGCACCAGCGTGTGGTCAACTCCCGCCAGGTTGAACGCGCTGCTGTGCCCGGCCCGCGCCTCTTCAATGCTGCTGTGGTAGGCCTGGATGCCGCGCACCTTGGCCTTCTGCCCGCCCGGAAGCACCACCAGGTTGTCGCCGACGGCGGCTTTGCCGGTCAGCGGGATGCCGGTCAGCACCGCGCCGTGGCCCTTGGCACTGAACACGCGCTGCACGGGCATGCGAAAGACGCCGGTGATGTCTTTGCCCGGTGTGGATTCAATCAGCTCGCCAAGCCTGGCCCAAAGGTCGTCAATCCCGTCGCCGGTGACGGCGCTCACGGGCACGACCGGCGCGGACTCAAGGAAAGTCCCGCGCACAAGATCGGCCACGTCCTCGCGGGCAAGCTCCAGCGTGTCGTCATCGACCTTGTCGATCTTGTTCAGCACCACCAAGCCGCGCGACAGGCCCAGCAGTGTCAGGATCTCCAGGTGCTCGCGCGTCTGCGGCATGACACCGTCGTCGGCAGCCACCACCAGCAGTACGATGTCGATACCGCTGGCGCCGGCGACCATGTTCTTTACAAAGCGTTCGTGGCCCGGAACGTCGATGATGCCGACGCGAAAGCGGTCCTGGTACACGAAGTTCGCAAACCCGATGTCGATGGTGATGCCCTTTTCCTTCTCCTCTGCCAGGCGGTCCGGGTCGATGCCGGTCAGCTTGCGCACCAGCGTCGATTTGCCGTGGTCGATGTGGCCGGCTGTGCCGATCACGACGTTGCGTATCTCGGTGGCTTGCGTGGTCATGGCGTGATTGTCACCCGGATTGCGCCGCGGGCAAGGGGATTAGGCCCTCGCGCGTATCGGCAAGCGTTTCTCCGCTTCCTCTTTGCGCCCATGGCGTGACCGCTTACACTTCAACCTGTGAATCGACTTGTCTATCAGCACGACGGCGCACGCCACGAGATACCGCTTGAAGACAAGCCGGTAACGCTTGGACGATCGGACGATGCAGACGTCAAGCTTCCTGCACGCGCCGCCAGCCGCATACACGCGCAAGCCCTTCCCCGCGAGGGCGCATGGTGGATCGAGGATCTGCAAAGCAGCAACGGCACGCTGCTTAACGGCCGCAAGATCGACTCGCCCACGCGCCTGAAGGCAGGCGACACGGTCGGCATCGGCGGCTTGAACCTGACGTTTGAGGGGCCTGCGGCGGCTGCCCCGCCCGATGCCAAGGTCGCCCGGCTGCTCTACACGCCGGATAAGGACAAGCCGCCGATCGAGATACTGCTGCACACGCGCGTTACCATCGGCCGCAAACCCGACAACACGCTGCACATCGACAGCAAGGCGGTTTCGGGCCACCATGCCGAGGTTGTGCGCCGCGATGGGCAGTACGTGCTGATTGACCTTGGCAGCAGCAACGGCACGTTTGTGGACAAGCGGCAGGTGAAGCAGCACGTGCTGCGCAACGGTGATTCGCTGTTACTGGGCAAGCTGATCCCGCTTTACTTTGTTGATCCAGCCGCCGTTGATCCAGCCGCCGTTGATCCAGCCGCGCCTGGGGCACCCGTCGTGCCGGCACCCCCGCCGGACTCCGCCCCCACAGGCTCTGAGCGCGGAATGTTTGAGCCCGTGGCGCCCCTGCCGCCGCCCCGGCCCCGCCGGTCGCTGACCGGCCCCGTGCTGGTCGGACTTGTGCTGGGCGGTCTGCTGGCGTTTGCCGGGTGGGCCGTTGGCGAAGTAGTGTATGGCTTCAGACTGCCACAACCCGACCGGCAGACCAGGCGCGTGCCGGACCCCGCCCTGCCGGACACGGCATTCTCGTTTGAGGGCGAAATCGACAACAACGGCAACCCCGAAGGTTGGACTGCCGCCTTCGAAGCCACCGGCGGCGCAACCGCCGAGCTGCTGAGCGACCCCGACAAGCCCTGGGACGGCCGCCGCAGCCTGGCTTTGCGCGCGCGCAACCTGCGCGGCAACGCGACACTGGTGCTGACCACCAGCAAGGCACGGCCGGTTGAACTGGGCGGCTCGTGCACCGTGCTGCTGCACGCGCGGGCCGAGGGCACGCAGCGCATTTCGGTGGCCCTGGCGCTGCAATCAGACACCGGCCGCTCGCACACCCTTGCCGCCGGCACGTTTGTCGGTTTGCAGGGCGGCGAGTGGGTACAGCTTGAGCTGAAAGGCCTGGTCACCACGCAACTGCCTGAAAGCGGGCGCTACCAACTGATGCTGTGCGGCGCATTCAGCGGGTTGTGGATCGACCGCCTTGAGATCGTCGGCGACAGCGAAGCACCGAAGCCCGCGATGCGCGGCGCAACAGCGGGCGAGCTTGCCGTGTCACTCGACCCGATTGAGCCCGCCCGCGCCACCGTCAGCAACAACCGGCACAGCGCCCTTATGACGCCGCGGCTGCTTGCGCATGACAACGAAGTGGTTTCGGAGCCTGACCTCTGGGCCGTGACCGAAGCCGCGCCGACAAGCGCCGCCTACAGCGCGCTTCTGCCACGGCGAGGCGAAACCGCACGGGTTGAAGTGACCAGCCGTACCTGCGAGCCCGGCTACTTCGAAGGCAGCGGCCTTGACCTGCAATGGAAACTGCAGGACGGCAACGCCGCCGACAGCCTTGCGCTGGAAATTGAGCTTCCGCTGCCAGCCGGCGCAACGGTGGTTGCCGCAGACCGCAGGGGTGCGCCGGTCGAGATCAATCTGGACGTGCTGCACACCTGGGCGTATTCGACGATCAGTGAGTTGATGGTCAATGAAACCGGCTTGGCGCTGAATTTTCCCGACGGCGCCGTGCTGTGGATTGACCAGTCACGCTCAGACCGCCTGGTAGTCGTGGTGCGCGGGGCGACGTCCAGCGGACGCGCGGGCGTTCGCGTGCAGGTGTTCACGCGGCCGCTGATGTTCGCGCGCATGTATGAGCGCCTGTACGACGAAGCCGCCCGCATGTGGGACGCTGAGCACGGCTCAGCGGCCAAGGCGCGCCTGGAGTACCTGCAACGGCCGATCCCGCACAGCGAGCTGGCGGTGGTGACACGCGCGAAAGAAAAGCTGGCAGAGCTTGAGGAAGCACGAAAGGCGCTGCGCGAAGAGGTCGAAGCCGCCTGGGCCGCCGTGCAGGCGATGCTGACCGATGAAACGCTGCTGGCCGCGGAAAGGCTGGTGCGGCGCTACGTTGCCACGTGGCAGGGCGAGGATGACGCCGCGGAAATGCACGAAAGGCTGCGCCAGGCCGAGGTGTGGCAAGCCGAGCTCGACGCACGAAAACGCACACCCGAAGAGTTGAAACAGGCTGAGGCCATAGCGCGCAGACTGTGGAAGGACGCCGAGACAAGCCACGACGCGGGCGACCTGCTGCTCGCCCTGGTGCTGGCGGAAACGATCGTGAAGTCTTTCGCCGACACGTCGGTGCACCGCAACGCGCTGGTGATGCAGGAACAGATCGCGGCCAGGCTGAACGACCCGGAAGTGCGGGACAATGCCATCGACGCGGAGCTTGCGGGGATTGACGAGGACATCAAGTTCCGCGACTACGCGCGCGCCAAGCAAAGGTGCATAGCGCTGTTCCGGCGCTTCCCTGACACTCCGCGAAACCGCGACATCATGCAACGCCTGAGGCAGGTAGAAGACGCCTTCCAGGATTAGCCAGGGCACCGACCCGTTGACGATGGCCATGCAAGGGCTAGCATCCACCGCCGCAAAGCCGGGCAACAAGCGCATCCCAGGGGACCGTTAGCTCAGTTGGCTAGAGCACTACCTTGACACGGTAGAGGTCACAGGTTCGAGTCCTGTACGGTCCACCAGAAAACAGCGAGCGCCGAGGCCCAAAGCCAAGGCGCTCGCGGCTTTCCGGGCGATTGCGTTCTTTCGGGTTCGCACGAGCCGACTCCCAAAACGATGTTACAAGACGATGTTACAAACTCCGGGTTGGTTGCTATCCTGATAGGTGGCACTACACGGAAATCGTCATGGCTCGACCAGCCCAACCGCAGGCCACGATCCGCCGACAGCACAATCAGGAGACGAGTACGTTCGTCGTCACCTTCCGCGATCCGCGTCGGTGGCAGGACCCGCTCGACCACACGAAGGGCCGGAAGGTAGTTCGGAAGTCGCTCAAGACCACCGACCGCGCCCACGCCGAGAACCTTTCCTTACACCTGAACCGCATCCTTGCTGACGCTTCCCTGTGGCGCGTGCCACCTGCGGATACGCCGTCCGTGATCCGTGAAATCTGGCTTGGCGAGCGTGCGGATGTTGGCGAAGAAATCGATGGCGAGAACGTGCGTGTTGCGGCAGCGCCCGGAGTGACGCGAGAGATTGCTGTCGAGACCGACGTTGAGGCGATTGACCCTGATGGCAAGGGCATCGTCTTCGATCCGAAGAAGCTGCGCAAGCTAAGAACGCTCCCGGTCAAGGTGTTTCAGGGCGACTACAATCCGAAGGACAAGTCAAAGTCGTTTGCGCTGGCGTACCGGCAAACCCTCGCCGAAGTCGAGTTGCTCCGCAAGGAACGTGAAGCGTTGGGGTTGCGCGTGCGCGATCTGGAAACAGAGAACAAGGCGTTGCGCCACAAGCTGCGGCTGTACAACAAGCGAGCCGAGCGATCCGCGAAGGTCGGCCCGCTGAAAGACGAACTGCAAACGTACATCGACCACTACAGCGCCAAGAAGATCACCCGGAAACGTAAGGGAATCTTGCGAGTCACGCTGCAACGGTTCATCGAAGAAGTCGGACAAGACCGCAAAGCCGACGACGTGACCGAAGCCGAAGTGTCGCGGTACGTGGACGCATACCGTGCCAAAAACGGCAAGCCCATCAGTGAGGAGCGCAGGAAGGAAATCCGAGCGCAAGTTTGCACGTTCCTTGAAGCCGTCACACACCAGTCCTTCTCGCGCCGCGCTGTGGGCCGGGTTGCGGGCCACAAGATATCCCGCGAGCGCAAGAAGGTGGTCTGGCTTGAGTTCAAGGAAGCACAGTGCCTCGTCGAGCAGATGTACAAGCTGCACGGTGATTATTGGGGAGACTTGGCAACCGTTCAGGTGTTCATGGGCTGGCGACCAAGCGAACTGCTGCTGCTACAGAAAGCCAACGTCAGCGATGGCGCCATCGAACTTGATCCCGTCGTCGATGCCGACACAGGCGTAAGCCACGCCAAGACCGGTGGCAGAACCATCAAGATTCCGGGCGCAGCAGTCGAAGCGGTGCAGCGCCGAGTTGACACGTCAAGTGGGAGCCTTCTGTTCCCGGCGCAGCACAAGCTCACAAAGTCCGGCGAGCCGTATAGGCGCAAGGACGGGCGAACGGGACTGCTCGCCGAAGCATGGAACGAAGACCTGTTCCACAAGCGGTTCACCGACAAACTCCGTGAAGCCGCCGCCAAAGCCGAGATCAAGAAGCCCATAGATGGACGAACATTGAGACGGACGTTTGGCAGCATCGCCATCCGAAGCGGCTTTACCATCGAACAGGTTGCGCGTGTAATGGGCGACCGACCGCAAACCATTCGCAAGCACTACGCAAGGCTCGAAGCAGAAGAAGTTGATCTCTCCGGATTGAAACTGGCTGCACCGGCTTAGTCCTTCGCCAAACCACCCGCACAATGGTCGGCAAGTTGATCGTGCAATGTGTGTCGCTACGCTGGAACTGGCGCGGCAAGCGTTCTGATCACCGTGAACCCAAAGAACTATTGGCGGGGGTCCTCGTTTTCGAGAACGAGCGATTGGGTGGAATGCCGGACGTGCTCTACGAGCTGCAAGGTAGTAGGCCGAAATGAACGCGCTCAGAACAAGTGTTCGCAAAACGCAAAGCTGCTCGCGGGCATCAAGGCGCGGCTGGGTGGCGGTGAGCAGAGCTTCAACCGCCCGGAAGCATCGGTAGATGACATCCGGGCAGACATGCGGGAAGTGAAGCGTCGGGGGACCGGGAAGGCTGGGGTTTAGGCAGACTTTCGCTCTCTTGCGCTCTCAATGCGTGTGCCAGCGTCCTTCCATTCATCGCTCTCGCAACGCCGGATGATCTCAAGCTTCACGCGGCCGATAAAGTCGGCGAACATGGTGTCGTTCTGCGGTAACGTATGCTTCTTGCAGTTGGTACATTGATACCGAACAAACGACCCGGTGGCCGGTTGGCTTGTCGCCATCAACTCATCATGCTTGGCACACAGCACTCGAAACACAGAAACTTCCTTCCAGTGAGGCCATCCCCATTCGACCCGAACCTGATTCTCTTTGTGCTCAAACACGTCCACTTTGTAGTCCTGATAGGGGTCAAGTGGTTTTGAACTTTCAGCTCGTTTGCGACGGCGCCACTCAAGGATGCGAACCGCTACCTGTACCGGGCCGACCAACGCGAGAAGCCCAAGTACGACTATCCAGAGCGGAGATAGCGCAAGCGGGCCAAACACGAACCACGCGAACCATTCTCTGGCAGAATCCGCAAACGGCCCGGACACGGCAAGAGTTCCACCGACACCGGCGACCGCGCCGCTAACTGCCGACCCTATGCCCACGACAAGTGGATGCTTGTCGAGCGACTTGACGTGTTCCCATATCGACATCATTGCCCTTTCCCCAACAGCATACCAACAGATGCGACAGGTCGGGACACCTTGGTACACTTGTGGACAACAGCGCGGGTCGGGAAGGAGTGGACGATGGAGTGGAAGGACATCGTGCAATACGTGGTTGGATTGCTTGGAGCGGGCGGGGGCGGGTTAGTGCTCGTGTCTTGGCTCAAGAGCCAGTTTGACGGTTCCAGCAAGTGGCGAGCGTTCGGTGCAAAGTTGGAGATGTGGCAAAAGGTAAAGGATCACCCCGAACTTGGCCCAGCTCTTCTGGAATCGGTCAAAGCGGCGATGCCTAAACCGAAACCGGCCAAGGCTGAAAAGCAACCTGTGAAGGACAGGAAAGACAACAACGTCCTGAACGTCCCCGGCTTTCGGGGGCATGCACGGTTCTTCTTGATCTACATGTTCCTGCTTGGTGGGTCTGGCGTGATGAACACAATCTGGCCGTCGCCACTGAACATCGGCATTATGACAGGCACGATTGTGCTTACTGTGTACCTTGCCTACAAAGTCGCGCGAAGAGCGCAAGAAACGGCAGAACTTGTGGGACGGGGGATTGTCGCAATTCAGTATTGGCAACGTGAGTTCTACGAAGGCCAACTGGTGTTCTACTTTCTACTCGACTTCGTGAAGCAGAACGATCACGAGGAAGCCCTAAAGTCGTTTCCCCCGACGTGGAAGAAGGGCGAAGCAGCTACCAAGGCTCTGGAACGTCTGGACCAGCCCGACAAAAGGGTTTTGGTAGATGGTAGGGAGCTTCCACCCGATTGACACAGTGACAATCGCGGAACCCTGCTACAAAATCCAACCTTCGCCGGACCGACAATTCCCGCGTGACGGGGGATGTTTGGTTTGACGACCGGACGACCTATTACAAACGCCCGTGACAGTCTGCTTGATCCTGTTGCTGTTCTGAACCGACCGAGGGGGTTGCAATTCGGCGGACTCGTTGCAGGGTCGATCAATGCTCTCCCGCGCCTACGGGCGCTAACAACGGACCTGCCCCATTCTCCTGCAACGAGTCGAGAGCGGGTCTCCGTTTGATACAACGATGAAGCGCAAGCAGAAACGCTCTGGCAGCCTGTGGGAGTTCGTCCTGAAAATGCGTGGGTCGCCGGTTCAAGTCCGGCCCTGACCACCAGCAAACCCGCCCGTGGAGCCGAGTTCGGAGCCACGGGCGGACTGCGTTTAGGGACCGCTCGTCCACGTACCCCAAAACGTACCCCTGAAAATCAATTGAGTGCCGGAAACGCACACCCGCCGAAACCGGCCTCTGGACAGCAAAGGACAGCGGTCTAAACTGGACACTACGCAGCCGGGAGCGATGTCTCGGAAGACGGGCGCAAGCCCCGAAGACGGCATAGCCGGAAGAACGGGTTACACACGACACCCGGAAGTACCCTAACCGAATCCAGCGTCACAGTGTGAGCACGCTGAACCATCACCCGAAAGGGACGGTTCACGATGCGAACTGATCAGTTGCGTTTAGAAGAACTACGGCAAGCTGCCAGAAAAGCCAACCTTCAAGAGATGCTGACCACCCAAGAGGCGGCAGACTTCGCCAGATGCAGCACCAAGACACTCTATCGCCGAGTCAAGGAAGGGGCACTCACAGGCATCAAGGCAATGCCCACGAAGCCGGGGCGCGTGCTGATTCCGAAAGAGAATCTGTTGCGATTCTTGGCGGGGGCTTCTTGATGCTTGACGAGTAGCGCCGAAGCTCACCCATCAACATGTCCTGCCATCCTTTCAAAAACGAAAACCGGGCGAGCGGTCTGATTGGACTCTGATCCGCACACCCGGCAGTTGAAAGAACACGATGAGGGTACGACAAAATCGGACCAATGCCAAGGGCCGCGACGGAACTGCGGGTAAGCAGAAAAGCCGGATTGCGAACTGTCCATTGAAGCTGGCGAACCGCGCCGGAAAGAACGCGACGGCGGCAGACTTCAAGCGCCGATGTCGAAGAGTAACTTGTACTGATTGCTGGATTGTGACAATGCGGGAACGAACGAACGTCGTGTTCGAGTTGCGGAAGAATTGCGCCATCACGACGTATGGCGCCACGCTGAACTTTGCGGCGATCACGCTCGACGATTCTGTGGAAGACTATGCACAAGCCTGCTGGTGCGACGCCCGCGAAATCGAAGCGGGTTTGCGAGACGCGCCATGGTGCCTTGGCTACCTGTGGAAGATTGAGGCAGCGGCGGGACCACGGGTTGGGACGAGTCGGCAGCAAACGTTCTTCCTGCACCCACACTTTGACGTGGCCGTCAAACCGGGAACGCCGATGGATGCACTGGATCGACTGCTGAAAAGTTTCTCGACGAATGTTCTGACGACGACATCAGACAACGGGTGGACCGACTACCTGAACAAAGGGTTCACGGACGTTACGAAGTGGAATCCAAACGTGCTTAGAGCTTTTCGAGCACGGTTGAATTGCTGGTGGGAGTGCGTCGGCAGGCCCAAGTTCTACGGCTTTGGCGGGGTGTTCAACGGCAACGTGGCGCGTGGTCCGAAGCGGCTCGCCGAACTTTTTGCGGCGTTAGATGATGCCGCCAAAGGGAGTTGGAGAAAACGTGCCAATGCCATGCGTGACCCTTTCATGGCGCTATTGGCATCGGACACAAGGAAGTGGATGGAGAGGGTGCCGCCAATTCGCCGTAGTAAGTAGCCGGACAGCTTTTCGGACGCAGGCAAGCCGGTTTGGAGAGCAAGCGAGAACAACAACAGAAAGGCAATGCTATGAGCGTACAGGTTCCGTTTCTTCGGAAGGATCAGAACTCACTTCCGTTTCGTCGGATCATCGAGAGAACGGCGCGAGAGATGGGGCTGTCAGACTACAGCGTCGCTCTGATCACATCACACATCTTTGAGGGCATTATCCGGGAAGTTGCGATGGGCAACGCAGTCTCGATTCCAGTGCTTGGAATGTTCGCCCCCGTGTCGTGGAAGCCTAGGGTCGGTACATCCGAAATACACGCAGCACCGCGCTTCGCCGCGTCCCGCGCGTTCAGGAACGAAGTGGCGATGTGCTGCTCTCCCCATCCTGTCGCACAACAACTATTCGTGAACTACACGCGAAACCACCATCGTTCAGCCAACCCGCGACCCGATGACGACCGGAAGGGATCGACGGGATTCACCGGCTTTTCAGCGTTCCGGGACCGAGTTGAAGCGCAAGCGCGAGCCGTTGGGATCGACCCCTATGACGTGGGAGCGTAACGCGGTTGACACTGTGTCAACGGGGCGCGAACGGGACAACCTATAACTTTATGGTGGGCAAAGATGATGCGCGAAGGCGCATTTCGGTACGGCAAACATGACCCGGCCAGTGCTGTTGACACCGTGTCAACCGACCCATATGGCCTCATGGGAAGGGCGCGGACTTGCGAATGTCTTTGCGACACGGGTTCTCGTACTTTTCCGAACGGTCGTCGAACGCATCTTGACAGTTGAAGCCATTCCCAAGTCGATGGTCGGCTTCGGCCATCCGCACTACCCGGCACGGACAGCCTCACTCTCGCCAGAGTACAGGTGCTCGCACGTCAAGGACTCTACCGAAGGCGGCGGCACGACATCCTTTGGTGCGGACTTGGTGGGTTCTTCCCGGCCATTGGCGGCCACGAAATGACCACCTATCGCCTTGCGCCGATGAACGGGTTGCGGGAAGATGGGGGCGCCAAGGCAAAGGAGCTTGGCGGATGGCGAAGCCGGTACGGCTTCGGACACGAAAAAGACAACTGCGTACTGACTTGCGGTCGCAACGCGAACTCTTGGTCGATTTCTTTGGAGCTTTCCGCAGTCACGACGCCGCCCGAAAAGGCGGCTCGTTCGTGACTGCTTGCTCCAAGGGGCCTGACCAAGACCCTGCGTTGCGGGCGGCGGGCGGGTCGCCCCTTCGTTCACGCGATCTCCTGCTTCCGCACTTGCCGGGGAGATCGACATGCTACACAAGGGCAACTCAACCAGCACACTCGTTGCGTTTCTCATCACTTGGGTCTTGGTGTTGGGGGGCTGCGGCGGTGCTGCCGACTCTGGCACTGCACCGGATCAGCAGGCAGGCCAGAAGAGTCCTGCCACGACAGAGAAGGCTTCGCCGTCCTCACACGAAATCTCAATTGCGGAGCAGCCAACTGCTGACGGTCAGGAATCTCGCGACAAACTTTCTGAATCAGACGACGACAAACCCGCGCCCGCCGATGACCCCGAAGCGGAAAAGCCCGCTCCAAAGATCGCGACGTGGGAAGAACTTGTCGAATCGGCGCTGAACGCTTACCGGAAGATTGCATCCGATCAGGCAACGCGCTACGCGGAGCGAGCCGCCGCCGATCCCGTGTTGAGCAAGGGCATCGACACTGTGTCAATCGCCAGCGCCGACCTTGTGGCGCTGACCACGTTCACCGCAAACGTGCTCGCACCTTACCGTGCGGCCCTGACCGAACTGGCGCAAAGCGCAACGGATGATCTGGACGAAAGTCCGCCGGAACTTGAGGAACTCATAGGCGAGCAGTTTGAACGCGCACAGGATGAAGCCGACAACACCTACAGGCTGTGGATCGACGACCCGCGTGAGGAACAGGGCGCCTATCAGGGAAAAGACCGGCTTTCCGGCGAATGGGTGATCGTTGAAACGAAGCTGCGTGAACCGGAACGCTTCGGCAACACGCTCAAGCTGATGCCGCTGGAAGGCGAGTTCACCTACGTTGGCGAAGTGACGGGGACGAACGCCTTCGGCGCGAAAGTGACGCACAAGAAGTTCGTTGACGTTGTCGAGACCGAACGACGACGGCTCGCGAGCCTCGAAAACGATGCACGAGGCGTGACAGTCAAACTTATCGACGACCTGCTTGTGGTGGACGTGAAGTACGAAGCACCGCTCATCGATGCCTGTCAGGCCGTCGCAAAGCGGCTACTCGCGCTGCTGCAATCCGGTGAAGAAGCCGATCTCTCTGCCATCAGCGACGCTGTGGCCGACAAAGTGGCAACGCTTGACGGAGTGTCACTGGACGACATCGCTAAGGCGACGCGAGTTGCCCTCGACAGGATTGAGCCAAGCCTTGCTGCTGCGGCGGAAGTGAACGCCGCGTTCAATCAACCGCTCACTAACTGGAACGAAACTGTTGCCAAGGCGCGGTCGGACTTGTGGCTCGCAATCCAAGGCAGGGCCGAGAGCGTCGCTACTCGCCGGTCTGCCTTCGCCGATGCACTGGCTGCGTTGCAGGACCTTCGGCCCGGTGAGCCAAGCGACGAAGAGTCCGCACTCGACGCGCTGTTGAGGGCGGATTCACCTATCGAGAACGTCGTCGGCGAGATTGAACGACGGGGCAATGCACTCCGGCAGACACTTGAAAAGAAGGTGTCGAAAGAGGGCACGGAGTGGTTCGGGTCGCTTGCGGCTCCGAAACTCTTCTGCGCCGTTGAGTTCTGGCGAGACAAGAAGTGGGGCATGGCACCGACCGCTACCGTGCGCAACGCAAACGGCGAATCGGTCGTTGAGTTCAAGGGAGACTTGATGCGCTGGTTCGTCGAGGAAGGCACGCTGTGGGCTGTTTGCTTGGAAGCGCCAAGCTCCATCCGCAAGATCAACCTTGTCACCGGCGATTCCAAAAGCTGGAAGATTACCGTTCGGGGGGAAGAAGAGGCGTCGGGCAAAGTCGAGAAGGACATCACCGCCGGTGACAAGGCACGGCGCGAATCGAGTATCCCGGCATCCGGCAGTCCATCACTCGACTGGAAGACCGTTGACTTGCCTGTCAGCGTCGCTGGCAGCACCACACTTGCGGTCATAGAAATCGTCGGCGCGAAAGGCAAAGTTGCTTGGTTCTTCCAGCCGGGACGGGGCGAGCTTGACCGATCCAAGCTCAACGCGCTGCGACAGAATGGAGCCACGATTTCAGACGCTGGCACCCACGTTGTGTTCGGAAGCAACGAAAGGCTGTACGTGGTTTCGTTGAAAGAATGATATTCAGTCAAGAACTACCCTAAGATTGGCACACCGCGAGCTTGAATGGGTCAAGCAGGCATCGGGCGAGCAGTTCAATGCGCTTGCAAGAAATTGCAAGAATCGAGTGGATCGAAGCTCGAAAAGACTTAGAATAGGTCCGCTTGTGTCGGGACGCGCACTGGCGGCTCATTGACAACATCATAGGCAGTTCGGGTGGAAGCGCGACCACCCACTCAACATCGCTACGCCGGTCGGGTGCGTCTCATCGCAGCCAACCAAGAATCGGGGCTTCGTACCCACTGTACCCAATATGGCACTGACTATCCAAGCGGCGTGGTTCGAGTTGAGTCCATTGACACTGTGTCAATCGCAGGCCCGACAGGCAGGAGTTGAGTCGGATGTTGACCGGCAGCGAGCGCAGATTCTTGCACCAGTTCATCGCTGCTTTGTCGGTGGAACTTGAGCGAACGCGAAACGGGAGAACGACGATGTGGCTTCAACTGCCCGCTATTGGGCATCTTTCGGTGGTGCTGGCGAAGAAGGCTCCCGGCTCGACCGAGATCGACTTCGAGCGCGTGATGATCCGCGCCCGGAAACGAGAGCACTTGGACAACTTACGGCGTGCGTGCGCAACGCTGCGCTACTGCGACATCGTTGAGACGCGGGGTGGAGACTATCGTTTTCGCCTCATCGCCAAGCGGGCTGACTTCGCCGACGCGCTGTTCGATCTGGCCATGAACCTGCGCTACAGCAACGTCAAGGGCGAAGCTCAAAAGCATCAGGCCGAAGTCGGCACAGACTTCGTGGATGGCCTGCACCGCGTTTGGGCGATCTTCGGTTCGATGCAGCCGCGCCTATAGCTCACTCCGCCGTCGGTTCGGATGCAGGCCATTTCTGTACTGTCGCAGTCAGCCTTCGACTCAATGCAGGTCCAATTGCGCGGCGCGGGACGGGTCCGAACTCGCCCAAAGGGGTCCGGAAGCGTCAGCGGGGCGCTAATCGCGTCTGGCGGGCATCTTTACTTGGCCGAGCAGGCCAAGCACGACCTGCCAAGAGTGACCGAACGCACGGTCGTTGATGCGGTGTCAACACCAGTGGCTTGCATCTTCGCTCCGCCGACACCCTCTCTCGTTTGCTTGTTGGGGAACAGTGGTTGTCGTTGCGAAAGGTAGCATGGCGCGGACCGCAGTTCTCGAAATCAGGAGATGGGGCATGTTCGACTTTGGTGAGTTGGCGAATCGGCGAGAGGACCCGCAGCCGTTGGCTCCGCTCGACCTGTACGAGACGCTTGACAGGGAAACGACCCACTACACGCTGCGACCAGAGCAGAGATCGGCTGTACAGCGTCTTTGGGACACCCGTGACCAACGCGACGCCGTGCTCAAGATGGCCACCGGGGCGGGCAAGACCATCGTAGCTCTGCTGCATCTGTACTCTGTCGGCTTGTCCAGCAGGAAGCCGGTGGTGTACTTGTGCCCCACCCGGCAGCTTGTTGAACAGGTTCTTGGTGAAGCTCGTAGAGCCGGTATTCCCGCACATTGCTATCAAAAGGGTGAGCGTCAGCCTCATCCCGATTGCCTACAGGGACGGGCGGTTCTTGTATGCACGTACTCCAAGCTCTTCAACGCCCAAACTTCATTCGACCGAGAAGAAGTCCAATTGACACCACACTGCGTTGTTCTCGATGATGCTCATACCGGAGTTGACTACATTCGCAGTGCCTTCATTGTTCGAATCGCTGCAAACGATGAGCAACTCGTTGGCCTGTTCAACAGCCTGATGCAACTGGTTAGGTCGGCTGCCGCACAGTACAACGCTCCGGAATGGCACGACATTGAGCAGGGCGATCCGCGCGCGCTGATTGAGCTTCCCTATTGGTCGTGGAACCGAATTGCCGACGATGCTGCACGGCTGATTGCGCCCTTCGGCAATCCTCGCCAGCCGTTAGCACTCGTTTGGCCGTTTGTTAGGGATGGAATTGAGAAGTGTCGGTGCCTTATCGCGACGCACGCAATCGAGATTACGCCCGTCCTGCCGCTTGTGGAACGTGTGCGAGCTTACGACGCCGCAGAGCATCGCATCTTCATGTCGGCTACGTTACTTGATGACTCAATGCTGGTGCGCGAACTCGCTGCGGCGAAGGAAGCTGTTACCGCCCCAATTGAAGTTGGCAGTGGCACCGGCGAGAGGATGATCGTAGCGCCGTCCCTTGTGAGTCCGATGCTGACAAGGGAGTGGGTTATCGAATGGGCTAAGTCACTGGCAACTTGGAAGCGCGTTGTCGTCCTTTGTGCGAGTGCCAAACAGGCCAGCGATTGGGAGCGAGCAGGCGCTGAATTGGCTATGGGAGATGACGCAGCACGGTTGGCCGACAAGTTGCGCCACGGACGGACGAACTTCGCCGCCTTCGTCCAACGTTACGACGGAGTTGATCTGCCTGACGAAGCCTGCCGCGTACTGATCTTCGATGGTTTACCAACAGGCGAGAATCTTGTTGACCGTCAAGACGCGGGCACCGCACTCATACCCGGTGGTGCGCGGAATAGGCTCGTCCATCGGATCGAGCAGGGGATGGGACGCGCAGTGCGATCTCCGGCGGACTACGCGGCTGTAATCCTTGCCGGAAGAGAACTTGCGACGTTCGTTTCAAGACGCGAGATTCAAGAACAGTTTACCGAATACACACAGCGTGAGATGAAACTGGCAGACTTCCTTGCACGAGAGGCTCGTCAGCGGCAGACCGTCGAGTTTCCCGCCTTGCTACAAGACATGGTTTCCAAGTGTCTCCAACGTGACGCTGGCTGGAAGGCCCTGTACGAACAGAAAGTGCGACAGGCGCTCCGGGCAAGAGCAAACGTGGTGACTCCTGAAAAGGCGTTGCAAGCAGAAGCAGAGAGGGCGTCCGTTCGTCACCTGTGG
The DNA here is from genome assembly GCA_964652605.1 of uncultured Planctomycetaceae bacterium. GTDB lineage: Bacteria > Planctomycetota > UBA8742 > UBA2392 > UBA2392 > JADJRK01. The sequence goes on from CAZZBH010000040.1 coordinate 17,984, forward strand.
TTGGGCGACTCACAACGCGCCGTTGTTGCTCTCGATCCAGCGATAAACGCTTCATCAGGTGAGGAAAAGGGGCGACTACTGCAAGAACAGGCACGGGTAAAATACGCGACTGACCCCGATGGCGCATTGGCCGTTCAAAAGGCGGCCCGCGACCTAAGCAAGCGACTTCTGCTGCCGCCGGAAGGAACGCGGCGACGAGTGCGAACCGGCGTACAGCTAAGTGCGGCCAAGACTTTGCTTCGTTGGATACACGGCGAACAGAATGCCAATGCAGCGGTGCTACATGCGGCGCATGTCCGCGACTGGCTGCACTTGAATGCTGGACACAAGCAACTCGAACAGGCGTTGGCTGAAATGTCCCCGTTCCTCGGCGCGGAAGGGGAACAGGCGGAACGAACCTATGGCGAAGGTGCTCCGGACGATCTGGTGCAGTGGACGGAGAAGTCGCTCGTGATTGAGGCGAAACAGGGCGACTCACCCCACATCATCAAAGCCGACGCCGAGCAGCTACACCACAGCGTACAGTGGTTCAACGACACGTTTCCGGGCCGAAGCTGCGTCCCGGTGCTCGTAACGAGAACCAACATCGTTGGTGAGGGCGTGCATCTTCCGGACGGTTCGCGGGTCATCATGGAGCCTCAACTTCAAGCGATCTCGCGGGCAATCGAGGGCCTTGCGTCAAAGATCGCCGAGAAGCCGCCGCTGGAATGGACAGAAGCTGGTGTTGCTGCGCTTCTTGTGTCGTACAAGCTCGGTCCCGATTCGTTCGTCGGGACCTTCACCGTCGCTCCGACTTAGTGCCAGCTTCCGGGTTTGCCAATGCCGTTCAACCCATATCAGAAGTTTACGGCGGAGTCGCTCGACGAACTCCTGCGGTTTGGTTTCCCGGAGAGTGCGCAGCTTGAGTACAAGCGTTCGCTGCCGGAGCCGGGGGACAAGGGCAATCGCGATTTCGTCGCAACCGTGTGCGCGATGGCGAACGCGCTTGGCGGAGTCATCATCTACGGCATCGACGAAGAGCGCGTGAACAAGCAGAAGACGGGTCGGCCCGGCGAACGTGTGGGGGTTCCGACGACCGACATCGCCGACGAGAAGTTGCGCCTTCTGAACACTTGGGCGTCGAGAGCAAAGCCCCGATCACCTGCACCGGAGATTTACCCGGTTGAAGTTGACGGGAAGTCATTTCTCGTCGTGCAGGTCGCGAAGAGTTGGGCGGGACCACACTTGGTTGACTTGGGCGACGGGCGGTTCATCGCGCAACGCCGCAGCGATGCGGGGAAGGTCGGCATGGACTGGAACGAACTACGCACAGCCTTTGGCCTGCGCGATAGCGTCATGGAAAGGGTCGCCAGCGTTCGACGGGCACGCGACGAACGGACCGCAGGCGGCGGCGCTCCATGCTTGGGCGGGCAGAAGCCAGCGTACTCGCTGCACGTCATCCCGCTTGCATCGGTTGCGTCGGGCGAAGTGTTCGACTTGAGGCCGCTCGCAAAAATCCAGACCGCCGCGAAACCGTTGGGTGGCCGGTGCCACAGCGTCCGCATGAACTTCGACGGTGTACTCACAATGGCCGGTACACCGGGCGGTACGGCGGCGAGCACGCAGTTGTACCGCAGCGGACAGGTAGAAGCTGTAACCACAGGCGCGTTCTTCGTGCCGCCGGATCGGCAAAACAGCCTGTACAGAACCCTTGTTACGGAGCGCGATACCATCGCCGCATTGACCCACTACTTCACGATTCTCAAGGCGCTTGGCGTTGTCCCGCCGGTTCACGTTGCCCTGTCTGTGGTCAACTCGATTGACATCAAGAACACGGACAGGGGAGATGCAGACGTTCCCCGCAACCGGGGATTCGACCGCACCATCTGCGACTACCCCGGCGAGACTGTTGAGTCGTTCGACGAACCTGCGGATGTTGTCCTGCGGGACGACTTCGACGCAATATGGCAAACACTTGGGTTCGAGGGCTGCCCGCGTTACAACGCCGACGGCAGGTGGATTGACGACGAACGTCCGTGATCGGTCGTCACCGCGTTGACACTGTGTCAAACGAAATTCCATTGCGACAGCTGCTTCACTTTGGTGAGATTGCTCGAATGCATTACTCCATAGCCACATTGGACTGGTAGTTCAGGTCGCGGAGCGTGAGCGCGGAAAGGGGCAACCGTTGAAGTTCACATTCTACATGTTCACGGAAGCTGCTAAGACGTTTGAGGATTGCCTTGAGAAAGAAAAACTTAGCGGCGACGAGCCGTTTATACAGCTTCCGCTCAAGAAGGAACCGCAGTTCTCCGCTCGTGCATACATGCAGGTGAACAAGGCTACGACGCCTCGTTGGATCGAGTTCTTTGAAGGTTATGTGACGTTCCCGCCGGACGTACAGAACGTGTCGAACTCAATGGTCTTCATCATCAATCAGGGCGGAAGGTTCTTTGCCGTCACGACAGGGTATGGTCACACCGCCGTAAGCCGTTCGAGGATGCAGACGGACTTCGGTCTTCGCGTTACGCTCAACACAATCGATCCTGACCACGGTATGCGGGGGTTAGACGCTCGCCGGTTCGACAACAAAGCGAGTCAGAAGCGGCTGCTCTTGAGTAAAGAAGGGAGCCTCGGAGACTTCGAGTTCAATCTTGAAGAGGACTTGCTGCGTATGGTCGCCGGGGTTCCCTCAAAGGCTCAAAGCAAGCTTGGCACGCGGATGGTTGGGGCTGACTCACTTAGCCTTACTGCGGACATGACTCTCCCGCAGCTTGGAAAGAAGTGCGAATCATTGCTCAAGGCGTTCAGAAAGAAGACGTACAAGAAAAGGTTTGAGTTCATCGACTACGTCGTTCAGGTCAAGGACTCGGCTCTGCAAGGTGAACTGGACGCCGTTCTTGATGAGGCGTTTACCGCACGCTCAACCGACCACCTTCTCCTTGTGTACCCGGAAATCGACTTCTGGCAAAAGGCCGAGCGTTTTGTGGTCAGCAAGGGGCAGCACAAAGTCGAGATGGACGACGTTTCGCTGAAAGGGGTTTACGACTTTCTGGACGAGAATGACCTGAAAGACGCTGTTCCGAGCAAGGTCCACGTCATCGGCGTTGACGGCGACGGCAATCCGGCTACCCAAAGGCGGCCACTGGTCGATTACGTTGTCTTTGAGACCAAGTACAAGGATGAGCACTACCTGTTTACGCTCAAGAAATGGAACAAGATCGACGACGCCTTTGTGAAGCGGGTCGAGAAGGATGTCCGCACAATTCCCGAACTACCGAGCAGCTTTCTGCCGCCAACGTTGCGAAGGAAGGTAAAGGCCAAGAACGGAGAGATGGTAAGGCGCATCGAGAAGGAAGGTGTTTACAACTCACGAGTGGAGAAGAAGAACAAGGACAAGTTCGTTTGTTTCGACAAGAAGTTGTTCCACGGTTTTAGCGGCAATAGCTCGATTGAAGTGTGCGACCTTTTGTCAAAGCAACGACACTTCGTGGCCGTCAAAAAGTACAACGGCTCGGCGACTCTTAGCCACCTGTTCGCTCAAGCGTATGTGTCCGCCGAGTGCTTCTGCGACTTGAAGGAATACAGGCAGCAGACGGCCAACACGCTACCTAAAGCTTGGCCGCCCCTCTTCGACTTGGATGAACCGGATCTCCGGCAAATCACATTCGTTTATGCCATCGCAGACGCGCCCGCCGGAAGGGTTGCGTCGGGCTTGCCGTTCTTCAGCAAGGTGAATCTGCGGCGGACGACGAAGGCTATCAAGCGCATGGGGTATCAGGTCAGCATCGCAAGGATTGAAGTAAAGGGGTAGGAAGCGAATGGGATGTCGCTACGCCAGAAGCCCCGATCAGGAAGTAGGCAGGTGCTGTGCCGGAGCGCGGGAATGACGGCCGATCCGTTTCACTGGAACGCCGAGCTTTTGGGCTTGTTCATCGACGTGATTCCCAAACTCGTGCGTGGGAAGCGGCAGGTTCTCCTATTCTTCCGCAGTTGTGGCGTTGAGGTGCCCTTGCTCGATCAGCTCAACAAGCATCTTCTTCGCGACCGAGACTCCATCAGCAAGTACGACATCGCTCGACAGGTGCTAACGCACATCAACGAACTTGGCGACCGGGGGATTGGGTACAGACGCCATGTAGCCCGCGCCGTAGTCGATTGGGCCAACTTCAACCAGAGTTGGGAGAATGATCGAGATGCAGCGGAAGCTGGCGTTTACCGGATTCGATCCAAGATAAACCAAGTTGATGTCTTCACCCGAATTGAGAACGAGCGCGAACGTGAAGCCAGCTCACGCCGAGCGAAGCAGCGGGAGACAGAGGAACGCCTTGAACTACGACGACGGCAGGTTGACGCCGTGAGACGAGAGTTCTTCGCTCTGTTCGGCGAGCAAGACCCTTACGTCCGGGGAAAGGCGCTGGAAGCGGCGCTAAACGCACTGTTCGCTTTGGACGGTGTGCTCATTCGAGAAGCGTTCACTGTTTCAACGGGGCCCGAAGTAGGCGTCGGTGAACAGATTGACGGCGCCATTGAACTTGACGGGCACCTGTACATAGTCGAGATGAAGTGGCATCGCCAGCCGCTTGGCAAAGCACACGTCGCGCCCCATCTTGTGCGTGTGTTTGGTCGCGGGGGCCAAGTGCGCGGCTTGATCATATCCCACTCGTCTTTTACCGATCCAGCCATTGACGACTGTCGCGTTGCAATCACCAGCGGACGGCCTGTCCTGCTCGCCCGGCTCGAAGAGTTCGTGCATCTACTGGAATCCGCTGTCGGTCTGCGGGACTTCTTGCGAGCGAAGGTTCAGGCCGCGATGCTCGACAAGAATCCGCTTCACATTGTGACCGCCACAAAGTGACTGGAAGTTCCGCACAGCCTGACAATGCGCCGTGTTGGGGGCTTTCTGTCGATGACTCCCGCCTGCTCCTGCCGACCACTTCCTTCCTTCCGAAGATTGCCTGGACAGGTTGCCGTTCGTAGTGCGCTTTTGGAGAGAGTCTCCAGGCGTCGGTGTGATTTCGTAAGTGGTTATGGCAAAAAGAGTTACGCCTCCCCTGGCGAAGCCTTCGTTTTGACCTTACAGTCGTGTGTCGGGGAGTTGGCTGTCACCTTTCCGCAGTTTGCAAACACGGGCAACTGTGTCGCAGCCGAAGGTAAGGTGGCCCGGTGAGGCAATGATGAAGCGTCGTGGATTCACGTTTGTTGATCTGTTCGCTGGTATTGGCGGACTACGCCTTGGCTTCGAGGCCGCAGGTGGCAGTTGCGTCTTCACCAGCGAGTGGAACAAATACAGCCAGCTTACTTACCGAGCCAACTTCCCGGACGATCACGAGATCGCTGGCGACATCACAAAGGTTGACGCGGGGGACATCCCGAAACATGACGTGTTGCTTGCGGGCTTTCCCTGCCAGCCGTTCAGCATCGCGGGTGTGAGCAAGAAGAACGCACTTGGTCGGGCGCACGGGTTTCTTTGCGAAACCCAAGGTACATTGTTTTTCGATGTTGCCCGGATCATCGCGTACCACCGGCCCAAGGCGTTCTTGCTTGAGAACGTCAAGAATCTTGTCAGCCACGACCGGGGGCGCACCTTCAACGTGATTCGCCAGACGCTTGAGGAAGAACTCGGCTACGCGGTCGAGTGCAAGATCATCGATGCCAAGAGCTTCGTCCCGCAACACCGCGAGCGCATCTTCATCGTGGGCTTCGAAAGGGATGCCGGTTTCTCGTTTGAGGACGTTGCGATCCCGCCGGTTGAGTCAGGTCCGCGACTTGGAAGAGTGTTGCACCCGGAAGATGGATCGGAGCTTCCGGAGCCGCCGTACACGGTGGATGAGGATGGCAGGGTTGCGGCCAAGTACACACTTACAACGCACCTGTGGAAGTATCTGCGTGAATACGCCGAAAAACACCGGGCGAAAGGCAACGGGTTCGGCTTTGGCCTGTTCGGCCCCGGCGATGTCGCAAGGACGTTGAGCGCAAGGTACTACAAGGACGGGAGCGAAATCCTGATCCGCCAGAAAGGAACCCGCCCGCGTCGTTTGACGCCGCGCGAGTGCGCAAGGATCATGGGCTTCGACAACCCTGACCGACCGCCGTTCAAGATCGTCGTAAGCGATACGCAGGCCTATAAGCAGTTCGGCAATGCCGTCGTGGTTCCAGTCGTCAGAGCCATCGCATCCGCGATGGTGCCTTACGTTGTCGGTGACAAGCAGCGGATTCGCCGAAAGCCACGAACGCTCTTCGACAAGCTGGTTCGGGCAAACGCCAATGGTTGACACTGTGTCAAGAAGAGTCCGCAGCCGGATGATGGCAGGCATCCGAAGCACTGATACCGCGCCGGAGTTGGTTGTAAGACGATTGCTGCATCGAACGGGATTTCGGTTCCGTCTCCATGCAAGACAGCTCCCCGGCAAGCCTGATCTTGTACTACCCAAGTGGGACACCGTAGTATTCGTGCATGGCTGTTTCTGGCACCGGCACTCTTGCCACTTGTTCAGGGCGCCTTCCACGCGACCGGAGTTTTGGAACGCCAAACTCGAAGGCAACGCTGCTCGCGATTGCCGAAATCGCAAGCTGCTGTTGAATCAGGGCTGGCGTGTCGCGGTAGTTTGGGAGTGCGCACTCAAGCACCAAGCGGAGTCAACCCAACAGAAAGTTGTCGAGGCGTTGGCACAGTGGATACGATCAGGTAGCGGGAGCCGATGGCAACATCCCCGCAGGACATCACGAGCCTAAAGGGGTGTTTCTATGCCAACGATAGGACTTGATGCCATGCGAAGGTTCCTGTCGCAGAGCATTTCCAGCATCAATCGGAACAAACTGAATGGGTTGCTGGCCGAAGTTGATTTCAGATCTCACGTCACCGCTTGCGGCTTCGGAGATCGCGTCTCCGTAGGCGGCTGGCTGGCGCGAAATGTTGGCGCGGACGTGTTCGGCGAGTCAACGATTGCACTCTTTCCGGAGATCCTTCAACCGGATCGCGTCACCGACGAATTGCCGACACCCCATCAAGGGCTGCACGCCGTGTGTTCCGGCCTTCACTCAATCGGTATTCGCAGCTACTACTGTGCGCCCGTGGTACACCGAGTTGATGAACCAGCGTCAATCGGGTGGCATACGAAGTTACTTGGCGTTCCTACGGCGCAGGACTGGAAGGATTTCCCCGGCGATGCAACTAACGGGTTTTCGCCTCGAACCAAACGCTACAACTTTCTGCGATACACAACGGACGTAGCGGAAGTTCCTGATGCTGTTGTTCCAGAGGAGTTCACGAAGGAGCACCTTCGCGTGACATTTCAAAATGCGGTCATGCAGGAGACATCCGACATCGACGGCTTATTGTGGGGGCAACAGTATACCTACCCCATAGAGATCAAGGAAAAGACCCCTGCAACCGACAACAAGCTTGGTCAATATTTTGGCCTCGATGTCGGCCCGTTCGTCAAGTTGGCGTTCTACGCAGCCCGCAGAGGCAACCTGCGGTCACTTTTCGTCGTGAAGGAGATCGACGATCCAGAGCACCGAAACCTTGTTGATTGGTGGTACATCACGTTCGACGAACTTGCTCGGTGGGCTTCTTGGGTGTCGCAGGGCGGCGGTCGCACGATGGGCGGTGGAGCAAGCACCGTAGTCAAGATTCCGAAGTCGCGATTTCAACGTCTTGATGCTGTTCGGTTGGGCACGCTGTAGGGTCACGCGAGAACATGGCGCTGCGGCAATGAGGGCAACTGCTGTTGACAGACGTGAATCTCAAGCGCCTGAACATTCCGAAGAGCAACGAAATCACCCTTGGTGTGTTGCGCCGAACTCTCCGTGGAAAACGTGCCGAACCCGGCTGGATCAGGGAAAACATCAGCGATCTCGTTGTCGATGTTCAGCTTGAGGCATACGAAGACTTTCAACGCCATCAGCGCCGAGCAGCATCGATGATCGCCAATCTCTTGATCCGGAATCTGCCCGGCAAGCCCACGAAGGCAGACGTGAGGAAGGCTGCCCGGAATGAGTTCCCGGCCATCAACTCCTTCTTCTTGAGTCTTACGCAGAGCAGGAGATCGAGGGCAGGAGACTCCTTTCAGGTCGTGATGAACGACATATTGCAACGATTGGGCTATCCGTTCACGCCAAAGCCACGACTCGACGGTAAGCCCGACTTCGTGATGCCGTCCAAGCAGCACTACAACAAGAATCCAATGGATTGCATTGTGCTGACCCTCAAAACGACGTTGCGTGAGCGGTGGCGTCAGGTGGTTACCGAAGGCGCGAAGGGAACACACTTCTATCTGGCAACCATCGACCGCAAGCTCTCCGACAAGGAGTTGAGCGCGATGAAGTCGAAGAAGGTGTACGTGGTCGTACCGGCGGATGCGCAGGACGAGTGTTACACCGACCACGACAACGTGCTTTCGTTCGAAGAGTTCATCGAAGACCACTTGGACTACCGGATGAAGCTTTGGAAGAAGCACAAGGTGATCGCGAAGCGGCGCGGTTCTTGGATATACGTTGCGAAATGAGCAAACTCGCTCGCACAGGGCATAACATGAAAGTTGCGCCGAAGAAGTCGAACAAGACGCTCCGTGGGAACGCGAGCCAGTTCTTCATCGCGGGAGAGTTGTGCAGGCGCGGGCTGGTCGCCGTCGTGACTATGGGGAACTGCCCGAACACCGACATACTTTGCAGCAACGTGCAGGGCACGAAGTTCGCCCACATCCAAGTGAAGACGTTCGTGCCGGGCAACCGAACTTGCGGCGTCGGGATGAAGGCGGAGTTTGACTACGGTGACGGCTTCTTTTGGGTATTGGGCGGCATCCCGCTTCCCGGCTCCACAGGCGGCTTCGAGTATTACGTCATCCCATCGAAGGACATGGCCCGCGAGATCAGGAAGGCGCATCAGCTTTGGCTCGACACACCGGGCAAGAAGGGGCAACCCCGCAGCGCCGACAACACGATTCGCGCTGTCCACCTGCCGCCAAGGCAAAGTCGTTGCGGGTGGAGCATCGAGTCCTACCGGGACCGATGGGACTTGATCGTTGACCGGTTGACCCGATAGACACGGGAACGGGCAGACCGACCATAGCTACCTGCGTTCCTGAATCGATTGACGCTGTGTCAATCGCATGTTGCGGAACACAGGGGATGGACCATATTGACGCCATTTAGGACAATTCTATACTGATCCAGACTTGTATGGACTTCTCTTGAGATGGCTAAACCGCGCGTTGTTGGGTACGTCAGGGTCAGTACGGACGGCCAGACCGATGGGGTCTCGCTGGACGCACAGCGGGCAGCCATCGAGGCATACTGCAAGATACATGGCGTCGATCTCTGCGAGATCATCGCCGACGAAGGGATCAGCGCGAAGGCAACCGCCAACCGTCCCGGTGCAATGCGGCTGCTGCGGATGGTCCGACAGAAGCAGATCGACGGCTTGGTCGTTTACAAGCTCGACAGATTGGTCCGGAGCGTTCGCCACGCCATCGAGATTGCCGAACTCTGCCAGCAAAGGTGTGTCGCGCTGCACAGCATTCAGGAACGGATCGACACATCGAGCGCCATTGGAAAGTTCTTCTTCACGTTGCTTGCCGCACTCGCGGAGCTTGAGCGATGCCAGATCGGCGAGCGAACACGCGATGCGCTACGACACAAACGTCGGCAGGGCGAGAAGACAGGGGGAACGGTGCCGTTCGGTTTCCGGTCGGTCGTGCGAAGGCAGGCGAACCAGCGCGTGCGGTGCCTTGAACCAGTTCCCGACGAGCAGAGAGTGTTGCGGTGGATCAGGCGAAGGGCGTCCGCCGGAGATAGCCTGCGCAAGATCGCTGCATCACTGAATCGACGGGGTGTCAGCACGAAGACGGGCCGGGGCCAGTGGCATCCGGAAGTGGTTCGGGGCATATTGCGTCAGACAGCCTGACACCCATCGAACGAAGCCTGACAGCGGAAAAGGCGGTATGGGTAAGAAACGCGCAAGTGGGCAAGCACAGCGAAAGCAGCGCGACAAAACCGCGCTTGCTGCCCGCGACGGCGAACCCCGACCGGAGTCCCGCGACATCCTTACTGTCGAGCAAGCAGCCGACTACCTGCAAGTCAGCCGAGCCACAGTGTTCAAGCTCGTTCGAGAACAGGGACTCCCGGCAGCCAAGATCGGGGGTTCAGTTCGGTTTGCGCGTGCGCAACTTCTTGAATGGCTCATTGCGCAGAGTCGAATGAATCGATGATCATGCGCCGGTGGGACCTACGACCATCGCCTGCCACCGTGCGCGCGGTCGTGGTGTGGCGGACGTTTGGCAGTTCAGTACGATAGGAGTGCGGCCCGGCTGTTTCGTCCAGTGATCGACGAGCCGGATTCCGCAACCCAACTGCAAGGAAATGCAGATGCCCCCCCAAGTAACAGGCCGCGAAGGCCGAGCAAGTAAACCGACCCTGTGGCAACGAGTTCGTTCGTTTCTCACGCGAATGTGGCGCGGCACCTGTCAGGTAGTCCGGTCCGTCGCGCGCGTTGCCGCAAAGGTTCGACGGGCTGTTCCGAAGACGATCCGCGTGAAGGTATTACGGTGGGTCGCGCGGATCATCGAAAGGCTCTTCCCGCAGACCGCGCCAGTTGTTCGCAGTTGTATGCCGATTGCGGTGCTACTGGTTTAGGGCATTTCAACCGGCGACGACGACGGGCGACGCCGGTTGCGTCGCCCGCTTTGCTTTGACGCTGTGTCATGGCCGGAGTCAGTAGCGATGTTACAAGGCGATGTTACAGGCTGGTCGTCCATTTCCGTAAGTAATTGCTGTCAAACGACTTAGGATCGCATTGCATACCTTGACACGGTAGGGGTCACAGGTTCGAGTCCTGTACGGTCCACCACCTTT
>CAZZBH010000041.1:0-2069 GCA_964652605.1 uncultured Planctomycetaceae bacterium
CGATCACGTCGTGCATGTCGTATGGCTTTTCGGGGTGGTCAGGCACAACGCGGTCGAGACGGTCGTCTTCACGGTTGACGTCGTCGTCCGGTTCGATGTACGGCGGCGGCTCAAGGTTGTTCTGCGGAAGGAAGCTGAGCAGCTTCTTGATGCTGGCGATGCTGTCAGGCTCGGTCTCGTTGCTGAAGTGCGCGACCCCGCTGACCTCATTGTGCACGGTCGCGCCGCCAAGGCCCTCCATGTCAATCTCTTCGTGTGTGACCGACTTGATGACGTTGGGGCCGGTCACGAACATGTGGCTTGTGCCTTCCACCATGAAAACGAAGTCCGTGATCGCGGGGCTGTAAACCGCGCCGCCGGCGCACGGGCCCAAGATCGCGCTGATCTGCGGAATGACGCCGCTGGCCAGCGTATTGCGCAGAAAGATGTCAGCGTATGCACCAAGGCTTGCCACGCCTTCCTGGATGCGCGCGCCGCCGCTGTCATTGAACCCGATGATCGGGCACCCGTTCTTGAGCGCCTGGTCCATCAGCTTGACGATCTTCGCGCCGTAGCGCTCGCCAAGGCTGCCGCCGAAGACTGTGAAGTCCTGAGAAAACACGTACACGGGGCGGCCATAAACGCGGCCGACGCCGGTGACGACGCCGTCGCCGAGGTACTTCTTGTCGTCCAGGCTGGGCACGTTGTGCGTGACGAAAGCGTCGATCTCTTCGAAGCTGCCTTCGTCGCACAGCAGGGCGATGCGCTCGCGGGCTGTCAACTTGCCGGCTTTGTGCTGCTTTTCGATGCGGTCGGCGCCGCCGCCAAGTTTTGCTTGCTCGGTCAGTCGATCTAGACGCTCCAGCGCCTCGTGCTGACTCAGAACCCCGTCCGGCAGGTCGGGGCGGACGCGGTTGGTGGATTTCGGGTTTGTCTTGTTCATGGGCGGGTATCAAACCACGAAGAACGGCGATTGAACACGGCAAATGTCAGGCGATCGGCAATGTACGCATACGCACGCGCGTGCCGTGGATCGTCACAATGGCCCCCGTCCTCAGGTCTTGTTCGTGTTCCCTAAAGACGGCTAACACCTGCGGGCCGATGGCGCGAGGAAGGTGCGACTCAGCACGAATCTGAACTACGCTCGGACGCGACAACCCGCGCGTCGCGAGCAGCGCTCCAAAATCCAGGTCATGTGTCATGACTACGTAGTCGTGTTCCTGCGCCCAAGCCAACAGTACTTCGTCGGCTGCGCCGGAAGCGCCAAGCTTCCGCCAATCGACAACTTCGTAGCCGGCAGCCGCGAGTACAGGCAGCCATGTCGTGCTAAGACAGCAGTCTAAAAGAATGCGCAGCACCAACGCTCCACCCGCAGCAGGAATCCACAGTTGGATCTAGACGGTGATCGCTCGCTCTTCTTCGCTCATCCGCCAGGCAGCGTATGAGAGCGCGGCTTCAATGTCGTCCGGTGTCAGTTCCGGAAATCCTTCGAGAATCTCTTCGCGCTTGTGTCCGGCACCCAGCATGCCAAGAATGGAGGACACGGGCACACGCGTACCCTTGATGCAGGGTTTGCCGCGCATGACGGCTGGGTCAACAGAGATTCGTTCGAACAAAGCCATGACAATAGAGTAGCAATCGCAGGTTAGGCCGTCATCCCGCCGTCCACGACCAGCACCTGCGCGGTGATGTACGCGCCAGTATCGCCGGCTAGAAACACTGCGGCTTGCGCAATGTCTTCGGGCTTGCCGAAGCGGCCGAGGCGGATGCCTTTCAGCAATTCCTCTTTGACCTTGGCGTCAAGGCTGGCCGTCATGTCGGTATCGATGAAGCCTGGCGCGATCACGTTGGCTGTCACCCCGCGCCCCGACAGCTCCTTGGCCACCGACTTGGTAAACGCGATCAACCCGCCCTTGCTGGCGGCATAGTTCGCCTGGCCCGCATTGCCGGCAATGCCGACCACGCTGGCAATGTTGATCAGCCGCCCGTGCTTCGATTTCATCAGCGGCCGCGTTGCCGCGCGCGTGATGTTGAACGCGCCGCGAAGATTTGTGTCGAGAACCGCGTCGTAGTCTTCGTCAGTAAGCCGC
>CAZZBH010000041.1:2079-28597 GCA_964652605.1 uncultured Planctomycetaceae bacterium
ATCAGCAGGTTGTCGCGCGTGACGCCGGCGTTGTTGACGACGATGTCCAAGCCGCCCAGCTTTTCCATGGCCTGCTTGATCGCGGCATCGCAATCGGCGCTGTTGCGCACGTCCAGACCCAGCTTCAGCACCTCGCCGCCGCAGGCCCTGCCAGTTTCGCCCAGCCGCTCGGCGCTGGTGGCCGCCAGTGCCAGTTGCGCGCCTTCACGCGCGAAAGCCTCAGCAATCGCGCGCCCGATGCCACGCGACGCGCCTGTTATGAGTGCTTTTCGACCGTCAAGTTGCCCCATGGACTCTCCTGATTGCGGCATCAGCGGTATGACGTATCATCATACTCGGAGAACTCTAATGCCTGCGGCCAAAGTTGCCATTACCATCGACGAGGAACTGCTCCACATCATCGACATGTGGGTGAAGCAGGGTCGTTATCCAAACCGCAGCCAGGCAGTGCAAGGCGCAATCGCCGAACACGTCAGGCGTACACGCCGGACGCGCCTCACGAGCGAGCTGGCGAAGCTGGATCGCGATGACGAACAGAAGCTGGCCGATGAACAAATCGCCGGAGAAGCATGGCCAGAATCGTAAGAGGCGACATTCTCTGGGCTGATCTGGAGCCGGTGAAAGGTCACGAACAGGCTGGCCGCCGACCCGTGCTGGTGCTGAGCCACGAAGAGTTCAACGCCAAATCCGGCACAGTGATTGCGATGGCCATAACGTCGGCGCCCCAACGCGCCGGATTTCCGTTGACCTATCCTGTGCCGGCGAAGCTTCTACCCCAGGAGTCGTCAATCAAGATCAGCCAGATTCGAACCTTGTCCACGAAACGGCTTGGCAAACGCCTCGGCCGCCTTGCACCAGCGCACCTGGAGCAAGTCGTTGAAGGGCTGCTGGAAATCATCGATGGGTGAGTCAGGCGGTCACATTACCGCCGCCAGCTCTTCCGCTTTGCCGATGCTGGTCCGGGTGGCGCCTCGCGCGGTGCGCTTGAGCAGGCCTGCGAGCACGTTGCCCGGCCCCAACTCGATAAACTCATCAAACCCCTGATCGATCAGGTGCTGCATGCCCTTGGCCCATAGTACCGGCGCGGTGAGTTGCTGCACGAGATTGGCCTTGAGTTTGCCCGGGTCGCGGTGTTCTGTCGCGTCCACATTGGCAATCACGCCGATGCGCGGCGCGTTGAACGCCGTGGTTTCAATCTCGGCTGCCAGGCGCTCACGGGCCGGTTCCATCAGCGGCGAATGAAACGCGCCCGCCACACTGAGCTGCACCGTCAGCTTGGCGCCTGCTTCCTTGGCCAGTTTCATGGCTTCCTGTACTGCCTCCGTGTCGCCGCTGATCGCTACCTGGCCGGGCGCGTTGAAGTTTGCCAGCACGACGATGCCCTTGGCGCGGGCGGGCGCTACCGCCTTTTCCAGTGCCTCATCGTCCAACCCGACGATGCTGGCCATGGTACTGGGCTGTTTGTCGCACGCCTCCTGCATGTAGCGGCCGCGCGCGCGTACCAGTTTGGCCGCATCTTCCCATGCCATCGCGCCTGCAGCCGCCAGCGCGGAGTACTCACCCAGCGACAATCCTGCAGCCACAACGCCGCGCTCGAGCAGTGCGCGACCTTTGTCGGTAGCCTTGAGCACTTCCACGACGGCCCACGAGTGCACAAGGATCGCCGGCTGAGAAACGTCGGTGCGGTTGAGTTCAGACTCCGGGCCTTCAAAGCAGATCTTGCTGAGTTCAAACCCAAGCAGCTCATCGGCGCGCGAAAAGACCGCTCCGGCCTGTGGATAGGCGTCGCACAGGTCCTTGCCCATGCCTACGTGCTGGGCGCCCTGGCCGGGAAACAACAATGCGGTCTTCATGGTCGTCCGTCCTGGCGAGATCAAGTGGTGTAACGGGCGTTCTTACCAGCGGACGAGGTTATAGCCCCAGCTAAGCCCGCCGCCAAACGCCAGCAGGAGCACGTAGTCGCCGCGCTTGATGCGGCCTCCCTGCACAGCCTCATCAAGGGCAATCGGGATGCTTGCCGCACTGGTGTTTCCGTACCGGTCAATGTTGATCAGCACGCGGTCCATGCCGATGCCGACACGCCCCATCGCGCTTTCAATAATGTTCACGTTGGCCTGGTGCGGCACGACCAGCGCCACGTCGTCCGGCTTGATGCCGCCACGCGCGCAGGCTTCTTCCGCCATCTCAACGAATTTCTGCACCGCAAACTTGTAAACCGCGCGGCCCTTGAGCGAGATGGTGTGTTGTTTGTTCTCAACGGTTTCAAGCGAGGCAGGAAGCCGCGAGCCTCCTGCCGCGATGTTCAGCGCGTCGTAATCGTGCCGTGCCCCATTGCGCGCGCACAGAATGGTCCCGCGGCCTTCGGTTTTGGTGATCACAGCCGCCCCGGCGCCATCGGCGAAAAGAATGCAGCTGCCGCGGTCGGTAAAGTTGGTGACCGCGCTGAGCTTTTCCGCGCCGATCACCAGCACGTTCTTGTAACTGTCGGTGTTGACCAGCGCGCAGCCCAACTCAAGTGCGTACACAAACCCCGCGCAGGCCGTGCTGATGTCGAGGCTTGGCACGTCACCCATTGCAAGTCCGCGCTGCACCCAGCATGCGGTGTTGGGAAAGACGTTGTCGGCGCTGGCCGTTGCAACCAGAATGTAGTGGATGTCTGTGGGCTCAAGCTCGGCGCGTTGCAGCGCCAGCCTGGTCGCCTCAATGGCCATGTCCGAGGTGTATTGGTCTTCGCGAGCGAAGCGGCGCTCACGAATGCCCGTGCGCTGGAAGATCCACTCGTCGCTTGTGTCCACGACTTTTGCGAGGTCGTCGTTGGTGACGACACGCTCGGGCACGTATGCGCCTATGCTGAGAATGCCCGCACTCGCGTTATTGCCCACTGCACTCCCCGGCTTGCTTCAGTTCGTTGCGGGGGCCCTGGTGCTTTCGCGCTCAAGGGCCTCGATGATCTTCTGGTTGATCCTGGACTCAAAGCAGCCCGCGGCTGTGCGTATGCCTGAGGTGATCGCGCGCTCGTCGCTGCGCCCGTGCGCGATGACTACCACGCCGTTCACGCCCAGCAATGCTGCCCCGCCGACTTCTCGCCAGTCGATGGCGTGCACCAGCGACTTCATGGTGCCGAGGAATCGCTCGTCCGCCTGAAGGTCAAACTTTTTCGCGTGGCCCATGAACATCGCCATCAGGATTTCAGACAGACCCTCGGCGGTCTTCAACAGGATGTTGCCGACCAAGCCGTCACACACAACCACTTCCACGGCGCCTTCAAAAATCTCGTGGCCTTCCACGTTGCCCTTGAAATCGACGGCCGAGCGTGTCAGCAGCGCGTGCGTTTCTTTGATCAACAGGCTGCCCTTGCCCTCTTCGCTTCCGACGCTGAGCAAACCGACGTGCACTTCTTTCTCGTGCTGGATTACGTTGCGGTAAAAGATGTCAGCCATCAGCGCATACTGCATCAGGTGCGACGGCTTGGCGTTGACGTTGGCACCTACGTCCATCAGGGCAATGCGCCCCTTGAGGGTGGGTACGGTGGTCAGAATCCCCGCGCGTTTGACGCCAGGCAGCGTGCGCAGCATCAGCGTGCTGGCGGCAACCAATGCACCCGTGTTGCCCGCCGAGATGACGGCGTCGGCGTGGCCTTCCTGGACCAGGTGAACCGCAATCGGCAGCGAAGCCTTGCGCTTGGCGCGCAGGGCCTCAACCGGGTGCTCGTTCATGTCGATGGTCTGCTCAGCGTGGACGATCTTGATGTTGTCCAACTGTGCGCCGCAGGCTTCAAGCTCGCTGCGTACCACAGCCTCGTCGCCGACAAGCAGATGCGCCCAGGTCGGATGGTCAGCCGCGGACCTGTACGTTCCGCGCACCACGACGCCGGGTGCCTTGTCTCCGCCCATGGCATCAATGGCGATGCGTGGCATGGTTCCCTCTCGCGCCCGCGCCTACAGGCGCTCCTCGACCTGGAATACCTGCTTGTGCTTGCCGTAATAGCCGCTTTCTTCGCATACGCGGTGCGAAAGCTTCGGCAATCCGGTCTTGGCGCACTTGCTGATCATCGGCAGCGTCAGTGCGTCATGGGCCCGGCGCTTGTTGCGCCTGGCGCGTGAAGTCTTCTTCTTTGGTGTTGCCATTTCTGTCTCCGCATCCTGCGTTGAGCATCCCTCAACGCTTGCTGTGCCCCAGTGCTTCCCGGATGCGTTCGCGTCCGGCCTGCAGGGCCTCCGTCATGCCTTCGGGCTTCTTGCCGCCGGCTTGGGCTGTATCGGGCTTTCCTCCGCCCCCGCCGCCGACGAACCGGGCGATTTCACCAATCAACTTGCCCGCGTGAAGGCCCCGACTGACCAAATCTTTCGTAAACGACAACAGCAGCAGCGCGCGGCCTTCGCCGCGACTGCCCAGCAGTACCGCTGACGAGGAAGCATCCTGCCCCAGCGCCTCCTTGATTGTCAACAGATCAGCAGCTTCGGCGTCAGCGACTTCGGCGACGTAAAGTGTGACGCCATCTACAGTTTCAGCTTTCGAACGCACGGCGTCGGCAGCTCCGGAAGACGCGCCGCTCTTCTTGCTGCGACTCTTGAGATCCTTTACTTCCTTAACCAGTGACTCAACTTTTTCCATTACCTTGCCCGGCTGAGCCTTGGTCAGCGCGTGCAGTTGCGCAAGCTGCCTCGCGTCCTCAGCTGCGAGATCGTATGCAGCCTGGCCGGTAACAGCCTCAATGCGGCGAATGCCGGCTGCGCTGCTGCCCTCAGCCACGATGCGGAAGTATCCGATGTCGCCCGTGCGGGCGACGTGCGTGCCACCGCAAAGTTCCTTGGAGAAGCCTTCACGGCCCATGCTGAGTACGCGCACGCGGTCGCCGTACTTTTCGCCGAACAGGGCCATAGCGCCGGCTTTCTGGGCTTCGTCTGGCGCCATCACGGCTGTGCCGACTTCGGTGTTGGCCTGAATCTGCTCGTTGACCAGCCGCTCGATCTCCTGCCGCTCCTCGAAGGTCAGCGCCTTGGGGTGGCTGAAGTCGAAACGCAGACGGTCGGGGGCAACTTCGCTGCCGCGCTGCACAACGTGATCGCCCAGCACCTTGCGCAAAGCCGCATGCATCAGGTGGGTAGCGGAGTGGTTGAAGCGGATGCGGTTGCGGCGGGTTTCGTCCACACGCGCGGTAACGGTGTCGCCCACGCGCAGCTTGCCGTGCGCGAGTTTGCCCTCGTGCAGGTAGATGTCGTCGCGCTTCTGCGTGTCGGCGACCTCGAACGTCGCGCCGTCATGGACGAACGAGCCGCGATCCCCCACCTGCCCCCCGGACTCGGCGTAAAACGGGGAGCGGTCCAGCACGATGGTGGCGCTGTCGCCCTTTTCAATGATGTCGAACAACTGGCCATCGCGGACGATTGCGATGATCTTGCCCTCGCCCTCGCAACCGTCGTACCCGAGGAAGACGGTCGGCTTCGCCTTGGCTTTGACGTCCTGAAACCAGCCCTTTTCAAACACCGCAGCCTGCTTGCCGCCCTTGGAGCGTTCACGGTGCTGCTGCTCCGCCTCTTCGTACCCAACCAGGTCAAGGTGCAGTCCCTCAGCAGCAAGTTCATCCTGCACAACTTCGCGCGGCAGGCCCTGCGATTGGTACAGGTCGAAAGCAGGCTTACCCGGCAACGTGCTTTCGCCACTCTGCTTGAGGTCGCGAATCAACCCAGCCAACTGCTGCAACCCGCGTTCGAGAGTCGTTGAGAACTGCTGCTCCTCCTGGTGAATGATCCCGCTAAGTGCCTCGACGTTTGACTTGAGCTGAGGGTAAGCACCACCATACGCCTCACAAATGGCGGGCGCAGTCCTGTGGAGGAATGGGCCGTCAATGCCCAGCGCGCTACCATCTCGGA
Source organism: uncultured Planctomycetaceae bacterium (assembly GCA_964652605.1). GTDB lineage: Bacteria > Planctomycetota > UBA8742 > UBA2392 > UBA2392 > JADJRK01. The sequence continues at coordinate 7,953 of CAZZBH010000041.1, forward strand.
ACGCACGGCGGATGATACGCCGGATGACGTACCCTGCACCTTCGTTCGATGGCAAGATTCCATCGGCAATCGCAAAAGTTGCGGCACGAATGTGATCGCAGATTCGCTTGACGCGAATTCGTGCTTCAAGGTCTTCGCCCTGGCCCGGAAAACGCAGGCCAGCGTAGTGCATGATCTTTCCCCGCGCGCCATCGAAAAGGCTCGTGTCCAGCGTGGCCTTCACGCCCTCCATCACCATCACTAGCCGCTCAAACCCGCCTCCGAAGTCGATGTTCTTGGCTGGCAGCGGAGTTAGCGTTCCCTTGCCGGGCACGGGCCCGCTGCGTTCGTACTGGGTGAAGACGATGTTGCCGATTTCCATGAAGCGGTCGCCGTTGGTGGCGACGTCGCCCTGGCCGTACTCTTCACCGAGGTCGTAAAAAATCTCGCTGCACGGGCCGCAGACGCCGTTCGGGCCTTCGCTGGGTGCGCCGGCTGGCCAGAAGTTGTCGTGCTCGCCGAGGTAGAAGATTCGGGCCTTGGCTTTTGCTTCACTGCCGAAGTATTCGGGGCGCTTGAGCACGTCCACCCAGATCGCGGCGGCTTCTTCATCGCGGCCTTCGCCCTTCTCGTCGCCTCCATAGACCGAGACGTACATCTTGGTGTGGTCCAAGCCGCACCATTCTTTGCTGGTGTAGAATTCCCAGATCCACTCGATTGCTTCACGTTTGAAGAATCCGATTGAGCCATCCGGGCCCTTCAATTTGTCGCCGAAGCTGAAGAACCCCAGCATCTCGAAGAAGGTGTGGTGGCGCGCGGTCTTGCCGACGTTTTCAAGGTCGGGCGTGCGCATGCATTTCTGTACCGTCGTCGCGGCGCGCGTGCCGTGCACGAGGTTGCCGGTGAAATCGTCCTTGAACTGATGCATGCCGGCGCTGGTGAACAGCGTGCTCGCATCCGGCGGTTGCAGGCTGCTGCTGGGCAGGATCTTGCACCCCTTGCTTTCGAAGAAGCGCAGAAAGTCCTGGCGAAGTTTGTTGACGTCGATCTGTGACAATGTTCTGTCCTATGCTAAGCCCGGGGATCTCACCCCGGGCCGATTGCGCCCTGCTGGCGCCCCCGGCCTGCCAGCCGGGGCTCCTGTCCCCGGCCGCTACTCCGCTGCGGCCGCCTTTTCTGTGACCGCCATGCCGAGTGCTTCTCGCGTTGCCTTTTCAACCTGCTCGGCGATGTCCTTGTTCTCTTGCAGGAAAGCCTTGGCGTTCTCTTTGCCCTGGCCGAGCTTGGTTTCGCCGTAGGTCCACCACGCGCCACTGCGCTTTACCACGCCGGTCTGTGAGCCCAACTCAAGCAGGTCGCCCAGACGGCTCAAACCTTCATTAAACATGATCTCGAGCGTGGTCTTCTTGAACGGCGGCGCAATTTTGTTCTTTACTACCTTGATGTTCACCTCGTGCCCGACCACGTCGTCGCCCACCTTGATCGGCTTGCCCTTGCGCACCTCGATGCGGCAACTGGCTGCAAACTTCAACGCGTTGCCGCCGGTGGTTGTTTCGGGGTTGCCGAAGACGATGCCGATCTTCATGCGGATCTGGTTGATGAAGATCAGCGCCGTCTTGGCGCGCGATACAGCCGCCGTCAGCTTGCGCATTGCCTGGCTCATCAGGCGTGCCTGGCTTCCCATCTGGGCGTCGCCCATGTCGCCTTCAAGCTCAGAGCGCGGGACCAGCGCTGCCACACTATCGACGACAATGATGTCGAAGGCGTTGCTGCGCGTGAGTGTCTCGCAGATGTCCAGTGCCTGCTCGCCGCTGTCGGGCTGGCTGACGTAGAGGTTTTCGATATCCACGCCCAGTTTCTCGGCGTATGTCGGGTCCATTGCGTGCTCGGCGTCAATGAACGCGGCTATGCCGCCGCGCTTCTGGGCCTCGGCGATCACCTGCAACGCAATGGTTGTCTTGCCGCTGCTTTCGGGGCCGTAGATTTCGCTGACGCGGCCGCGCGGGATGCCGCGCCCGCCCAGCGCGAGGTCAAAGCTCAGCGCGCCGGTGCTGATGCCGCTGATCTCAACCTTGGGGGCATCGCCCAGCTTCATCAGCGAGCCCTTGCCATGGTTCTTCTCGATCTGGGCGATCGCCATCTTTACGGCTTCGGTGCGTTTGTCAGGAACGGCGGTCTTGGCAGCCATGGCGTCTCCAGAAGCAACAGGGCGCGCATGCTATTGGGCTTGGGTGAGTGCGACAAGTGCGCGGTCAGGTTGGTTGGCCTGGCTCAGGCATTTCGCGCAGTACGCGCTTCAGCGGCTTGCCGACATGGTTGCGCGGAATGGTGTGCACGATATGAAAACGGCGAGGGCGTTTGTATTCCGCAAGGTGAGGCTCGACAAAATCCGGCAGGTCGCTTACGTCCGGCGGTGCGCCCTCCTTGAGCACGAGATACGCAACCGGAACTTCCCCGTCCACGCTGTCCGGCATGCCTACGACGCACGCCTCTTTGACGCTTGGGTGCGACAGCAGCACGCGCTCGACTTCGCTGGGGGCGATGCTGAAGCCGCGGTACTTCACCAGGTCTTTTGCCCGGTCCACAATCTGAAGGTAGCCGTCCTGGTCATAGCGGCCGATGTCGCCGGTGCGCAACCACCCGCCGGGCAGCAGGGTCGCGCGTGTGGCCTCAGGCTCGCTCCAGTAACCGAGCATGACTTGCGGGCCGCGAACCTGAATCTCGCCCTCCAGGTCCGGCGCCACGACTTCCTGCGGGTCGTCGAGCTTGCACAAGCGCAAGTCTGTCCCCGGCAGCGGCACTCCTACGGTGCCCGGCTTGACCTTGCCGGGCGGGTTGTTGCTGACTTCGGGGCCGGCTTCAGTCAACCCGTAGCCGTTGATCATGGGCACGCTGGGCACAGCCGCCGCCCAGCGCTCATTCAATGAGCTGTCGATCAGCATGGCGCCGGCTTTGACGTAGCGCAGGCGCGCAAATGCGTCGGCGGCTTCTGCGCCCGCGGAATCCAGCAACCGCGAAAACATGGTGCCGCTGCCATAGGCCAGTGTCACGCCGTGGCGCTCAATGATCTCCAGTACGCCGGATGCGTTGAAGTCTTCAACCAGTGCCATGGCGGCGCCGGCAACGACTGAAGCGTTCATGACACAGCACATGCCCCATGTGTGATACATGGGCAGCGCGCCGAGCACGACGTCGCGCTCAGACCATTGAAACCACTTGTTGTTCTGCTCGGCGTTGGCCACGAGGTTGCGGTGGCTGAGCATGGCAGCCTTCAGGCCGCCGGTGGTGCCGCTGGTGTATTGCAGCACGGCTACGTCGAGGTCGGTGCGCTGCTCAGCAGGTGCCGGCTCGCCCAGAACCGCCGGCAGTACCGTGGAATCGCCGCGTGATCCGTCAAACTCCTGGCCGGGGCGCAGGTAGAACACCTTGGGCTCGCGCACACGCGATGCCACGCGCGCAGCCTCAAACTCGCCGGCGCAATCCAGGTGGACAAAGGCAGCGCGTGGCTCAATGGCGCTGATTGCCGCGGCAAGCTCGTCTTTGGTAAGGCGCGGGCTGAGGGCGCAGGCGATCATGTCGGCGCGCAGGGCGCCGAAATAGTGCACGACAAACTCGGGGCAGTTCGGCAGCACCAGCAGCACACGGTCGCTGCGTTTGCCCTTGGCAAACCCGCGCGAGCGAAGAACAGCAGCGGAAACCTGCGCGCGCTCCCACAAGCGGGCATAGGTGATGACCTGTTCCCGAAAGTAGATTGCCGGCCGCTCAGGGTACTTGCGGGCGGCTTCTTCCAGGTATGCCCAAAGGTGCCGACGCGGCGGCTCATAGACACGGGAGACACCGGCCGGATACAGCGCTTGCCAGTCGAATCCTTCACTCAACCAAACAGCCTCTTGAATTCAGTTGGCACCGGCACCGGCCGGCCTGACTTTTCGCCGGTGAACACCACGACAACCCGGGCGACAGCGGCCGGCGCGTCGTCGGGCAGCCGCGTAATGCTCTGCGCGAATGTGACGCTGGTGTTGCCGAAGCGCTCGACGCTCGTGTCGATGCGCGCGATCTCGCCCAGCTTGAGTGCCATTCGGTAGTCGATCTCGGTACGCACAGTCATGAAGCGTACACCCCATTCGCGGCCGATGTTGACGTAATCAAATCCTTTGTCCTGAAGCAGGCGGCTTCGCCCCTCTTCAAGCCATTGAATGTACACAGCGTTGTTGACGTGGTCGTAAACGTCAATCTCGTATGCACGAACCTGCACATTGAAGGTGCTGATGTACGCCATGGGCCCCGGAGCGCAAGTCGTTGTCTGCGTGGCGATTGTAGCAATGCGCCGGGAAAAGACCCGGAATGAAAAACAGACAACGGCGACCGGTAAACCGGTCGCCGTTGCCAGATGCAAGGCCTTTAGAGATACCGCCCCCCCTTAACTAGCGACATCTCCCACATCGGCCTTTGCTCTCATGTCAAGGTTACTTGCGTAACGAGCGTAATGGTAACCCCCAACTATCACGGCAGTTTCACCGACCAATGGTTTTTCGTCTTCAGTTTTCTGACCGTTTGGTGACCTACTTTTCCACAGACAATCTGTTCGTGACTTTGCCGCCATTACACCGCGTCATCTTTCGTTGCAGCATTTGCCCCCCAACTGCCGATCTTTGGCCCGGGAGTCCCCGTGCGTGGCCTGATCGGATACATCTTCTTCTTTACTTGCGGCTTGGTCGCATCAGGGGCGTACTTTTATCAACTACATCCCGAGCATTCCATAGAAACTGACCTGCCGCGCATGCGACGCACCGTGGACGATACCATCAAGCGCGCACAGCGCTTCAAGGACGCCTGGGATCAATCCGAGCCGGCGCCAGCCACAGACAACGCAGCAACGCCCCCGCGGCAGGAAAGCGGCACAAGCCAGAACTAAGCACCGGCTGAATTCCCGCAGTCGCGGGTTTCGCGAAACGCCGCCTGATCGTATGAAAGCAGGACCCGAATTGGAGCCTGCCATGAAGTACTCCGGCATCGCACTTGCCGCCCTGCTGGTCGCTCTCGCGATCAACCCGACCGTTGCCCAGGACTTAGAGGAATTGCCGCCGATTGCGTCGCGCATTCTTCGTCAGCCTGCGCTAAGCCCCGACGGCAAGACGCTGGCCTTCGTCTATGACGGCGACATCTGGAGCGTCAACAGCAACGGCGGCACCGCCAGGCGCCTGACCATCACCCCGGGCAACGACGGCGACCCGATGTTCTCGCCCGACGGGCAGTGGCTTGCCTTCCGGTCTCGCCGCACCGGCAGCGACTGTGTTTACATCATGCCAGCCTATGGCGGTGACGCCCGGCGTCTGACGTTCGGCGATTCCGCGGACTATCCGTGCTGCTGGCTGCCTGACTCAAGCGGCTTGATCTTCTCGAGCTACCGGCGCCTCGGCTCACGAGACCTGTGGGTCGTCCGGGCCGATGGTGGCGAGCCCTGGCCGATCACCGGCGGCGGATACGGATTGCACGAATTCCGTGCAAGCATCAGCCCCAACGGCCGGCACGTAGCCTACGTCAACAAGGGCTACGATCCGCTTCGGCGCCGCGGCTATCATGGCACCAGCAATGCCGAAATCTGGATCTGCGACTTCGACGGCACGACTACGGCCAACCACCGCCGCCTGACGCCAAACCGCAGCCACAACAGCAGCCCTGTGTTCGTCAGTGACACCGAGCTGTTGTTTGTCACCTACGAGAACGGGCGCAATGCCAGCGACCGCATCGGCCGCATCACCGGCATCAGCCTGGACGGCAAACCATTGCACGGCTGGGGCAGTGGCGCCCGCGTGGACGCAAGCGAAATTGCCGTCGGGGGCGGGAAGCTTGCGTTCAGCACCGGCAACTACAGCGGATGGCAGTTGCACGTCGGCGAACTGACGAAGCGCGCGGTGCAAAAGGTCAGCATGCCCGACATTCGCATCAACACCGATCGCCGCGACGCGGGCATTCGGGTACTGACACACACCAGCGCCGAGGAGTTTGCAGTCAGTCCTGACGGAAAGAAGATTGCCTTCATCGCTGGCGGCGACGTGTTTGTGATGCCCGCCGACGACGAGGCGGTGCCGGCCCAGGTGACAGACACAATCCACGAAGAAATGGGGCTGACTTGGGCCCCCAACAGCAAACACCTCGTCTTTGGTGAGAAGATCAGCGGCGTGCTGAAGTCGGCGGACGTGTCCAACCTGGGCGCAGGGGTTAAGACCTATGCCAACGAAGGCGCGAATTTGGTGTCGAACATCAGCATGGACCCGTTCGGACGCGTGTGGGGCGCTGTGAATGAACAACGACTTGAGATCGTGCAACAGAACGACGGGTGGGGCGGGACCGACGGCCCTGATGTTGCTCCGGCATCGTTCGAGGGCAAGTTTCACGGTTGGGGCCTGGGCCGCGGCGGTTTCGAGTTTTCGCCCGACGGTCGTTGGGTGCTCTACTCGCAGCCCAACGAACTCTACAACGGCAGCATAGTGCTGGGCGACACGCACAGCGGCGAGGTTACACCGATCAGCTTTCTGTTCGGCTCGGCTTATGGCGCGCGCTTCAGTGCCGATGGCAAGAGCGTGGTCTTTTCCAACAGCCAGGAAGGCGGATACGACATCTGGCTGATCGAGCTTGAGCCCAAGTCGCCGGAGTTCAAGGAAGACAAGCTTGAAAAGCTGTTCAAGAAGGAAGAGAAGAAGGAAGACACCAAGGGCCTGCCCCAGACCAACATCGCCTTCGAGGGCATCCGCGACCGTTGCAGGCGCATTACGACACTGAGCGGCAACGAGACCAACCCGCTGGCACTCTCCGACGGCAAGACCTACTGCTTTATCGCCAACGTCGAGGGCCAATCCAACATCTGGAAGCTTACACTCGACCCCGACAAGGGCCCCGATCTCAAGCAGATCACCCAAAGCCGCAGCAACAAGTCCAGCCTGGCGCTCAGTGCCGATGAAAAGACGCTGTGGTGGCTTGACGGCGGCAAGGTCACCAGCATGGCGGTCAGCGGCGGCAAGACCACGACGTACGGGTTTCGTGTCGAACAGCGGCGCGACGCAGAGGAGCTTCGGCGCGCAGCGTTTGACGAAGCGCGCTGGGTGATGGGCCGCTACTTCTACGATCGCAGCCACCACGGCGTGAGCTGGAACGACCTGTGTGACCGCTACAAGCCGGCGCTTGAGAGTGTCAGCACCGGCGACGAATACGGGGCCCTGATGAACGAGCTGCTTGGCGAACTGAACTCCAGCCACCAGGGCTACACGGGCTGGGACAACCGAAGCGACGGGCTTTCTGAGTCAGTCGGCTATCTAGGCCTGGTGTTCGATGGCGCAGAGCTCGCACAGGGTCGCTACAAAGTGACTGAGGTTGTCAAGGAAGGACCGCTGGACCTGCCCCAGGGCGCGCCGGTGGCGCCGTTCTACATAACGGGTTTGAACGGCAAGGCGTTTGCGCCGGGCAGCAATATGTCCGAGCTGCTGATGGAAACAGTGGGCCGCAAGACTGTTCTGCACGTGGCGGCTGAGAACAATTTTGAGGGCTCAGAGGCAGTCGCGGTCAAACCGATCAGCCGCGGCGCCGAAGTGCAGCTTTGGTACAGGCGCTGGGTGGAGCACCAGCGCGACCTTGTGGACACCTATTCGCAGGGCCGGCTTGGTTATGTGCACATCCGGGCCATGAATGACGGCGCGGTGCGGGACTTCAAACACCACCTTGGCAACGCCATGCTGGGCAAGGAGGGTGTCGTGCTCGACGTGCGCTACAACGGCGGCGGGCGCACAGCCGTTGACCTGCTGGAGATCCTGATCAAGCGGCCCTGGCTCAAGCGCCAGTACGGTGACCGCGACGACATCAGCGAGAACATCTACCGCAGCATCGCTCTGGAAAAGCCCAGCATTCTGATGATCAACGAAGCCAGCTTCAGCAACGCCGAGATCATGGCTGAGGGCTTCCGGCGCCTGAACATCGGCAAGATCGTCGGCGTGGATACGGCGGGCGGCGTAATCGGCACCGGCAGCTACAGCCTGATCGACGGAAGCCGCATGCGCCTGCCAAGCACGGGCGCGTACACGGTGGACGGAGAAAACCTCGAAAACAACGGCCGCAAACCGGACATCTTCATCGAAAACAACCCGGAAGAACTCGACCAGGGCATCGACCGCCAGACGGAAAGAGCAGTAAAGGAACTGCTTGCCCAGTTGGACCAGTAGCAGTCCCGCGTCAGGCCGGCCTGCAAAGGCCGGCCCTTCCGTGGCCAGGACCAGCCCCAATGCAGATCAAACAGTTCCAGTGAACAGGAGCCCGGAGCGCAAGCGACGGGTAAGTACGCGCCCCATGGAAATCCAACAGTTCCAGAAGCTGATCGAAGACACCTTCGGCGCCAAGGACCGCAAGCGAGGCATCGAAAGCACCTACCTGTGGTTCGCAGAGGAAGTCGGCGAGCTCGCCCGCGCCATCAACGGCCGCACAACGCGCGAGAACCTGCGCCACGAGTTCGCCGACGTGCTCGCCTGGCTCACCACGTTGGCCAGCATCGCCAATGTTGACCTGCAGGAAGCCACCACCGAGCGCTACGGCCAAGGCTGCCCCAAGTGCAAAGCCATCCCCTGCAAGTGCGACGAGCAGCGCACCCCCGCCTATCGGTGCTGAAGCACTGCCAAGTTACCGGTAGATTTTGCGAAATTCGCCCCCGCGCCGGGAGTTTTCCTTGGCTTGCGGCGTTAATGCGCTAGAGTTGCATCGTCGTGTGTGCGCGCTAGCGCCGCTGCGGTTCAGCCTGCCGGGGATTTGGCCCCGGGGGGCTCAAACGAAGTAGCCACGATACCCCGGGGCATGTGCCCCAAAACTACGGACGCACAACAGCCATACCCGCTCGACGCGACCCGGCGTTGCTGCATCCATAGGAGCTAGAAATGGCCAAGAAGTCGGACTACCTCAACAAGAAGCAGCTCGTCAAGCACATCGACATCACCAGGCTGAAGGATGTCGACCAGCTCGTCGCCATGATGGGCGACACCAGCTTCAGCGCGCGCAACCTTTCGCGTGCGTCTGACATCTACGACATGGCGCTGCGCGACAAAAACTGCAGCGTCATCCTGTGCCTCGCCGGCAGCCTCGTTTCGGCTGGCCTCAAGAAGGTAATCACCGACCTCGTCAACAACAACATGGTGGATGCCATTGTCAGCACCGGCGCAATCATCGTGGACCAGGACTTCTTCGAGGGCCTGGGCTTCAGCCATTACAAGGGCACCCAGTTCGTCAACGACGCCGAGCTGCGCGAGCTCGCCATCGACCGCATCTACGACCACTACATCAACGAAGACGAGCTGCGCGTGTGCGACGACACGATGACCGAGATCTTTGACTCGCTTGAGCCGCGCCCGTACACCAGCCGCGAAGTGATCGCCAAGATGGGCGCATACCTCGTCAAACACGGCAAAAAGCACGACGGGTTTGTTGAAGCGGCCTACAAGAAGAACGTGCCGATCTTTGTGCCGGCGTTCGCCGACTGCTCGGCTGGTTTCGGCATCGTGCTGCACCAGCACCGCCGGCTTCAGCAGGGCAAGCCGATGGTCACGCTCGACGGCGGGCTCGACTTCCTTGAGCTGACATACCTCAAGATGCACGCGAGCAAAGAAACCGCGATTGTCATGATCGGCGGCGGCGTGCCCAAGAACTTCGTGCAGGACACGGTTGTCGCCGCAGAAGTGCTGGGCATGGAAGACATCCCCATGCACAAGTACGCCATCCAACTTACCGTGGCCGACGAGCGCGACGGCGCGCTATCGGGTAGCACGCTCAAGGAAGCCTCAAGCTGGGGCAAGGTCAGCCTGAACTACGAGCAGATGGTTTTTGGCGAAGCCACGATCACCTTCCCGCTGATGGCAGGCGCGGTCTATCACCGCGGCGCCCACAAGAAGCGCAAGGCCCGCAAACTGAGCAGCTACTTTGACGGCCCGAACTTCAAAGGCCCCAAGGTCAAGGCCCCCAAGAAGACGCCCAAGGCCAGCAAAGGCCCAAAGCGCCGTTCGAAGGGCTCACGGCGCCCTCAGGGTCTCGAAGGGCGCAAGCTCGTCGGCGCGGCATAGTTTTGCCACGAAGGCACACGAAGCAAAGCACCGCGCCGAATGGCGCGGTGTTTCTTTCAGGCGTCTATTCGTGTGCCTTCGTGGGCAATGCAGGTGCGGCAACTTGCCGAACGGGGTCTCCATTGCCATTCTCTGCCCCCATGAGTTTACCCGGAAAAAATGCGATCTGGCGGGTGCTGGTTACGGGCGGGGCGGGGTTTATCGGCTCGCGGCTGGTGCGGCGCATTGAGCAGGAATGGGACAACGCCGAAGTCACTGTGATCGACGACTTCCGCAGCGGCGACTTCCGCAACCTGCAGGGCTCCACCTGCGACCTGATCACAGCCGACCTGACGAATATCGACTTTGCCTCGTACTTTGCGCCCAAAGCGTTCGACGCGATCTTTCACCTTGCCAGCATCACCGATACCCGCGTGCAGGACCAGTTTGCGATGTGCCATGACAACATCGAAAGCTTTCGCAACCTGCTGGAATTCGCTGAGCCAAACCAGGTGCCGGTGACCTACGCCAGCAGCGCGGCCACATACGGCATCGACGGCCGGCTGAACGCCGAAACGGATGACCGCAAGCCCGCCAACGTGTACGGCTTCAGCAAGGCACAACTCGAAAACCTGGCGCGGCGCTTCCTGCTTAAGCCTGACAACGCCGGCTGGAAGATCAACGCGGTGCGTTACTTCAACGTGTATGGCCCGCACGAGCAGCACAAGGGCGCGATGGCGAGCATGTGCTATCAACTGTATCTGCAAATGAAGGCGGGCAAGCGCCCGCGCGTGTTCAAGAGCGGCGAACAGAAGCGCGACTTTGTCCACGTGGACGACGCCGTCGAGTGTACCCTGCGCGCCATGGACTCAGGCAAGCCGGGCGTCTTCAACACAGGCAGCGGCGAGGCGCGCAGCTTCAATGAGCTGATCGCTGAGTTGAACGCAGCCCTCGGGACAAAGCTTGAGCCGGACTACATCGACAACCCGTACCCGTTTTTTCAGCCCTTCACGCAGGCTGATCTCACCCGCGCCAAAGCCGAGCTGGGCTATCAGCCGAAATACAACCTGGCAGAAGGCATCAAGGCATACGTCGCATGGTTGAAGGAACAGGGTTGAACATGGTTGCTGAGAAAGATCCTCGAGGCATCAACGAGGTTGGCGCTCCGAAGAGTATCAACTACAGCATTGACTCGTGGGGCTTCGTGCACGGCCGCTACGACAAGCGGCGCAAGATGCTGGGGTACGCAGTTTTTGTGGGCGGGGCCGTGCTGTTGGTTGTCGTGGCCTGGCTGCTGCTGCGCGTTGGCGGCGACAACTTTCACGTCACGCAGCCCGGCGAGTGGTATCGCGGCGCGCAAATGAGTGAACGGCAACTGATCACGCGCATCCGGGAAAACAATATTCGCAGCGTGTTGCGGCTGGTCGGCACCAAGGACAGCAACCGGGAAGATTATGAATCCGACCTTGAGGCGACAAACGCGACGGGCACACGGTTGCTGATCGCCAGCCTGCCCACATCGCGCCTGCCTTACCGCAGTGAGCTGCTTACGCTGTTCGAACACCTGGACGAGATTTCAACTAACGCGGAGTTGCGGCCGGTTCTGGTGCACTGCCGCCACGGTAGTGACCGCACGGGCCTGGTCAGCGCAATCTGGCTGCACGACTATAAGGGCGTGCCGCTGGAAGAGGCGCGCGGGCAGCTTGCGTTCTTTCCGTTCATGCATTTCGCGCCCGGCCACCTTGACACCATGGGGGAGTTTCTGGACAGGTTTGAGGAGCACGCCCGCAGCCACCCGGGCGCCACAATCAAGTCGTGGGTGCAGGAACATTACTTCGAAAGCAAGGAAGGGCGCTGATCGCGCTCAGCTTGTCGCGGGCCAGTAGTCGCGGAGCTCTTCGTAAGCCGGCGGAAACTTTCCCGTATAGCGCATGAATTGCGGGATCGGATAGCGCACGCCGCCCTTGTGCGTGCCCTCCAGCCCTTCTACCATCGTGGTAGCAAGCTTCCACGGAAAACTGAACGCCATTTCGTGGTCCTGTGTCTGGCCGAAAATGCGATCTCCGTAGCACGGCAGAATCACCTGCGGCTTTCCCGTCTGCATAGTCTCGATGACTTCGTCGGCGCAATCGGTACGGCCGGAGTAGCGCGAGTGGATGTACCCGCCGCTCTCCCACAGCGCGCCGGTTACCATTCGCATCACCTGCGCCGGGTTGCCGAACACCAGCACGACGTCGGGCTCAAAGTCGATGCGCGACAGCGGCCCGCTGACCATGGCGTAGTACTTTCCAAAGTCAAAGCACGGCGCTGCTGCCTCGGTCTTTGCACCTGCTGCCGCGTCCTTGGTGTACATCCCCGCACAGCAATGCCCCTCATCGAAGTGCGGAACGCGCGGCTGCAAACCGAACAGTGTCGCGCCAATGGGGCATGAAATGTCGTCGCGGCTTACGGCCATCGTCCAGCCGTAGCGCCGGCTGATCGACATGCCCTGGCACAGTGCGCTGTCGATCTTCAGGTCGCGGCCGGGCCGCTTGGCTTTCTCGGGGATGTCTTCGGCCCGCGTGACCATCTTGATGCCAAGCGGAAACGTGTCCGGGCGGATGTGCTGCTCAATCGCTTCGCCCAGGCTCTTTGCCGTCAGCGTTGTCGTCATCGCCTTGCTCCTTCCACTTCTTTTCCTGCTCAGCCAGCGCCTTACGGATCTCGGGCAGGCCGCCGATTTCACCCGCGGCAGTGCTGCCACCCATGCCGGTTTCGAAGGGTGTCACCGGTCTTGGCGGCTCTTTCGGTTTGTCTGGCGGCCACTCTTTCATGTCGGCGATGACATCGCCCCTGCGGCTGAAGTAAATCAGAAAGGCAAACCCGACACAGGCCATGCCCAGGCTGAGAAGCTGTCCCATGCTCAACCCGAGAAACACGGTACCCAGTTCGTTGCCCGCGGCCTGGAACTGCACGTCAGGCTGGCGGAAAAACTCGCCGATGAACCGCATCAGCGGATAGCCGGTGAAGAACGCCGCGGCGACCATGCCGGTGCGCTTTACGCGGCGACGGAACCACAGCAGGAACAGCAGCAGGATCAGGCCCTCCAGCAGCAACTGATAGAGCTGGCTTGGGTGCCGCGGCGTGGTGACGACCTGCAGCCATTCGAACGCCAGGCTCGGCTCCAGGCTCTCAGGCGTCACAAACTGCGCCGCTTCGCCCTGGCCTACCATCAGCTCATACTCTTGCAGATAGGCGTCCGGGTTGCGCAGCATTACATCGTTGCCGGCATCCTGAATCTTTCCCGGATACTGCTCCTGCATCAGCTTCAGCCACTGCGCGTGCGCCTCCGGCTCTTCGGGCCCGCGAATGCGCTCCCACAACCCACCCTGATAGTACTGCACTGAGTTGCCCTTGCCGCTGCGCACAGGAAAGCGCATGGCCCAGGGCAGCCAGTCACCGACTGCGCGGCCGTACAGCTCGCCGTTCATGAAATTAGCAAGGCGGATCCAGATCGCTCCGAACGCGCCGCTGATGCACCCGATGTCGCCAATGTGCATGGCGGGCGCCTGGCGCTTCGTCCAAAGCCAGTAGCCGAACACCATCACCACGATGCCCGTGACGGCGCCGTGGCTGCTCATGCCGGACCAGTTAAGAAAAATGCGCTGCAACTGGTCGCCGGTATCCAGCGGGCCGTAAGGCGGCGGGCCGAAGTAGAACTCCGGATTGTAGATAAAGATGTATGCGGTCTTGGCCCCCACCAGCACGCCGACCATGGCGAGCAACAGCGCGTCGTAGGGCACATGCGGCTTGACCTTGATCCACCCGATCTTGCGAAAGTGGCGAAACCACATCAGCACGCCAATGAAGGCGACCAGGTAGCAAAAATAGTAGAAGTCCAGCAGCACCGCACCGTCGCTGCCGCGCGTCCAGTCGTGGATGCCGGAGAAGTTGATCAGCCACTGGTCATAGACAACAAGCCCGTCGCCGCCCCAGCGCAACAGCACGGTAGAAAACCAGTCGTAGATCAGGCGAGGGTGGCTGAGGACAGCGAGCATCGGTTGAATGATCAATGATCAAAGGCGAATGTTCAATGGGCAAAGACCAAAGGCCTTGCGTTGGCCTGCTTGTCGATAAGTTTCAACGGTCCGCATCGAATCGCAATAACGCCCTATCCGCGCAGTACTCCACCGATTTGGCTGGTGACCGCGCTGATCGCCGCATTCATCTGCGTCGCAATCTCGTCTGCCGTCAGCGTGCGCTCGTCATGACGAAAGAACAGACGAAACGCGAGGCTCTTCTTGCCCTCCCCCACCTGTTTGCCCGCAAACTCGTCAAACAGCTCAACTTCGCGAAGCGTTGCGTTGCACGCCGTGCGCACAGCCGATTCCACGGACGCCCAGGGCGTGGCCGCATTCAACACGAACGCCAGATCGCGCTCTGCCGTTGGAAAGCGGGGTAGCTCCTGCATTCGCGGCACTTCAACCCAGGCGCTGACCAGAGCGCCCAGGTCGATCTCGCCGACTGCGGCTGGCCCGTCGGCGTCGCACTCCTTGAGCGCGGCCGCCGACGGCTCACCAATCACACCCAGCGTGCGTCCGTTGATCGCGAGCACCGCCGCGCGACCGGCGGCAAACACCGGGTGTGTGAAAGGCGTAATCTCAAGCCTCGCGGTGCAGCGCAGCCCCACAAGCAACGACTCCACGGCGCCCTTCAGGTCGTAGTAGTCGCGGCCCAGCAGTCCCACCAACTCGCGCTCGCCGGCGCTTTGGCCTCGCAGGTCAGGGTGATAAACGTTTGCGCACTCGTAAAGACGCACCCCGCGGCTGCCGTTGCGCTCATTGTGCGAAAGGGCTTGCATCAGACTTCCCAGCAAATTGCGCCGCAGCGCGGGAGTGTTGACATTGACCGGATTGCGCGCTTCAAGCCGCGAACTCTCGTTTGCGAACAGGCTGAACGCCGCAACTTCACCGTGCGGCTTGACGAATGTATCCGTCAGCGCCTCACTGAATCCCATGCCTCGCAGTGTCTCGCCGACCAGTCTTCGCACGCGCTGGCGGCGGCTTGGCGCTGCAGTGGCAACGGGCATGCGCAGTTCTGCAGGAATCAAGCCCAGGCCGTGCACACGCCCGACCTCCTCAACCAGGTCGATCGTGCGCTCAAGATCGCGGCGACCGCTTGGCACGTTTACGGTGACGGTGTCCGCGTCGCGCGCCGCGACGGGGATGTCCAGTCCCGCAAAAATGTCCGCCATGGTCTCAGTCGATACGTCGATTCCCAACGCCCTGGCAACATCGCGGCGCGACACGCTTAGCCTGGGGGTCGCCGGATTGACCTCGCCGGCCTCCAGCACGCCGTCGAGCACCTCGCCGCCGGCGCACTCAAGGATCAATTGCGCGGCGCGGCGACTGGCGTGCACAACCGCGCCGGGATCGACGCCGCGCTCAAAGCGGTAGCTTGAGTCGCTGTCGATTTCGAGGCGGCGACTTGTGGCGCGAATGGCGGCGGGCTCAAAGTACGCGCTTTCAAGCAGCACGTCCGTGGTGGTCGCGCTTACACCGCTGGTCAGACCGCCCATGATGCCCGCCAGCGCCTGTGGACTTTCGGCGTCAGCGATTACCAGCGTATCGGTGTCGAGTTTCAGGTACTCTCGTTCGGGCTCTGCCTTGTCGCGCTTGCGATCTATCAGCGGGTCAAACCGCTCGCCCGGCTTGGCCATGCGCACGACAATGCGCCTGCCCGCAAGCTTTGCCAGGTCGAATGCGTGCAGCGGCTGCCCGGTTTCGAACATCACGAAGTTGGTTACGTCCACGATGTTGTTGATGGGTTTCAACCCGATGCCTTCAAGCCTTTCCCGCAGCCATTTCGGCGACGGACCAACTCTTACGTTGCGAATGACCTGCGCCGTGTAGTACGGGCATGCATTGCGCGCATCCGGCTCAATGACCACGCTGGAAACGCCGGCGGCGTTGTCTTTGGCGACGGGATACTGCACTTGCGGGTGCTCGACGACTCGGCCCGTGGTCGCGGCAAGCTCGCGCGCCAGGCCGATAACGCTTAAGCAATCGGTGCGGTTGCTTGTGACTTCCAGCGTGAAGCAAACGTCGCCGTCAAGCTCGTCAAAGCCCTCGACCTCCGTGCCGGCCATGGTCAGCCGATCGGCTACCTCTCGGGCGCTGAGGCCGCTGTGCACGTAGCTTTCAAGCCATTGCCAGGTCGTTTTCATCATGGCCGGTCCCCAGCCGGGCTGCTGCCCGGAATGTGGCATCTTTTAGCGCAACGAACGGGTGTGGCAATGCGGCTATTGCACCACGACCGGTACGCCGGCCAGGAAATCCAGGGCAGCCGAAAGCATGCGATCTTCGTAATCCCACCACTGCGACGCCTCGCGCGCCTGATCGCGGTTATAGCGGGCCTTGCGCGCAGTCAGGCGGGCGTGCACGCGCGACTTCTCGCCCTGCTTGTATGTTATGGGAAGGTCCGGAACGATGCCCCCGGGCACGTTCTCGCCCTTCTGCACCTGGCGCCCCAGCGGCGTAAAGTACTGCGTGGTGGTGATGTTGATGCTGTAGCGCGGGTCGGATTGCAGCTTGAATATCGTCTGTACCACGCCTTTGCCGTAGCTGCGCACGCCAATAACACAGGCCCGGCCGTGATCCTTCAGTGCGGCGGTCAGCAGTTCCGCGGCGCTGGCCGTGGAATCATCGATCAATACCACAACCGGCAGCGCCGTCAGAGCGGCGTCGTCGGCTGTGCGGATCTCCTTGTCGTGCGCGCGGTTGGATTCGCGCGATGACCGCGTGAATGCGATCAGGGCGTCCGGCGCTGCGATCAGCCCGTCCGCCACGTCGGTTGCGCTGGTGACGCGGCCGCCGCTGTTGCCGCGCAGGTCGATAATGATCCCCTCGGCGCCCTGGCTGGTCAGTTGCGACACGGCATCTTTGAACTGCGGATCAAAAGTGTTTTCGACAAACTCACTGATGTGCAGGTAGCCAAAGCGGCGGTTGTGTTTCTGCTCGATGTGAACGTCGTGCACACTCCAACTTTCGATGCGCGAGCGCACGACGTCGAATGTCAGCCTTTGCGCCCGGGCGTCGCGGCCGTTGTCGGGGTCACCGCCACGCAACACCACCAGCTTGACCACCGAGCCTTCTTTGTCGCTCTTGATGCGCTGCATGGTGCTTTCCAGCGACTGGTCGAGAATGCTGACTCCATCCACCTCAACCAGCACGTCGTCCGCGAGAATCCCCGCCTTGTCGGCGCCACTGTACGAAACGACATTGGTGACACGCACGCTGCCGTCGGCATTGGGTTGAACTGTCACGCCGATGCCGCTGAACTGGCCCTTCAGGTCTATGTCCTGTTGCCGGGTCTCCACCGGCGCCAGCACGCGCGTGAATGGGTCGCCCGTGCCTTCAGCCAATCCCTTAAGCGCGCCGTTCAGCAGTTCAACGTCGCTCAATTCGCCGTCGTAGTGCTCCGCCAGCTTGGACTTCACTTCAGCGTACAGCGCCATTTCGCGTTGCTCGCCTTCCGCATCCAGCACTGCCGGGCCGGGGCGCGCAATCGCCATGACCACAACGCCCGCGATCACCAGCACCGGCAGGAACGAAAACGACAGCAGAAAGTAGCGGTTCATTCGATTGCCTCAGGACATGTCCTTCTTACGCTTGCTTTGGCTGTCCAGGAACTTCTTTTCCGCCGCAGTCAGCGCCGTGATGCCTTCCCGGCTGATCTTCTCGAGAATCTGGTCAAGCCGCGCTTGCTCTGCCCTTGCTGCCTCGGCGCGTTGTGCCTCTGCTGCGGCGCGACGCTCGGCTTGCTTCTTGGCTTTACGGGCTGCCCGTGTATCGGCGGGTGGCTCATCCGCATCGCGCCACGCGGGCTCGGTGCTCCATGGCTCCTTGGCTTCGGCATGCGAGGGGCCTGCATCCAGCCGCGGCAGTCGGCCCTGGTTCTTGAGGTGCAGCATGAACAGGGCCCCTATGCCCGCCGCCCACAACATGCGGGTAGGGCTAAGGCGAATGTCAGCGCCTGAAACCAGCGGCATGATCAGGTTGAACGCCAGCAGCAGCCCCAGAAGCACCAACATCACACGCTTCATCGGCCAGTTCATGATCCACGGACGATTTGGCGCAATCCATACAAAGCCGACCAGCGCCGCCGCAATTCCAGCCGCCGGCCCCATGATCACGATCTCGCGTGCGCCGGGCATCAGCAGCGGGTCAACCACACCCGCGAACAACGCCGACAGCGCGCACGAGCCGACAAACAGTGCCAGGAAGCCCCGTGTGCCCAGGGCGCTTTCCATCGACTTGCCGACAAAGTACACGATGAACGCGTCGATCAGCGCGACAAGCAGGCTTGGCGCGACAATCCAGGATGTCAACAGCTTCCAGTAGCCCGGGCTGTACCCCGAAACCCACGGCGCGATGTCTGAGGCCGTCAGCACGAAAATCTGGCGCGCCCAGTACTGCTGTGTGCCAACCTCGGTGGCGGTTGCCCAGAAGGTTCGCAGCGAATCCTGCCCACTTGAGCCAGCAAACTCGGTGGTGTCGGCAACGATCAAGCCCGCGATGTAGCCGGCAACGACGACAATCAGCAGCGCCTTAGTGCCGCTTTGCAAGCTGGGGGAAAACCCGAAGCGCGGGGTGGAGCGAATATAGTCGCGGTCCTCGTAGCCCATGAACCCATCACACCCAGCGCGGGTTGAATGGCAAGCACGGGCACAGGCCATCCACTGACTTGTCACATTGCAACGTAAGTGGCCTACCAGAATGGGTTTCATGCGCTAACTTGGTAGTGGGCCAGATTTTCCTAAATTCTGGAAAGGAAGACTGCCCGGGCGTGTCGATTGGGTTATCGGACTTACACCGCGGGATGGTGCCCGTCGTTAATGTGCTGCGCAGCAGGGGTAACGCTTTGGGCATTAAAGCTGAGTTGATTGTCCGAGGCGGCACCCGGGCCGGGCAGGTCGTGGTCTTGGCCAACCACGGACGTGTCACATTCGGACGCTCGCCGAGTTGCGATGAGCGCTTCACCGAAGAGAGCTTCAGCCGCGCGCACTTTTCCGTCGAGGGCAAGGGCAGCTTCTTCTTGCTGACTGACCTGCAAAGCAGCACAGGCACGGAGGTCAAAGGCAAGAAGGTCGACAGCAAGATCCTGCATTCCGGCGACCGGATCGTGGCCGGTGGCATCGAGTTCGGGTTTAAGACCCACGACACCCCCACCAACAAGGTCGCGGCCCACAGCGGCTTGCTTAAGCAGGAACCGGCCAAGGCGGCCAACATCCGCATCGAAGCCAACTTCGAAGACGGCGCCTTCGCCTTTGAAGATTCTGAGGGCGAGCACGACACCGGCCAGTTGCTTGACCGCACGCGCGGGGCCCTGCAGACCATCTACCATGTCGGCAACCTGATCTACACGCAGGAAAGCCTGGACCGCGTGTGCCACACCATCATGGACGTGGCGATGGATACGCTCGAGCCTGACCGCGGCTTCCTGGTCATGTACGACCCCGAAGACAAGGTGCTTGAGCCAGTGGTCGTTCGCCGCAAAAAGAAGGGCAACGGGGGCTCGCGAACCAGCTCGCGCCTGCGCGCTGTGGACGACGAGCTGACATTGTGCCGGCCGATCATCCTGTACGCCGTCAAGAAGGGCCTGGCTGTTATCAGCGATGCGGTTTACCCCGAGACGGGCGACACCAACAGCCGACATATCAAAAGCGCCATGTGCGTGCCGGTGCGCACCAACACCGACATCATCGGCGCGCTATACCTTGACCGCGTCGATAGCGACGAGCCGTTTCAGCAGCACCAGCTTGAGCTGCTGTCCGGCATCGGCCGCCAGGCTGGCGTGGCGATTGAGCGCGCGAGGATGCTTGAAGACATGGAAGGCTTGTTTTACTCGTGCGTGCGGGCACTGGTCAGCAGTATCGAGGCCAAGGATCAATACACCCACGGCCACAGTGAGCGCGTGACAGCGTTTGCCGTGACGCTGGCCGAAGAGATGGAGCTGGACGCCGAGACGCTGGACAACGTGCGCCTGGGCGCGCTGCTGCACGACGTAGGCAAGATCGGCGTGGCGGAGAAGATTTTGACCAAGCCGTCCCGCCTGACGCCCGACGAGGTGAAGATTATCCGCCAGCACCCGGTGCGCGGCGCGGACATCCTGAACCACATTCGCAACATTCCGGGCGTGGTAGCGGCTGTGAAGTATCACCACGAGATGTACAACGGCCTGGGCTATCCCGATGGCCTGGTCGGTGAAGAGATCCCGCAGACGGCGCGCATCGTGGCGCTGGCAGACGCCTTCGACGCGATGACCAGCAACCGCAGCTACCGCCGCAACTTTGACGTGGAAGAAGCCATCAGCGAGTTCACCCGCTGCTCGGGCGACCAGTTCGACCCCGAAGTATGCGAGGTAATGATCCGCCTGCTGCGCGAAGGCACGATCATCCCCTGCAACGAACTGTTCGCCAAGGGAATCGATATCAGCAAGTCGATCTACTAGCCGGTGCGCGGGCGACACGCCCGCCAATCAGTGCGGGCAGGACGCCCGCGCGCCTCATGCGACTCGCAAGCTCTTGATGCGCTCGGCGTAGTCGCCGCCGAAGAC
>CAZZBH010000042.1:0-28437 GCA_964652605.1 uncultured Planctomycetaceae bacterium
TGTGCCGGCGGTCTTTCTTGTCGCGCACTCGGTATTCGGGGCTGTCTTCGACAACCTCGATCTTGAGCTCGTCCAGGCGCATCAAGATCTGGTCAAGCCGCTCGGGGCTGACCACGTCGCCCGGAAGCGCCTCGTTCATCTCGTCGTAGGTGATGTACCCGCGCTCGCGGCCCATCTTGATGAGCTTGCGAATCTGGTCGTTCACCTCGTCCTGCGACAGCACGTGCGTGGTCGGCAGCAGGTTGGCCGTTTCAGTCGGCACCATGGTGGTGGTGCCCGCGGCGGTCTTCTGGAAGCCCGCCACCGGCTTGATCATCTTCTTTTCGACTTCTTCCTTGGTGGGAAGATTCGGCAGCAGGCGCGTCAGCGACGTGGTGTCGCGCCGCTTGCCTGCCGGGGCGGCGGCAGCCCTTTTCTTGGCTGCTGCCTGAGACGGCAGCCTTACCGTGCTTTCACCGTTGCTTCCGGAATTGTTTCCTGCGTCATTCTTGCTCATCTGCCTCACCTTCGGGCGTTTGCCCTGTGCCTCGCTTGTTCTCAAAGCTCGCGGCGTCACTTTTGGCCGCCACAACATAACGAACGGGGTTTCCCGATTCCGTCCGACTTAAGCCCCTCGAGGGCCTTTTCGACCCTTTTTTTGACGCAAAGCGTCCAAAGAAAGCACCCCGGAACGCTCTAGTTGCTCGTGCTGCGCCAACCTTTTCAACTCTGCCAGTAACCGCCCAGCCTCGTCGGTATCCGCGCTCTGGTTGCCCGGCAGCGACACGTGCTCAAGCACGGCGTCCAGTTCAAGCCGGGCTTGATCGGTCAGTTGCGGCAGCAGGGCCCCGGGCACCAGCTCATGGTGCTCGTCCCACGCATTCAGCATTTCCCGGTACAGCGCCTGCAGACCGGGCGACGAGAGCAACTCGGGGTGCACCAGCTCGCCCGCTGCCGACAGCACCTGGGGATGCTCAAACAACCGCCGAAGGATCTCGCGCTCATAGGCAAGCTTAGGATCGGTTGGCCGCGAGTCCTTCTGCGCCGGCTTCACCTCGCCCCTTTTGAGTCGTGAGCGGGCGTCTTCCAGTTCCACAATCACTGCTGATTCCCGCAGGCCAAGCACCGAGCAGCCTCGACGCAGGTATTCATCCCGCCGTGTATCGCTTTCGGCGTGCACCAGCATTTCGACCAGTGCCTGCTTGGCGTGCTCAATCCCGTCCACGTTGGATGGTCGCGGACCGCCGAAATCCTGCTTCACCAATTTGAGCCAGAATTCGAATGCTGGATATGCGTTTTCCAGCACCGCCTGCAGAGCACTGGGGCCATGCGCGCGAAGCAAGTCGAAGGGGTCCTTCGCGCCTGTAATCACAGCCACTTTGGCGTCGTCGAACTGCGCGGCCAGTGCTACATCCCTGCCCCGCTCAGCCGCCTTCAGCCCCGCCTCGTCGCCATCCAGTACCAGCGTCACTCCCGCGCCGTATCGGCGCAGTATGGCCAACTGGTCCTGCGTCAGTGCCGTACCGAGCGGCGCAACGGCGTTGTCAAAGCCGGCTTCATGGGCGGCGATGACGTCGGTGTAGCCTTCCATGATCAAGACTTCATTCGTTTCCTTAAGTCGCTTCGATTGCGCCAGGCGATCAATGCCGTACAGCAGCTTCGACTTGTGGAACAGCAGGCCCTCGGCGCTGTTCACGTACTTCTGGGCCTTGGCGTCCGGGTCAAGCAACCTGGCGCCGAAGCCGACAATCCGCTGCTGCGCGTCGCGGATCGGGAACGTGATGCGGCCGCGAAAGAAGTCGTACCACCCGCGTTCGTTGCGTTTGCACAGGCCCGTGGCTTCGACTGTGGCTACATCAAACTTCTTGAGCGCGGCGTCGCTTTGCCGGTGAAACTCGTCGGGCGCGTACCCAATCCCCCACCGCTCGGCCACTTCGCCGCCCAGGCCGCGCGATTGCAGGTACTGCAGGGCGGGCTCGCTCTTGGCCAGGTTGGCGACAAACCCGCGCTGGGCCCACTGCATCATGTCTAGCGCCTTGGCGCGCAGAGTGCGGTCGGCTGGCATGGGGCCGCCACCCTCGTAGCTGAGGCGAACGCCGGAGCGATCAGCGAGTTTCTCGATCGTCTCAACGAAGTCGAGTTTTTCGTGCTTCATTACGAAGTCGATCACGCTGCCGAATTCTCCGCAACCGAAGCACTTGTAAGTCTGGCGTACGGCGTGAACTGAAAACGACGGGGTCTTCTCGTCGTGAAATGGACAGCAGGCCCAGAAAGAGCCGCCTCGCTTGTTAAGCGAGACGTAGCTGTTCACAACGTCGACGATGTCGTTGGTCCGGCGGACCTCTTCAATGCTGTCGCGCGTGATCCTTCCCAATGAGCAAATCTCCGGGACTCAAGGCCACCCCCCGCGCGAACGCCGCTGCAATTGAGCCTGCAAGGAACCGTATCACGCGATTAAGGAGTCGTCAAACGGGGGGCTTGACAAGACCCGCCTGTCAGTGATTTGTGTAAATGATGGCTTACTCAATGCTTAGGCGATTATTTGCCAGCCAAAATTGCCCGGGACTTGAAATGGTTGGCATCGCCCATACGTTACTACGCTCGATAGACGGCGTGAAAATGCCAAGGCAAAGCCAAGCCCCTATCGTCTAGAGGCCTAGGACGAGGCCCTCTCAAGGCCTAGACACGGGTTCGAATCCCGTTAGGGGTACCATTCAACAAGCGCGGCGTTCCTCACGGAACGCCGCGCTTGCTTGTTGCAGGCCATTGCCCATGGCGGTGCGCAGCGCTATTGCATTGTCGTGAACGTCTCGCGCCACCAGATCATCCAGGCCTGCAAGATCGCACTTGAGAGTTTGCCGCAGGTACAGGCGGCATTTCTCGGCGGCAGCGACGCATTTGGTCGTGTGGACGACTACTCCGATATTGACCTGATGTTCATCGCACCTGACAGCGCAAACGGCGGGGCGTTTGCAGCCGTTGAAGCAGGCCTTGAGCGACTGTCGCCCGTGGTGCTGAAGTTGCCGATGCCCCCGGTTCCTGCCTGGCCGGGGCTTTCGCAAACCCACTACCGTCTGCGCGACACCAACGAGTACCTCAAGGTGGATGTCTGCCGCCTTACACCTGAGCAGACACCGACGTTCCTCGATCCTACGCGCCACGGCATGCCGGTCGTGCTGTTCGACAAGACCGGAATCATCCGCGAGGTGCCTCAGGACAATGCGGAGCTGGCTGCACTCATCGCGCAACGGGTAGACTGGCTGAGAGCGATGTTCCCGATGTTCCAGAACCACATTCGCAAAGCGGTGCTTCGGGGCGACCTGGTTGAAGCCATGGCTATGTGGGTCGGGCAGACTATGCGCCCGCTGGTGGACCTGCTGCGGGTGCGACACTGCCCGGCGCGCTTTGACTACGGGTTTCGGTACACGCGCCTCGACCTCCCCGCACCGGTACACGAGAAACTCCGCGGGTTGCTATGGCCGCAAGACGCTGAAGACATGCTGGCAAAACTGGATGAAGCCAGGGCCTGGTTTGAAGAGACGCTGGCCGAGGTTGACGCAGGTTGAACCGAATGAAT
This sequence comes from uncultured Planctomycetaceae bacterium, assembly GCA_964652605.1. Lineage (GTDB taxonomy): Bacteria > Planctomycetota > UBA8742 > UBA2392 > UBA2392 > JADJRK01. Next base: position 3,557 of record CAZZBH010000042.1, read on the forward strand.
CTCGACGACATCCGCTCCGCGGCAAAGCGTATCGGCGGCGTAGCACGCCTAACACCGGTGCACACGTCGGGCACCGTTGACGCGCACTGCGGCGCGCGGGTTCACTTCAAGTGCGAGAACTTTCAGCGCATGGGCGCGTTCAAGTTTCGGGGGGCCTACAACGCGCTGGCTCAGCTTTCGCCCGCACTCTGCAAAGCCGGTGTCCTGACCTACAGCTCGGGCAATCATGCGCAAGCGATTGCTTTGGCTGGGCGGCTGCTGGGCGTGCCGAGCGTGATTGTGATGCCGGATGACTCGCCGCGGGTGAAGCTGGAAGCCACGCGCGGGTACGGCGGTGAGGTCGTGCTTTACAACCGCAATGAAACCGAACGCGAGGCGCTGGGCGCAAAGATCGCCGCTGAGCGCGGGTTGACCGTCATCCCGCCCTACGACCATCCCGACATCATTGCGGGCCAGGGTACTGTGGCGCTGGAGTTCCATGAGCAGGTTCCGGGCCTTGAGGTGCTGCTGGTGCCGTGCGGCGGGGGCGGCCTGCTTTCGGGCTGCGCCGTTGCGACCAAGGCTTTGCACCCGGAGTGCAAAGTAATCGGCGTTGAGCCCGCCGGCGCCGATGATGCCACGCGCTCGTTCAAGACGGGCGTGCTGCATACGTGCACGCATCCCGACACGATTGCCGACGGCGCGCGCACGCCCTCGCTGGGCAAACTGACATTCCCGCTGATTCAGAAGTACGTGGACGATATGGTCACGGTCGATGACGCGTCGATCATCGCGGCTGTGCGCTTCTTGTGGGAGCGGATGAAGCTCGTGGTTGAGCCGACTGGCGCGCTGGCCTACGCCGCGCTGCATTCTAATCGGTTGAAGTTTCCGGGCAAACGCGTGGGCGTTGTGATCAGCGGTGGCAACGTGGATGTGGCAGAAGTCGGGCGCCTGTTTACCGGCGATTGACGAAGCGCATGCGCATGCGTTCGTAGTTCGCGCTGTCCAGGCCTGTGCGCTCCCACAACTCCAGATAGTACTCGCACAACCCGTAGCGTCGCGTATCCAGCATCAGCGGTACAAGCTCGGCACAGCCTTCGGCGATCTGGCGCGTGGCTTCGCTATTGCCGGGCTCAAGGTCAAGCACAGACTGCGCCAGCCGCACGCTCTCCTGATAGCTGACTTCGCGCCGCAGCGGGTTGCTTTTCGCCTCGGCAGCCAGGGACGATGCGCGCTCAAGCAGATTGCGCACACTCTGCACGCGCTGCTCTTCCTGCAGCGTGGCTGAGCGCGCGGCGCGAATTTTTGCCACGATGTCGCGGACACTCTGCAGGCCCTGCTGCGCGCGGCCGTCCTCTTCGTCAACTGCCAGCACCTGGTAGAAGCGCTCACGCGCCTCGTCCACGTGCCCCATGGCGTCGTCGTACCGGCCTTCGGAAACTGCTTTCTCCCAGTGCGAAAGCTCGATCTCTGCTTCCTCGTTCAATCCGACAATGCGAATCTGGTCGAGGTTGTGCATGTACCACAATGTGCCCAGGATGCCGCCCACAACCAGCAACAGTGACGCGGCAACGCCCGTCACCTCTTTGCGGTGCTTGCTCATCCACTTGATGGCCAGGCGAATCACCGAGTACTCCACCGAGCCCATGCGGCGGCCTTCGATGAAGTTACGGATGTTCTCCGCCAGCTCTTTGGCTGATTCAACTCGGTCTTCGGGCTCTTTCTCAAGACACTTGAGGCACAGCCGTTCCAGCTCGCCGGGGATTTCGATTTCCGGGTTGCGCAGCGTCGGGCGCAGCGGCGTCATCTCGCGGACCTGCTCAAGGACCTCGTCCGACGTCTTGCCGGTCCACGGCGAGCGCAACGCCAGCATCTCATACAGCATCACGCCAAGACTGAAGATATCCGTGGCCGGGCCGATGGCATCCAGGTCACCCCGCGCCTGCTCGGGCGACATGAAACTCGGCGTGCCGATAATGCTGCCCATCACCGTGTGGACTGAGCCGCTGTCAAGCCGGTCAGTCATCACGATGCCGCTGTCGCCTTCGTGCGTGAACTCGCGGCCAACGACTTTGGATACGCCCCAGTCCATGACCTGCACTTCGCCGAATTTTCCTACCATGACGTTGGCGGGCTTGAGGTCGCGGTGAATGACGCCGCGGTTGTGCGCGAACGCCATGCCTTCACAGATCTTCAGGAAGATGTCCAGCAGCTTCATCATGGGGAATTCGCGTTGCACGTCGCGATTACCTTCCCGCAGCTTGAGCAGCACCTCGGCCAGGCTCATGCCTTCGACCAGCTTCATGGTGAAGTACAGGTTGCCCGCGCCGTCAACACCCATTTCGTGAACGGGCACGATGTTCGGGTGTTCGAGCTGGCCGGTGATCTGCGCTTCTTCAAGAAAGCGCTCGACGACATCGCGTCGGCCCAGAAGCTCTTTGCGCAGCACTTTCAGTGCGACGCTGCGGCGCAACTCACTGTCCTCGACCTCAAGTACCTTGCCCATGCCGCCGCGAGCGATCTCGCGCAGCACGATGTAGCGCTTGCGGTCAGCGGCTGCGTCCGGCTGGTACTGCGCCAGCGACGAATCCATCTTGTTGCTGATCAGTTTGACGCCTTCGCCAAGCTCCATCTGCTCGCGGACCTGCGCGATGGTCATCTGGCTGCCGGCGATCATCGTCCCGGCGGGCACGACCTTGTCGGCATCGCCAATGGCGTCGGAGTCGTCGTGCAGCGACCACCCGGCGGCCTGGTTGCCGGTGTTCGCCTTTTTCTTGCTGAGGGGTGTCACCTGCGGGTCAGACCGGCTGTCCTCAAGCTTCGAGGTCTTGCGACCGGTGCGCCGGTTGGGGTCGGGTGCCGGAGGGCGCTTGGTTGTCGGCTTCTGGTCGTCGCGTTTGGCGACGGGGCCCGTGGGCTTGTGGTCTGTGACGGTGTCGGTTACGCGCGCCGTAATCTTGGGGGCGCCGGTGTTCCTGCGCGCGCGAGCGGTGGCCTCTTCAGTCCATTCAGCGTCCGGCGCCAGTGTATTCAAACCGATGTCGTCGCTGTCGTCGCGCACCGGGCGTGCAACCACAGCATTGCGCCAGTGCGGGGCCTCTGCGACCGTAATCATCGCGTCGCCGCCGCCGCGGGCGTAGGCGTCGTGAAGTTGCTGGGCTTGCTCGCGAGTAAAGTGGCCCTTGTGGATAATCAGCGTGAGCAGCGTCAGGTTCTTGTCCTGGGCGCGACGACGCTTGAATTCTGAGCGCAGAGACTCCGCCTCCAGTGCGGACAGGTAACTCTTGTCCTCAAGATAGGTCAGGAATTGATCGTCTGCACTCATACCCTGCACAGCCCGCTACTCGATTGATCGCTACGCCCGGTGATAGAATACACCCTGAACACGCCCTCAGGTTAGCGAAAACTAGGACGTAAGACCATGGTGCAAAATGTGCAGCAACCCTCACGCAAGTTCTGACCTTGTTGCGACTTGCGCTGCATGGATTGGCGGAAAGCCGGTCCCTGCAACGGTTTCGAACTTGTCGCGACGCCCGCTATCTCCATGATGTCTTGATCGGCTATCCGGGGGCCGATTGCCGCATGGATTGCCCCGCAGAGTTGAAGGGCCGCTTGGGCGCTGACATGACCACAGTGTACCTGATCCGACATGCGGAGCCTGTCTCGGAGTTTCCGGGGCCAGACAGTGCCCGCCCCCTTACTGTAGAAGGCCGCAGGCAGGCGCTTGCGGCGGCGCGTTTTATCGCGGCACACGGGGGCGCAGCCGAATTGCGTTGCGCCCCCCACCGCCGGGCCGTGGAGACCGCCGAGGTGATCGGGGCTGAAATCGGCGTGCCATCCAAGGTGGACGAGCGATACCACATTTTGCGCAGCTTCGAGGTCGCCAAGCCGCCTGAACCGCTGGTTATCGTGGCCCACAGCAACAACATCCCCGGCGCGCTTGCGCGGCTTGGCGTGCTTGCGACAGGTTGCGGGCATGCCTCTGTGTGGTGGGTCCGATTTGGCCCTGGCGGCGAGGTGGCGGATTCAGGCTACTTTGAGCCCGACGCTTGAGTTCCGAACAAGCAGCGGAGAGGACACCAACGCATTGCCGGCCTGAGGTTTTTGACTTGTTTGATACTTTGACTGTAAACCGCACTGCAATCCTGCGCCTTAATGCGCCGCCGCGCAATGTTCTGACATCAGACCTACAGACCGCGCTGGCGGACGCAATGGAGGACATGGCGCTCTCGCAGCGCCACAACGCGGTGATCATCTCGACGGCTTTGCCCGACTTTTCGGTCGGGGCGGACGTGCGTGAACACCTCGGGCGAGAAAGTTGTGAGCGCATGCTGCGCGCCGCCCACAGGCTGATTGCCGCGGTCCTGCGGCACCCTGTGCCTGTGGTCGCTTGCGTGCGCGGCCACTGTCTTGGCGGCGCCTTTGAGCTTGCGCTGGCGTGTGATCAATTGATTGCGACGCCGGACTCCCGGCTGGGCCTGCCTGAGATCAGCCTTGGCTGCTACCCGCCGGCTGCCACCGTGCTGATGCCGTCGCGCCTGCCCGCCTGGCTTGCCCGCGACCTGTTGATGACCGGCAGGGCCTTCACGGCGCGCGAGCTTGCCGCACGCGGCGCCGGGTTTGAGCTGACAGAGGACCTGGACACGGCCATCGCCGAGCTGGCAGCCCGCTACACCGCGCTGCCCAGAGGACCGCTGACTGAAACGGTAAGGCTGACCCGCAGTGGCGAAGCCGAAAGGTTCGAGTCAGCCGTTGGCGGCCTTGAACGCAATTACCTTGACCGTCTGATGCGGATGCGCGATGCGCGCGAAGGCCCCGAGGCATTTCTGGCGAAACGAAGCCCTGTTTGGGACCACTTAGATGAGGACGGAACGTAGGCTGGCCAGCCGGTTTCATCGGCGACCAAACGCCAGCTTTGCGTTACAATGAGTGAGGAGGAGTTCCATGCGTATTCTCGTGCCCCTGCTGGTGCTGTTTGCGCTGGCGGTTCAGCCCACTGTTTCGGTGACCGCACAGGACAAGCCCGACCGCAAGGCCATCGCGGAAGGCCTTGGCAAAGCCGTCGCCGAACTGAAGAACAAACAGCAGGTCGAAGAGACCGTACAGGCGATCCGTGACCTGGAAGGCGTGCTGGATTACCAGTCGGCTGTGCTGCTGCTGGGCTACTTTGACGAGTGCGACCGTGCCTGGGACGCAATACGAGGCGACCGCGCCGCTCCGCGCGAAGCCCGCGGGAGGCCGATCGAGGCGTACAAGATCGCAAACGCGGTGCTGGATTGCATCCGCCGCATGGCCTTCCCGGAAGAAACGCTAAAGTTCGCAGAAAACAACGACATCACCGACGCTGAGAAGTGGCCGCTGCGCGTCCGGATGGCGATGGTGGACGCCATCGCACGCCACGCGGGAAGCAACCCGGACTCGCTGCAGTTTCTGATGGACTACGCGAAGGACCAGCAGGGCAACACCGACATGCGAATCATCGCGATCCTGCATCTCGCCGATCACACAAAGAGCAACGAAGTGCAAGGTCGCCTGATGGTCACCCTGCGCGACCCAAGCTGGCGCATCCGCGACGCTTCTATCCAGGCACTGATCCCGGCTGCCAAGCACAACGAGGGCACCGTGGTGCTGGCGTTGATCAATGCGCTGGCTGAGGAGACCGGCAAGCTGCGGCAGTCCCTGCGCGATGCCCTGCGCAAGATTACTGGCGAGAAGCTGGGTACTGACCCGGATGAATGGAGCGAGTGGTACAAGAACCGCAAGCGCAGCGACCAGGGCCTGCCCGAGCGCAAAGGTGGCGACCAGGGTACGCGCGTCAAGGTCTTTGAAACCGAGACCTTTTCAGACCGCTACGTTTTCCTGATCGACACCTCGGTTTCCATGACCGAGAAGATCGGCCCCGAAGAGCTTGAAAAGCTGAAGAAGTCGATTACTTCAGGCCCGGGCGACGAAAAGGACAAACGCCGTCCGCTGGACTGGACCAAGATCAACAACAAGCTTGACCTCGCACGCGAGGAGATCATCCGCAGCCTGGAAGTGATGGACCCTGAGCGCACCCGCTTCACCATCATGGCGTTCGCCCAGAAGATCACTATTTGGAAGGACGAGCTGGTGCCTACCACACCGGAAAACGTCAACGAAGTGACCACCTGGCTGCGCTCGCTGACCGGCGACAAGCTGACCAACGTGTTCGGCGCGCTGGACGAAGCCTATGACTTAAGCGAGCGGCTTGCCGGCGTTGAAGTGGACAAGCGCAAACCGCGCCGCCGCCCCGCCAAGACTACTACGGGCGGCCACCGCGATGAGGCGCTGCCCGACACGATTTTCCTGTACACCGACGGCTATGCGACATACGGCAAGTACTTCGGCGACAGCCAGGGATGGGCGAAACTTTCGCGCGATGAACAGACCACGCGCTACCACGACATTATGAAAGAAATGAAGCTGGAGGTCACTGACCGACACCGCATTGCGCGCATCACCATCAACTCGGTCGGCGTCGGCCTCCGGCAGGACAGTTATACGCTGCGCGACCTGGCCTCAATCACCGGTGGCACCTACACCGCACTGGGCAAGTAAGCGATGGACGCACGCCGCAAGCTGCTCGTGCGCAACATCCTTGCGGGTGCTTTGCTGCTGTTGCTGGTATCGCTGGTATTGGCGTGGCTTGGTGTGTTTGAGGGCGCGCAATCTGAAGAAGCGCAGGTTCGTGCGCTGATTGATCGTGCGCGCGACGAATTCAATGATCACGACTGGAACGACTTTCTCGCGCTATGCGACCTGACGCCCGAAGAGCGCGAAGCCTGGCAAGCAGCCATCCCGCGCCAGGCGTCGCTGGCATCCATCGAATCCCTGCAGCCGCTGGCGCTGCTCAGCGTACCTCCCGGCGCGACCGAGTACGAAGTGGACGTGAACGTGATTGCCAGCCTGAACAACCCGCTAACCGGCAAGAGTCTGCAATCGGAATCAATGAACGGCACGCTGTATCTGGTCAAAGTGGACGGGCGGTGGCGGATCGACCTTGACCGCAGCGCGCCCTCGTTTCCGTATGTCCCGCGCCCGGGTGCACGGCGATAGGCCTGCTACTTTTCCACAACCGCGCTGCCTGCATCTCTCGCGCCCGCCTGATCTGCGGCGGTAGTTGGCGCCGGCGCTTCGACCGCCGGCTTGACGGTAGTGGGCAGCAATGCCAGGGCAACAAGCGCGCACAGCATTGAAGCCTTCCAGAAATTGCGAGTCACGCGGGTCTCGTGCTGGCCGCCGAACTGGTAGTGATGATGCAACGGCGAACACCGAAAGATTCGGCGTCCCCCGGTCACCTTGAAGTAGCCTACCTGCAGGATAACCGAGGCAGCCTCTGCAACGAATACGCCGCCAGCGACCAGCAGCACCATCTCCATGCGGCCCAGCACCGCCATCAGGCCCAGCATCGCGCCCAGCGCCAGGCTTCCGGTATCGCCCATGAACACCCGCGCGGGGTGCCTGTTCCAGTACAAAAAGCCAAGCAGCGCGCCGGATGCAGCCATCCCCATGGCGGCCACGGTCCATGACAGCGACGGGTCGGTTTCGCCGAAGATCGCAAACAGCGCCGCCGCACCGCCCAACGCGTAGAACGCTATCGCGCCCGTGCCGCCAGCCAAGCCGTCCAGGCCGTCGGTCAAGTTGTAGGCATTGCCTGCCCCAACCATCACCAGCATGCCCAGCGGCACGATCAGCCAACCGATGTCAAGCCGCGCAAACGGCAGAAAAAGTACCCGGCCCTCAATGCCAAGCAACATTGTCGCCGCAACGCAGGCAACACCGGCGATCACGCATTGGGCCAGCAGCTTGTCACGCGCGCTGATGCCGTCTTTGCCGCGACGCGTGAGCTTGCAATAGTCGTCGTACATTCCCAGCCCGGCGCTTGCCAACGCGACGCACCAGGCAATTCCCAGCGCCCCGAAGACAGGCAGGGCTTCCACACCTTGCAGCCAAAGGGCCACGCCACCCGCCAGCGAGGCCACCAGCACAGCCGGGACCAGAAACGCCCCGCCCATGGTTGGAGTGTTGCGCTTGTCCGCGTGAAGAAGCGCCAGGTACTCGCTGGCTTTGCGCGGCTCGCCATCGTTGAGTTTGCGCCGCACCAGCCACGGTATGAGCAATCGCCCACCGACCACGCTGAGCACGGCACCTAGCGCGAATACACCCAGCAACGTGCCGATCAGAGCCGGCAATCCGCTTTCAACAATCCAGTTGCCAGTCTCGGCGGGCATGAAACTCCTAGGCTGCGGGCTTTCTTGCGCTGATGTACTCGGGCAGCGGGTCGCCGACGGGCCTTTCGCGCGACGTTGGCCGCAGTGACTGCGTGGCCTGATGCCCGCGCCCTTCGCGCACGGCATCGACTATGCGCTTGAGGTTCATGCCGTTGCTGCCCTTGACCAGCATGACGTCGCCGTTGCGAAGCTCATCAAGCAGAAACGGAATGGCTTCGTCTGCGCTGTCAAAACGCCAGACGGCACCGCGCCCGGTATCGAGAAAGTGCTCTTCATAGACTTCGGCCAGTGTGCGCATGCGCGGGCCGATTGCGACCACCAGGTCCACGGCGTGGCGAGTGCCGGCCCATGCCACTTCGCGATGCAGGCGCTCTTCGTCTGCTCCCAGCTCAAGCATGTCGCCGAGCACCGCAATGCGCTGACCATTGCACGGGAAATTACTCAGCACGCGCAGCGCGGCAACTGTGCTGGCAGGGTTCGCGTTGTAGGTGTCATCAAGCACGGCAACCTCGCCGAACTCTTTGCACTCCAGGCGTCTGCTTACCGGAGACACGCGTCGCAAGGCGACCTGCACATCATGCATGTTCACGCCGCTGACCCACCCCACGGCAATTGCGGCAAGCGCGTTCAGCACGTTGTGGCGTCCCAGCAAGCCGATGCGAAACTCATCGCGACCATTAAGCAGAAAATGCGTGCCAAAGCGGTTGCTACGGATCTCCTGCGCCCGGATCTCGCAGCGCTCATCCGTGCCGTAACTGACCACGCGGCAGGATGCACGCGCAGCCGCTTGAACACAGCGGGCATCGTCAAAGTTCACGATTGCTATGCCGTCCCGCGGCAACGCAGCAATCAGATCGCCTTCTTCGCGAATCACGCCTTGCAGGTCGCCAAGGCCTTGAAGGTGTTCTTCGCTGATGCTGGTCAGGACGGCGCATTGCGGCCGCGCGATGCTGGTCAGCGCGGAAATTTCGCCAGGCTCGCTCGTGCCAAGTTCGATCACTGCGAACTGGTGTCTGTGGTTCAGGCGCAGCAGCGTCTGCGGCACGCCGATGCGGTTGTTCTCGTTTGCCTCGTTGCTCAACACCGAAAAGCGCGAGCGCAGAACCGCACCTGCAAGTTCACGCGTAGTCGTTTTGCCGTTGCTGCCGCCGATGCCGATCACGCAAGCCGGCTGCTGATCGCGATGCCAGCGCGCGAGGCGGCCGAGTGCATCAAGCGTGTCGTCCACGAAAATGGTCGGAACGCGGGGCACAAACCCGGACGGCAACCGTGAAGTCACCAGTGCGCACGCGCCACCGTCCTGCGCCTGCGTAAGATGGTCAGCGCCGTCATGGCGCGGGCCCTTGAGTGCGAGAAACAGATCACCGGGAACAAGACGGCGTGTGTCGGTGCACACCTGGCCGACCGCGATGGGCGGAGTGCGCGAGCTGTCGTCGCTTTGCGCGCCATCGGTCCCGACTGGCCTGCGAACCCACAGGCCGCCGACGGCAAGCTTCACGTCCCGGACCGTGAACCCAGACATGCGTTTCCTTGACAGTTGGCAACACACTGGCGTCTAGACTGCCAGAGCCCTGCGACCGCTGCCGACGCCCCAGAACGTTTCCAGAGCAGCGCGGGCCTCTTCCTTGTCGTCAAAGTGCACGGTGCGGTCTGAGAAAATCTGGTAGTTCTCATGTCCCTTGCCGACGATGACCACGACGTCATCCGGCGTGGCCCCGGCTATCGCGCGCTGGATTGCTTCGCGGCGGTCCAGGTACGTCTCCACCGGGCGGCGCTGCGGCGGCACGCCCGAGAGAATCTCGTCAATGATTGCGCCCGGGTCTTCGCTGCGCGGGTTGTCACTGGTCACGATCGGGCGGTCTGCATATTCGGCGCCGATTGCACCCATGCGCGGCCGCTTGCTGCGGTCTCGGTCACCACCGCACCCGAACACACATACGAGGCGCCGGCCGGAGCACACCTGCCGCAGTGTGGCCAGCACGTTTTCCATCGCGTCGGGCGTGTGCGCGTAGTCCACGAACACCGTAGGCGCGGGGTGCTCGAACGGCACACGCTCAAGCCGGCCCGGAGCGCCCTGAAACTGCTCAACCGCTGACTGGATCGGCTTAACCGGCAGGCCCTGCGCCAGTGCCATTGCGACAGCGCCCGCGACATTCTCAACGTTGTAGCGCCCGGTGAGCGGGCTGGTGAATGCTGCCGCGCGGCCATTCCAGCGCAGGCCGAACCGCAGGCCCTCCAGGCCAATCTGCACCTGCTCAATGCGCATCTCGGCACCATCGCGCGCGCCGACGCCTAAGGTGATGCCCCGTGAACGCTCGGCCATGCGCGCGCCGTAGTCGCTGTCGAGGTTGACGATGCCGTACGCAAGGCCGGCATCCAGCGCCTCAAAAAGGCGCGCCTTGGCATCAAAGTAAGCGGCGAAGTCGCCGTGAAAATCCAGATGGTCGCGCGTCAGGTTGGTAAAGATTGCGCCGGCGAAGTGAACCCCCGCTACGCGCTCCTGCGCAAGCGCGTGGCTGCTTACCTCCATAACACAGGCGGTCTGGCCGTGCGCGCGCATTTCGGCCAGCATTCGGTGAACTTCCGGCGCGCCGGGTGTAGTCAGTTTCGCAGTGCGGCGCTCGCTGCCCACGATGTTCCAGACAGTGCCCATCAGGCCGCACGGCATGCCGCACGCCTCAAGAATTTCGCGCAGCAAGAACGCGCTGGTCGTCTTGCCGTTTGTGCCCGTGATGCCGATGACCTTCATGTGCCGGCTTGGCTGGCCGTTCAGAATGCTTGCCAAATGGCCCAGCGTTCGGCGCGGGTCTGCACTGACAATCTGCGGTACCAGCCGATACTCCTTGCGCTCGTGCGAAAGCAGCAGCGCGGCTGCGCCGGCCTCAAGTGCCGGCTTGATATACTCAGACCCGTTCGCTTTGGTGCCGGGCAGCGCGGCGAACAGGTTGCCCGGCTTGACCGCGCGGCTGTCGTCGGTTGCGCCAGTGACTTCGAGGCGTTGCGGGAACAGCAGCCGCACGCCCGAATCAAGTTCAACCAGTGCCTGAAAGAGGGATTGCAGGCGCATCGCTACTACTCCTGTTCGGGTGCTGCTTCTGGTACTTCCATGTGCTTCAGTGCGCGCAGCACCACACGGGCGACAGTCGGGGCGGCCACCGTGCCGCCGTAGTGTCGGATGCGGTATCCGTACTGGTTGACATTGCGGGCGCGCGCTTCGTTGACCACGACGATGATGCTGATCCGCGGGTCATCGGCCGGTGCAAACCCGACAAAGCTGCAGATCTTGTTTTCGGTGTACTGACCATTCTCAACCTTGTGCGCAGTGCCGGTCTTGCCTGCGACCTGGAACTGCTTTAGGCGTGCGTTGCGGGCAGTGCCGTCGTTCACGACGTCGGCCAGGCAGGGCCGCAGTGCGCGTGCCGTTTCTGCGCTCATCCAGCAATCCAGCAGTTTCTTGGGCGCCGCTTCGTGCAGTACTTTGCCGTCGCTGCCGGTTACGCGCCGGATGACGTAAGGCTGGTAAACGCTGCCGCCATTGGCCAGCGCGTTGAAGCAGTTCAGCATCTGCAAGGGCGACACCTGGATCTCGTAGCCCATGCTGACCGACACCAATGAGTTCGCCTCAGTCCAATCGGACTTCTTGCGGATGATGCCCGCGCTTTCGCCAAAGCGCGGCCCGCCCAGATCAAACCCGGTGCGGCGCCCAAACCCGACGCCCGTGACGGCGTCATACGTTTCGTCGATGCCAAGCATCATCGCCACGCGCGCTGCGCAGGTATTGCTGGAATGAATGATGGCATCGCGCACAGTGACATGCTCGCGCCCGTTGCGCAGCACGCGCTTTTCGGGAACGATCTCGTGGCCTGAATCCGTCACCATTTTTCGGCGGCCAGGAATCCTCAATTCTACGTCGTAGGGGATCAGGCTGTCCGGCGTGATCAGCCCCCTCTCGATTGCCCGCGCATAAATCATCGGCTTGAGCATGCTGCCCGGCTCAAACGCGTCGGTGATGGCGATGTTTTTGCGGCTGGCAGGATCGACGCCCGGGTCGTTGGGGTCAAAGCTGGGGTAGTTCGCGATGCCCAGCAGCGCGCCGGTGCGGGTTTCCATCACGACGATGGTCGCGCTGACGGGGTCCCAGCGTTCTACGCACAGCTCCAGCTCGTCTTCGACAATCGCCTGGATGCCGCTGTTGATCGTCAGCTCGACCTTCGCCCCGTCCACGGCGGCTACGATTTCATCGTTCATGCCCTCCAGCGGCCGGCCCAGCGCATCGACCATCGTGATGCGTTTGCCCACCACGCCGGCAAGCCAGCTTTCCAGGGCGCGCTCTGCCCCTTCCAGACCGTGCATGTCGCGGCCCACAAAGCCGACAATCTGAGAGGCAAAATTGCCAAGCGGGTAGCGCCGCTCCTCGATGTCGCGAATCTCGACCCCGGGCAGCAAACCGTCGCGCATTGCATCCTGCACGCGCTCGACCAGCGCTGGCGGCGTCTCGTATTGAACGCAGTAGTAGTACTTGTCGCGCCGCGCGTATAGTTCCATCGCCAACCGCTGGGCGGCGTCACCTTCGCGACCAAGGATGTCACACAACAGCAATGCCACGTTGACGCGATCATCGGCGGGCACGGCACGCGGATTGACGACGACGCTTGCGCCGGAAAACGTGGTCTGCGCCAGCATGACGCCATCGGCTGTCAGAATGCTGCCGCGTGTGCCGGGCAGCGCCACACTGCGTGTCGAATTTGCGTTGCGCAACGCGATGTAGTCGTCATGTTGCAGCACCTGCAGGCTGTAGAGCCGGCCCGTAAGCCCAAACATGACAACGATGACCGCGCCCAGCGCCCACACCGCCGCGCGACGCGGCGAGGTGGCACGGCCTCGATCGCCGAACATCCATAAAAGTGCCTTAGCCACGTTGCACCTCATCCTCAGGCGGCGGCGCCGGGCGGCCGGGAATGTCTGGCAGGTTGTCTTCCGGCGGAAGAAGGTTGATGCCCTCGCTGCGCACGCGGCGGATCATCTCGGTTGGGTCACCCTTGCGCGCGCGTTCAGACTTGAGCACACGGTGCTGCTCCTGCAGGTCGCGCAGTTCGCGGCTGTACTGCGCCGCCTCAAATCCGACGCTGCGCACCTGGACGCGCTGGCCCACAACCACAGCGGCCAAGCCGACGCAGAAAAGAATCGCAATGATGCCTGTCTTCAGGTTCATGGCCTGCACCCCGCCATAAAAAACGCAATCACCGGTTTTGCAGCGCTGTTCCTGGCACGGAAGTGATCGTCGCTGTTCATTCCGGATTGCGCCTGTGTCGTTTGCTTCTGTACTTGTCAGCGCCTTCTGGCCCCTGCGCCGGCGCGCCCCAGGCGAACACTCGCAACTTGGCGCTTCTGGCGCGCGGGTTTGAATCGCGCTCTGATTGATCGGCGGTTACGGGTGCGGGCTTGAGGCTTCTGCCCAGGTCCTGCTGTTGCCAACCGCGATAGGTCTGCTTGACGATGCGATCCTCAAGAGAGTGAAACGAGATGACGGCAACTGTGCCCCGCTGGTCCAGGTTGCCCGGTACCACCGCCAATGCGCGCTCAAGCTCGCCCAGTTCGTCATTCACGTGAATGCGCAGCGCCTGAAAGGTGCGGGTGGCGGGGTCAATCCTGTGCTGTTTGCCCGGGTAGGCGCGCCGGCAGACTTGCGCGAGGTCGCTGGTCGTGCTCAACCGTCCCTCGCTGAGGGCGCGCTTGATCTCGCGGGCAATGCGGCGGGAATGTCTCTCTTCGCCGTACTGCCAGATCACGCGCGCAATTTCGTCTTCCGGCGCACCCTCCAGGAATTGGCTGGCGCTGTGTCCTTTCGTCGGGTCCATGCGCATGTCAATGGGCCCGCCGTGCCTGAAACTGAATCCGCGCTCGGCCCTATCCAGCTGAAAGCTCGATACACCGAGATCTAGGAGCAGACCTTGTGCTGGTCCCAACCCCATCTCGCGGAGCTGTTCATCCCACTCGCTGAACCGGCTGTGCCTGACAATGGCACGCCGTCCGAATCGTCGCAGATATCCAGCTGCAGCTTCCACAGCCTGCGGGTCGCGGTCGAGTCCGAGGATTCGTAGATCCGGATACCGATCGAGCAAGGCGGCACTGTGTCCACCAAAGCCGCAGGTACCGTCCACGACAATCGCTCCAGGCTCGAGGGCTCGAAAGGCCTCGACCACTTCTCTGGCAAGGACGGGAAGGTGTTCGGCCACGGGCTTTTCACGCGACCTCCAGAAGCCGCGCGCTTTCCTGCCTTTCGGCGGTACGGATCACGCGCATGACATGCGGGCTGAACTCTATCCCGGGCTGCAGCTCGCGCACGCGCTCAAGCAGTTCCTTGCAGCGCTTGACCTCAGGCAACCGCCCCGAGACCTTGTTGTCGAAATCGTCGTCGGTGCCATGCGCGATCAGCTCGGTGATGGCGCAAAGGCCGTGCGGGTCATCTTCCTGGCGCGTGTTGCGTGCATCTTGCATTGCATCCCCCATGGGGCACGAAGCGACCGCCAGCGCGTCGAAGGCGCCACTTCGTGCCGGAAATTGTTGTGCCGCGTCGCGGCAATCCGTGTTGGCGACACCCTAGCGCCGGATGTCTGGCGACTGGCGGTTTCGCGGCCAGTGTGCGCTGCGGACTTTCCCGCAGGGCGCTTTCGCGCCGGTGTTTCGCCCCAGACGGCCCTCGCGGGCCATCCGGGAGCACGCTACCGCTGCTCGGGCAGCGTGCTGTTGTAGATGTTTGCCACAGCCTGCGGGTCCAGCTTCTCCACGCTGACCGGGGCCGCTACGGCGCGCGCCTCTTCAGGATCGTAAAACTGCATGTGATCCCCTGCGCCGCTTACCACGATCTCACTTTTCAAGTTGGCATAACCGACATGTTCGCGCGGCAGCAGCACCCTTCCCTGCTTGTCCAGCTCAACCTGCTCGACGAATGCCAGCAGTTGCTGCCTTCTGCGCTGCTCTTCGCCGGGCAAGCCTGTGCTGCCGGTAAGCTCTGCAATCCTTCGCTCGCCGTTCTGCTGGTCGAACACCGCCAGGTGGCGGAAGTCCGGGCCAATCATCACGTAGAGAAGGGTCTTTCCGTCGCTCGATGCAGGTAGCTTGCTGCGGAACTTGGCTGGGATCGTAACTCGGTTCTTCGCGTCCATGGTCGAGGTCGCGAGGCCGAAAAATTTTGCTGTTTCGGCCATTGCCCCCTCCGACTCAGGGACAATACCCCACTTTCACCCACTTGTCCATTCCAACCTAGAGTTTTCTGCAAATTCTTTACTGACAGACCTTTGCGCTGATTGAACCACATATGTATGGCCGAACTATCTGAAGCATACTAGGTATCGTGCCTACCTAGTGCCGATGGCGGACTTACTGACACATTTTCCACTCCGCCGACTACAAAATTCCCTTGCTGGACTTTTTCACCATCCCCACTTCCAACCACCACTACTTTCCTTTCTCCCCCACTTCCGCGCTGCGCCACGCTGGCCCACAATCGCGTCCGGAGACACAGGTGGCACACTTCGCAGACAGGCTTTGCCAAGCCATTCGCGACAAGGGCGCACCCGTCTGCGCCGGCATTGATCCGCGCGCGGACTGGGTTCCCGCCGAGTTCTACAACAACGCGTTTGCCGAGCACGGGCGCACGCCAGCCGGCGTTCGCGCGGCTGTGCGAGCGTTTTGCCTGGAAGTGCTTGAGCTGGTCGCGCCCTTTGTGCCCGCGGTCAAGCCACAGGCGGCATTCTTCGAGGCCTTGGGCCCTGGCGGCTGGAATGATTTCGCCGCGGTGTGCGCTCGCGCCCGCGAGCTGGGATTGTTGGTGATCGCAGACGTCAAGCGCGGCGACATCGGCTCAACCGCTGAGGCCTACGCGCAGGCGCTGTTCGGCAGCAGCGAAGTCAGCGGGGTGACGTTGCCGTCGTGCCAGGTTGATGCCGCAACCATCAACCCGTACCTCGGCGTCGATGGCGTCAAGCCGTTTATCGATCGCGCGCGCGACAACGCCGCAGGCATCTATGTGCTGGCCCGCACCAGCAATCCGGGCAGCGCCGAATTTCAACAACTGGAGCTTAAGCAGGGCGGCTCTCTGGTGGACGAAGTCGCCGCCAGGATAGACGCCTGGGGCAGCGAAGACATCGGGCAGTGCGGCTACAGCCTTGTCGGCGCGGTGGTCGGCGCTACTCACGTCGCAGCCGCACGACACCTAAGGCAGCGCATGCCACGCACACTGTTCCTGGTGCCCGGCTGGGGCGCGCAGGGCGGCGACGCTGAGGCTGTGCGCGCTTGCCTTGGCGACGACGGGTTTGGCGCAATCGTCAACTCAAGCCGCGGCGTGATGCACGCCTACGCGTCGGGCCCGCTGAAGGACCATGGCGAGGCCCACTGGCGCGAAGCGGTACAGACCGCGGCCCGCAATCTGCGAGACGACATCCGCGCCCTTTTGCAATGAACCCGGCCGCCTTGCATCCGTTTGAACGGATTACGCCGGGTTGCGGCTTGCAGGCGTTTTGTGCACACTCGCCGCCCGCTTTTGACCGGCAAGATGAACCGGCACGGAGGAAGAAGTGAGTCGATCATTACCCGCAGTGATGGCGCTGGCAGTCCTGCTGTCCGGCGCGCTGTTTGCCGACAGCATTATCTACATCAAATCGACAGGCCAAAGCCGCGAGCAGGCCCTGATCGAAAACGTCACCATAACAGCCTGGTCTGCATCGCGCGTAGAGTATCGCGGGGAAGGCGGCCGGGCACAGACAGTGCCCGCAATCGACGTGGTCACGATCAATCGCACTGCGCCGGGCATGAGCAATGAGTTGTCGCGCGCCATCGAGAACCTTGCCGCAGATCCCGCCGCGGCACGTGAGTCATTGGCGCGCATCGCCTCGACGGGCAACGCGCTGGACAAAGAAGAAGCCGCTTACTGGCGCGCGCGTTCATTGGCTAACGAGTCCAACGGCTCGGCGGGCAACATTGCGGCGGCTATCACGGAGTTGCAGAACTACCTTCGCGCCTACAAGGCGGGCTTTTTTGCGCGCGAAATCTACGCCACTCAGGCAGAGCTGCAGCAGCGTGCAAAACGCACCGCCGATGCCCGCGCGACGCTGAAAGCCATGATCGCCGCCGACGCCGCCCTGGTGCGCGAAGGCAATCAGCTGCTTGGCCAGTTTGAGTTGAACGAGGGCAAGATTAACGACGCCATTACGGCATTCCAAGCCGCCCGCGCGCAAGCCGGCCGCGACCGCTACAAAGCCGGCGAATACCTCGCGCAGGCCTGGGAAGGCTGGGCCACAGCGCAGAAGGAGGGCGCGGAAGCTGCCGCGCGGACGCTGCTTGCGGCCGTCATCGCGGATGAGAAGTTTGAAGACAACACCACGCTCGATGACGAGATTGCGCTGTCGGTGGCTTGGCCCGCACTGGGCGACATCCGCTATGAGGCGGGCGACTTTTCCAAAGCCTACGACGCATACATCAAGGCGGGCTATTATTCGTGGTGGACGCAGGGCACGCGCGAAGGTTACAGCATCGGGCGCGCTTACCTTTGTGCGCGCAAACAGGAAGCCGCCGAAAGCCGAGAAGAAGCCAAGGCCAGCTGGAAGGCACGCCGCGACAAGCTGCGCACGGCTCTAGCACTGGGCTTCCCGCAGGAACTGCAGCGCGTTGAGAAGGAAGGCTGATCACGCCGACAAAGTCAAAAGGCAGCCGAGCTATGCGGCTGCCTTTTCAGTTTGAGTAACACGGCCTACTTCGTCTCGACCTTCGCCAGCTCCATCACAACGCTGGTTTCGCCGGTTGTGCGGACGGACTTGAGGATCAACCCGCCTCCGACGAATGATTCAACGTCGGTCTCACCGGACTTGTATCGGAACACGGAACAGTCTTTGTACGTGCCGGCCGCGACTTCGAGCTCCGCAACGATCTGCGCAGCCTCGGAGTGGTCTTTCTTCCAAGCCGACTCAAGCAGTTTGTGCTCCGCGGGCTCCTTGCCCTCGAGCGGTTTTCCGTCCTTGTCGCAATCCACTGTGGTGTACACGGCGTGGTCCGCGGCAATTGACTTGACCGTGTGCAACTGCCACGCGGTCGTGTCGCCGCTGCTGATTCTGTAAACCGCTGAGTTGCCGACGGTCTGGTAAAAGCGCGGCAGCTTGGCCGGCACGGCGGACGACTTCGCTTCCGCATCCGGCCGCTTGGATTCAAAGCCGGTCAGCCACACGATGTCGCGGCCGTTCGTGGTCTGGCGCACAACGCCGCCGCATGGCACGTCTTTGCTGTACCACACAGACTGCGCCGTCTGGCCGGAGACCCACGAGGCCACATCGCACTCAAGCTTGGTGCCGCCGAGCGTGAACTGCGAAGTCGTCCAGGTAACCTCAAGCTTGTAGGGCAGCTTCCCATTCAGCTTGATCGAGCTCCAGTCCTTGTTCGTGTACTGTTTACTGGAAATTTCTTTCCCGCTCGCGTCGAAATTCTTGAAGATGTAGCTGATCTTGGGACCGGCATCGACGCCGGTCACCTCATATCGGGTCGAGAAGAACTCACTGCCGTACTCCACCCAGTCGCCCTTGTGGCTGGTCTTCCAGGTGTTCCAGCCGTTCTTCCAGTCCATTGGCTCGGCGCAAATGTCCGCCGAGTGCATCGCCAGCACAGCCAGTGCACACAGCAACACCGCTGCATTCAGGAAAGTACGCATGGATCCTCCTCCAAGGCCCCCACCAGTGTAGCGCACGGCCGGCGCGCCGCCTACTGCATGTTCAATTCCAGCAACACCTGAATGTTCGTTTCGCCGTTCTGCTCTGACTCTGACTTCACAACAACGCCATGGTGGGTCCAGATCACCATGCCAAGCGTCTTCATGTCGGAGCGTATGCACCGAAAGGTGCCAGCCGGAACCGTGACGGTCTCCTCGACCTGGGATTCGTACGCCAGCAGCGGCTTGTCGCTGCTGAGTAGTTTCATCTCCTGTTCAAACTGAGCCTGCTGTTTGCCCTCGGCGTCGATGATGCTGGTGCGGATTGTGGCTTTGCCGTCTTCGATGGCGACAACTTCGGTGCGCGACGTGGTGTCTTCGGGGTCGCCAATGGCACCTGCGCTGCCGCCGGTCACGCAGTAGTTGCCAACTTTGCGGTAAAGGCGGTGATAGTCGTGGCCAAGGTCGAATTCGACCAGCTCCGTCAGCTGATTCTCATGCTCGATCTTGACCAGCAAACCCGGCCAGTGGGCCGCAACCCAGGTTGTCGTTCCATGCATGACAGTCTTTACACACCCGAACGCGCCCGCCTCAACCTTGCAGCGCTCGCGAGTTGTCTGGAAGTCCGGAGACACCACCGGCGCGTCGTCGTCGTGCTCAGTGAACGAGACGTCGTAACTGGTTGCATCCAGCCCTTCCATGGGCTTTCTGTCCTCGTCCAACATCTCCATGCTAAGGGTTGCCTTGTGCTCGTTCACGCTGGTTACGGTCGTGCGGCTAAACGACACCATGGGATCAATGCCCTGGATGTTCATCGTGCTGCGCAATGTCCAACTGCGGCCGGCTACGCGGTACAACGCCCACGGGTCGATCGCCTGGCTGTCGAACGATGTCAGGGTCCGTATCTCGCAGGTGTCTGCGCCCAGCTTGACCTGCTTTACGATCAAGGGATGAAACTCCGCGCTGACCCAGGTCGTCGTTCGCACGCCGTCGCTTTCAGTCACGTGACGGCGGCAGACGAATCGACCGAAGCTCAACTCCAGCGATTCTTCGGGCAGTGCATCGTCTGCCCAAGCCTTGGCATCGCCTTTCAATTCATGCTCAAAGTAGATGCGGCGAGATGCGCCGCCTGACTCGCCTCCGCCGCGCAATACGTAGTCCGTTTCGTAGTCGGCGGTTTCGGCGTTTGATTCGGTGACCTTGCCGGTTTCAAGTTTGATGCGGACGGGGCTGCCGCGCTTCCATTCGACAATGCGATGCGACCACGCGCGGCCCTGCACCCGGTACAACTCCAGCGGCTTGATCGCCGTCGCCGCGGGCGCTTCCGGCGCGTCCTGGGCAAAGCCAAGCGACACAGCCAGCGCCAGCAGTAAGCCGGCTTGCAGGGTTCTCATGGTCATAGAAGGCTCCCGATCGTGCCCTACACAGCGTAGCGGCTGACAGGGCACACACAAAGAAAGAAAACGGGCGCCCAAAGGCGCCCGTCTGTCGGCCGGGTTGGGCTACTCGTTCCACTCAACCAGATCCACCTTAGTGTTCATCTTCATGCCACCGGACTCGCCTGTGGTTTCCACTTTCAGGATCAGGCCAGGGAACTTCTTCGACATCCAGGTCCTGGTTTTCATGCCGTTCACTTCCATCTCTGTCACGAGCGCGTCCCACTTCTTGCCTGCAATCTCGATAGACTCTTCTTTGTGCTCGACCTTCGGTGCGTCGGTTCCTTCGACCGGTTCGGCTGAGTTGAACTTGATCTTCGTTTCTTGCGGTGGTGCGTACTCGTACGTCTTCTTTTCCGCGTCCATCAGGGTCGTCTTCAGCATCGCGTACTTGTCGGTCACCTCGGTAATCTCGTACTTTATGTAACTGACGATCTCATCCATTTCGCCGATTAGGCTGCTGGACTTGTGCATCCAGCTACGGCCCTTCTTCTTGTACAAGGCCCACACGTCATCAGCGGCCGGTGCCTCCTTGGCTTCGCCGGCCTTGCCGTCGCCTGCTTCTGCATCCTTGTCCGGCTTGGCTCCCATGTGGGCCTTCTTTAGTTGGTCCATGCTGTCGTACCACGAGGTCTTGCTCTTGCCGGTTTCCCACTCGAAGACAAGAATGCCGAACCCGCCATCACCCTTGCACTCGAATACCAGAGCCGGTGAGCCGTCCGTTGTCGTGTAAATCTTGTCGTGCACTGCACCGTGATTGCCCGTGCGCTCGGCTTCCGGCACGTCGCAGCCCTTTGCGCCTTCGCCAGAGAGCGTCTGGGCTGGCTCGGCATACTTCGCGTAACTCACGCGCGCGCGATTGCGCATGCTTGACAGCATCGATGCGCCTTCGGCGCGCTGATCGAGCTTGCTGGCCTTGCGCTCAGGCTCAGGGGCCTGATCGCCATCAGGGCCAAGCGCAGAGTGATGGCCAGCCAACGAAATCAGAAAAAGCGGGACAAGGAGCAGACTTGCCATCCATCGGGTTTGCATAAAGCCTCCAGGTTAGTGCTGCACCGGATCGCTAAAACGGCCCGGCATTTCAGCTTGTCAGCGAACCTGTGTCCAGACTCACGTTCTGAAGCAAACAAGAACGGGCGCCCGAAGGCGCCCGCTTTTCATTGCGATTGGTGAAGTCAATTACTCGTTCCACTCAACCAATTCCATCGTGCTGTTCATCTTCATGCCGCCGGTTTCGCCGGTGGTCTCGCTCTTCAGCAGAAGGCCCGGGAACTCCTTCGAGGTCCAGCTCTTGGTCTTCATGCCGCTCGCTTCCGTTTCGGTCACAATCGCGTCCCACTTCTTGCCAGCAACTTCGATCGACTCTTCCTTCTGCTCGACCTTCGGCGCATCGCCGGTCTCACCGGTTTCAGCGGTCTTGAACTCAATCTTGGTCTCTGATGCAGGGACGTACTCGTTTGGCTTCTTTTCGGCGTCCAGCATGGTCAACTTCTGCATCGCGTGGTCGTCGGCAACCGACACGATCTCGTACTTCATGAAGCTGACTTGCGGGTCCATGTCGCCGGTCTTGCTGGTGCTCTTGAGCATCCAGCTGCGGCCTTCCTTCTTGTACAGCGCCCACGCGTCAGCGGAGCTGCCGCCGCCGTTGGCGTCGCCGCCGTTGGCCGTGTCGCCGCCGTTACCGCCGGCGCCGTTTGCCTTGTTGTTGGCTGCGTTGCCACCGCCGCACGCGACGGCCAGCACCGCCACCAGACTCAACACCATCAGAAAGATGCTCTTGCGCATGTATGTTCTCCTGAGATCCAAAATGCCCCCGGCTGGGGGCTACCCTGCCACGTAACGCATGCTTGCGCTTACGCACAGGATATGCCATATCGTTTAGATGGCCCGAAGGGCCGATGTGTAGCGGTCGCGGGCCCGTCTGCCCACCCGGCATCGACACGCCGGATGTCACGTTTCTTGGCCTCGTGTAAGAAAACTTGACATATGCCAATCTATGAATATCGGCACACCAACGACGTCGGCGAGACCTGCGAGCACGTCTTCGAAGTCTTTCAAAAGATGGCCGACGACCCACTCGCCCAATGCCCCATTTGCGATCATCCCGTCGAGCGCCTCATCTCGCGCGTTTCAGGTACCGTCGATAGAATGGCCCCAAGCCGTCTCAAGGAGCTTGGGTTCACCAAGCTCGTGCGGCGCGACAAGGGCGTGTACGAGAAGGAATAGCGCCCGCAGTGACCCCGCGTTCCCCTGCCTGTCTGACGACCATGAACCGCCTTCTACCGCTTCTTGTGCTGTCCTCAATGATGCTTGCCGGCTGTCCCGGCCCCGAAGACGACGAGCCTGAACTCGACCCCATTGAGGTCACGATCGGCGTGGCAGTGGCCGAGCCAGCCAACCCCACCGATCCAGCCATTGAGCCCGCCGTCGCCTATGACGGCACGCGGCTGCACATGGTGTACAGCCAGAATGACGGCAACGGCGACCATGACCTGTTCTATGTATCCCGCGTAGGCGGCGGCAATTTTTCGGCGCCCGCGCCGGTGCATCCAGCGTCTGCGGGCGACAGTCGGCGCGCCGATGTGTACCTGGACGGCAACGGTACGCTGCACATTGTCTGGGAAGAAGGGACCTCTCCCAACCGCGAGATCCTGTACGCCACCATCAACAGCAGCGGGACAATCTCGCCGGCCAGCAACCTTTCCAGCAGCGTGGAAGACGAAGCAAACCCGCGTGTGCACGTGGATTCAAGCAACCGCGTGCACGCGGTGTGGGAAGGCTCAACGCCGCCCCCCACCCCCACCATCAGCGTGTATTACCGGCGCACGCAGGGCTCGGTGTTTCTGGCGCCGGTGGTGCTGCCCAAGGCCTCCGGCAATCAGCCAGCCGAGATGCCGGACATCGCCTGCGACGCCGGCGACCGGGTTTACGTGGCCTGGGCCGAACCCAACGGTACAGCGCGCAACATCCGCCTTTTGCGCAGCGACGACAACGGCGCCAATTTCGGCTCGCCGCCCGGCACGGCGTTTGCCGTCAGCGGTAGCGTCGATATGACCTTTCCGCGCCTGGCGGGCGGCAACGACGGCGAGTTGTTTCTTGCCTTCGTCGGCCAGGATACGCAGGGCGAGCGCGGCATGTACGTCACCTACACCCGCAGCGGCTACAGCATGGCGCTGCCGGGACAGCTTGCCAGCAGCCAGACCGGCGGCATTCGCGACCCCGCCATCGCGGCGTTCCACCGGGGCGAGGACAAGTACACCGTGGCGGTCGCATGGTGCGACGGCGGCGGCACGGGCGGCAACATCATGCTGCACGCCAGCCAGGACAACGGTGGCAACTATGTGGGCGACCCCCACGACCTCAGCCAGGGCAACACGCAGCCGGCGTCCAACCGCTTTCCGGCACTGGCCTTGGACGACAACGAACTGATCGCCGCGTGGCAGGGACAGCCGCAGGGCGGCGGCGTGATCCGGGCCTGGGCCAGCAATAGCAGTTACAAACTGGCCAAGGAATGAACCAGGCGGACCGCTAAATCTGGTGAGTGCTGACAGCCTGGCGCTTGCAAGACGGGTTGAAACACCTAAATCCTCCCGTTGACAGGAGAAGCAACGTTTCTATTTTCTTTTGCCTTGGATTTCGAGCCTCGTCACGTCAGTGGCGGGGCCGCGCTCATTGGAGTCGTGAATGCCCACCGCGATTGCCGCAGATTTTCTTTCCGCGATCACCGAAACAAAAAGCCCTGACATCAAGACAATGCTGGAGCTTCGTGACCAGATTCTTCGCGACCCGGTCATGAAGAAACAGGCAGAGAACGCGCTCGTCGGCTGGAACGCCACGCGCGAACGCCAGGGTGTGCTTCTGTACCTGCTGGGCGATACCAGCCGCGCACTTAAGGTGCTTGAGACCGAGGCCAGCGCGTCGTGGGGCAAGTACTTCTATGCCCGGACGCTGGTCGATGCCGGCTTCTACCCGCGCGCCGAAGAGCTGCTGGCCGCGGAGTGGAAGAGCGGCAAGACCCTTGAGGTCGGCCTGCCGCTGTTCCGGGCACTGGTGATGCAGGGCAAGCTTGACGAGGCCGAGAAGGTTCTCAAGGGCATCAAGGAAGACACACCGGCGGTGCAGGCCGCGCACATCGAGATCATGCTGCGCGACGGCCGCCTGCAGGAGGCGATGGATGCGGTTCTGCCGCTGTACGAGCAGCACGGACACGATCGCCACGTTGCATTCGTTTACGCGCTGGTGGCGCAATCAGCCGGCGACGACGACGCTGCACGCCGCGCCTATGAAGCCATCTCGCAGCGCCCGCCGGTAGCCGCAGACGTGCTGATCAACCTTGGCACCCTGTACGAAGACGAAGGCCTGTGGGAGCTGGCAGTCAAGTGCTACGAGACGATTCTGCACGAGTTTCCGTGGCATCGGCGCGCAAGGCTGTTCAAGCGCGACGCCGAAGCCAGCGTGAACATGTACTATGAAGAGGATCGCGAGCGCAAGGAAGACAAGCGCCTGCAGATCCTGCGCACG
>CAZZBH010000043.1:0-28093 GCA_964652605.1 uncultured Planctomycetaceae bacterium
CGAAGCCATCAACAAACGCACGCAAAGCGGCGGGGCCGAAATTGTCAACCTGCTCAAGACCGGCAGCGCCTACTACGCGCCGGGCAGCAGCGTGGTGGCGATGGTGGAAAGCATCGTGCGCGACCAGCGCCGCGTGCTGCCGTGCTGCGTGCTGCTGGAAGGCGAGTACGGCTTGAACGGCTCCTGGCAGGGCGTGCCATGCGTGCTGGGCAAGAACGGCGTTGAGAAGATCCTTGAGCTGAAGCTTAACGACGCCGAGAAGAAGCTGCTCGACACCAGCAACGAACACGTCGCCAAAAGCATCGCCGAGTGCAAGGCGCTGCTGGGTCTGTAGCCGGAACTACAACTTCTCGGGCAGCGCGTTGAAGGGTGCCTGCACTTCTGCCGGGTGCAGCATTTCGAGAATCGCGTACACGCAGTTCACTGCCGGCGCGGAATCGGCTGTGTACAGCGCGGCCAAGCCGGTGAGCGTCTGCATCACGATGCGCACGGGGTCAAACAAGCGGCGACGCCACTCGCCCTTGATGGTGTGGCTGTCGTCCACGGCGTCCGCGAATGAAAACACCACGGCGCCCCGCGGCAGACCCTTGTCGTGAAACAGCTTCTGCAGTTGCTTCTCGCGCTGGTCGATGGCGTTGCCGACCTGCGCCGGCGCGCCAAACGCGTTGGTAAGGCGGTCTATCACCTCAGCCCAGGTCACGCTGCGCCCCGGCACGAACGAGCGCCACCCGTTAAGCCTCGCGGCGATGCCCTTGCGATCCGTGTCGATCAGCTCAGCCGACTCCTTCAGAGCGTCGCCGACGGTTGACCGGGCAAACGTGAAATCCAGCGCCTGTGCCAGCCCGGCGCGGATACGTGCCGGCTGCTCCGCTAAAATCTCGAGCGGGCGCCCCCAGCCGTAAGCCTCAACCTTTTTTGCGTCGGCGGACATGAGTCGTCTCTTGAACGACCCAAAGGGTAAACAGATCAGGCGAACTTTGCCAGCCCGCAAGTTGGGCTACCTGCGCTCGCGGGAATGCTCGGCCCGCACCGTGTCAAGCCAGCCGTACAATCCTGCCATCTGCTGCGCGAAGTCGTGGGTGTGGCCGTCCAGCGGGTTCTTGAAGAACGGCGCGAGTTGCGCAAGCATGCCGCTTTCGCCTCGCGACCATGCCAGTGTTGTCAGCCGCACCAGGTCAAGCACCAGCGGGGCCGCCAGCGCGCTGTCGCAGCCCTGCCACGT
Source organism: uncultured Planctomycetaceae bacterium (assembly GCA_964652605.1). Taxonomy (GTDB): domain Bacteria; phylum Planctomycetota; class UBA8742; order UBA2392; family UBA2392; genus JADJRK01. The sequence continues at coordinate 1,223 of CAZZBH010000043.1, forward strand.
GAACTGCAGCGACATGCGCGTGCCGAGGAAACCCTCGAAGTGCACAAGGTCCCACGCGGTTTTCCAGTCGCCGAGGCTTGGCACGTACTGGATGTCGGTGCGCACAAAGGCGCCACCAAGCATCTCGCGCAGCGCGGTGTCCTTCTGGCGCAGCTTGCTGTCCTTGCTTGCCGGCGCGTCCAGCACGGCGCCGTCGTTGTTACCGAGAAAGTTGTTTCCTACCCAGCTCAGCACCTTCAGGTTGCGAGCTATGAACATTGGGCCCAGCACGGTCTTCAGCAGGGTCTCGCCAGTCTTGCCGTCTTTGCCGGCGTGCGGCAGCCGTGACTCCCGCGCGATCTTGCGCAGCGCCGGCAGCTCACTGGCCTGGCTTGGTGTGAAGTTCACGTACGCACAGCCCTGGCGCAGCGCCGCCAGCGCCGACAGCAGGGTGCCCGTGGTAAACATGCCTCCGGCTTTGCCAAGGGCCTCAAGCAACCGCTCCGACGTATCGAAGTCCGCGGTCTCGGCAAAGTAGGGTTCGGTGCTGCTGAGGTTGACGACGATGACCCGGTCAAGCGAATGGTCACTACGGAACCTGGCAAGCCGCTCCTCGATGCGCGTCAGTTCAGCCAGGTAGCCACCCTTGGGTACCGCACCGAAAGCAAAACCTTCCACCGTGTCAATCTGCTTGTCGAGCGCGGCAAGCTCTGGCTGAACCGCCGTGATCATTCGCGCGGGCACCACGCCCGCGTCGGCAAGTTCTGCCGCCTTTTCCTGTAGCGGCTTGGCGACCACGTCTGCGCCGCCAAAGACAAAGTCCTGCACGCCCGGCAGCGGCAAACCGCGAAACTCCGGGCCATCCGTGACCATGCCTGTGGCAGGCGCCAAACCGCGTGAGATTGCCAGCGCGCCCGTTATGGCAGTAACCGCCACGTTGCCGCGCGCGCCGATGATGTAGATGCCGACTCGCTCCATGCCTTACCTGCCTTGCCTTGACTGTGATTCCTCAAGCTCCAGTGCGCGCTGCGCGAGCGCGCGTCGCTGCGGTGACTGCAATGCGATCTCAGCGGCGATGCCGCCTTGCCTTCTGTCTGCCTTCGGAAATGGAACCAGCACGGTGTTGTCCATTGCCGACGGTTGATCGCCTTCGCGCCCGCTGTCCGACGTGCCTCCCTCGCCGCCTTCCGCGCCGCCGAGGCCGTCCGCGATCGCCTCAATCCGTGCCGCAAGTTCGCGCCGCCCAGCCATATCGTTCGGGACGTCGGAGGGAAGGCTTTGCCCGGCTTGCTGCAGGTCGTGACTGCTTGCGTCGGCCATTGCCCTGCGTGCGCTTTCAAGCGCCTCGTTTGCGCGGTTGAAATCTGTTGACTGCAACGCGTCCGCCGCGTCGCGTAGCGCATCGCGCAACGCCGCAATGGCTGTGCTGCGGCCCGTCGTGCCGCTGTCTGGCACACGACCGGTGGGCAGATCAAGGCTGAATGCTGAAGCTGAACCTCTGTCGGCGGATGCAGGGCTCGCGGCAACCGGCGGGCGCGACTCAAACGCCCACACCAATGCTGTCACAACCGCCAGTGCAGCTACCGGCGCGAGCAGCAATTCACGCAGGCGCAGGACGTGCGGCGCAGGTTGCTCCAGCGCCTTGCGCAGCGCGTCTCCGGCGCGAGTCAACACCGGTGCCTCAAAATAGTCGCCCTGCCGCAACTGAAGCGCCGTTGCGATCGCCGAGTCATCGTCCCGCAGGCGGGCCTGCAACGACAGCGCAGCGTCCGAGACTCCCGGCAGCCTGGTGCCGGCGGCTGCCGACAGGAACCCGACAATGAGTGCCACGCAGGCTATGCCGGCCGCAACCCAGGCCGCGAGATCCAGAGCCTCGCCCATCAACAACGGCAGGGCGACCAGCAAGCCGACTGCCAGCACGCCGCAGGCCCCGGCCCAGATCACGCCGCGCACTGTGGCTCTGGCAAACTGGCGCAAAGTCAGCCTGAGCGCGACACGGCGCAGGCGGCTGTGGAGATGCTGCCGCGATTGTTCGGTGGCGCTCATTCGTGCGGCTCAAAAATCAGGGTGACATCCGCGGGAACCCCGTTCTTCGGCGACGGAATGCCGGGTGCCTTGGGGTTTGGAGAGTAGTAGTCCGAGACTTTGCCCGTTTCGCGGTCGTTATCCAGCACGCACGAAGCGTCGCGCCACAAGCCGATCAGGTTGCCCTTGAGGTCGGCTTCCACCAGCGAGCGGTTCAAATCCGGCTTGTACTGCTCATAGCTGCCGTTGTAGATCCACCCCACCGGCTCAGGTTTTGCATCCAGGCGATAGTCCCAAAGCCACTCTTCAACGCGGACGACCGTTTCTTTGCCGGTTTCAGCGTGCTTGAATCGTACGCTGATCTTCACCCGGTCGCCGACTGGTTTGTCCAGATAGCCCCGCCCCATGCGCTTGATCTCGCCCTCGCGCAGGCCGATCACTTCCAATGCCCGCTTCAGGTGCTCACCCTTGGCAATCGCGGTGAACAGCGATTCGTGCGTGGCCCCGCCCGGCGCCACCAGCAGGTACTCCAGCGGGCGGCTTTGCTCACTCAGCAATTGCGCGTCGAGCTCCACGCGCCGGTCTGCCGGATACGCGCGCAGGCCTCCTTCAAACGAGACGTAGTCCGCTTCGCCCTGTGCCGGCGGCGGCTGTACACTTGGCGCCTCTGGCACAGGCTGGTTGGCCGTTGTTTGTGACTGCGAGTCACGGCCGCAGGCCGCCGCCAACAATGCCAGAAGTGCAATTGCCATCATCCGTCCCATGACAACCTCAGCCTGCAGTTCCGCTAGATCTTCCGTTCTGACTGCCAATCCAGCATGAGCGTAGCAAATGCGGCCCGCGCGTCAGCGGCTGGATGATACGTAAACGGGGCGCGGGATTCGCCCGCGCCCCGCATCGTGCCTGTAATGCATCAGCGCGTGTAGGCGCCGAGCGAATCCGCAAACTTGAACGTCACAACCAGCGGCTTTTCATCGCGCGCGACCCTGTTCTTGTTGATCTGTGCCGCTGCGTCGATGGCAAGCGACACGAACATCCATGGCGCAGTGCCCTCGGCGCTGGCGCCGGCCATGGTGTTCACCGCAAAACTGATCTCAAGCTTTTCAATCGGTGCACCGGTGTTGGCGATGTAGTCCTCAGTGAACTGGACCAGGTTATTGAACACGCTGGCGTACAGCTCTTTCTTGACCGCTGTGAGGCTGGGCCCGTCATTGGGGAAGATGACCATTTCGCGGAGCTGTGCGTGGCTGTTCGGCACGGGCTTGCGCGCGCGGGCATCCAGCGCAACGACGTACTGGTTGGTTTTGGTCGGCTCGTCCCAGATGCAGTAGATGGTGACCTGCTCCTTGGGGATCGAGGGAGTGTATTCCATGCCCTCGTCCTTGGGCAGTTCAACGTGATGGTTGCGTTCTTCAACTTTGAAGCGGGTTACCAGGATGAAGAAGATCAGCAACTGGAACGTCACGTCGATCATCGGCGTGAGGTTGGGCGCCGCATTCTCTTCCCGGGCCTGTCTCTTTTTGCGTCTGGCCATGTCGTGCTCCTGTCCGGCATCGCTGCCGGTTAATCGTTTGCCTCGGGATCCTTGAGAATGGCAATCTTGATCTTGTACATCTTCACGTCCCGTGCCATCAGCTCGATCAGGCTGCCAAAATACTGGGCCGGGGCGCGCGCATCGCAGCGAATCACGATCTCGTTTTCGCTTATGCCGGTTTCGGGGTCGCGGCCGGTAAGGTCGCGCTCCGGGTCCACGATCTCGGCCTCGCGCATCAGGATGTTCTCCATCTCGACGAGATCTTTGGGCAACGGGTGGCCGTAGCAGAAATAACCGAACTGGTCCGCAGCCGGCAGGGCTTCGTCGCTGGTCTGGTCGCGTGGCGCGATGTGCACCGTAAACGTCTTCTTGTCCTGCGGATCCTCGGGGTTGGCCACCAGGGCGTCCGGGAGGCGCAGGTTGACGTTTTCCTGCGACGTGATCGTGGTGACGAGCATGAAGAAGATGATCAGCTGGAAGACCACGTCGATCATCGGCGTAAGGTCAACCTCGACACCTTCCTGCAATCGCTGTTTCTTGTGGCGCTTGGCCATGGTTATGCTCCGGGCGGGCGCCGGGTTGCGGCGCCCGCCTGCTGTGGATCTTACTGCTGCTGCTGGCCCGCGTAGGCCGCAACGGTCTCAACCATGTCGTCGGCAACCAGGTTGATGCTTACGCCGATCGACTGCACCTTGTTCTTGAAGTACCAGTAGAACGCCAGGCCCGGGATGGCGATGACCAGGCCCAGCACCGTCGAAAGCAGCGCAAGCGCGATACCGCCCGCCACCATCTTCGGGTTGACCTGTCCGCCCGGTGCGCGCTCAATCTGCTCGAACGCCATGACCATGCCTGTCACCGTGCCGAACAAGCCCATCAACGGGCCAACAGACGCGCAAAGTGCGATCGGCGACACGTGGAACTCAAGCTTGCCTTGCTCGGCTTCCGACATCGCAATGGCCGCGTCCTTGACGCTTTCGGGGCCGAACTGCATGCGGTTCAGCGCCGCACCCACCACGCGTGTCAGGTAGTTCGGGGCGCTCTCGCAGTACTGCAGTGCGCCTTCGAGGTCACCCTCGTCGATGTAGTTCTGCAGCGCGGCGATCACTTCCGGCGGCACAATCTTGTCGCGCCGGACGTTCACGAAGCATTCAATCACCCAGCCGAACATGAACACCGAAACCAGGATGATCGAGAACTGCGTGATCATGCCGAACGCGCCGGACGGAATGCCCAGCAACTTCGCGCCAAGGGACGCGGGTGCATCATCCTGCGCGAACAACGACGGGGCAAGAACCGCACCCAGGGCGAACACCAGGACGCCCAGCACGGCTGTCTTCGAAAGCTTCAGGTTCATTTGTGGCTTCTCCTGCACTTAGGGACGCTGCCCACCCGGGCGGGTGAATCCACAGAGTCCGGGACCGTAATGCCTTAGAAACGGGGGGTTCTACAGAAAGTTCGGAAATATTGTCAGGCCCAGGGCCAGTGTGTTACCTCACTTTTTCAAGACCGTCTGGATGCGCTTCTGGATCTCGGTAACCTTCTCGTCCTCCGCCGCGCGGCTCTTGGGGTAGAGGTTCAGTAGCTCTGCCAGGTACTTCTCGCCCAACTTGGCGTAATTGGTCGCGGCTACCGCATTCGATGAACTTAGTTCTGCAAGCTTGGAGGCAGCCTCTGCCGCTCCGAGCAGCCCCATGGTCCGGATCTCTTCGTCAGAGCGGAAAATGCTCAGGGAAGTGCTGAAATTCTGCAACGCCCGAGTCCATTCCGCTGCGCCACGCGCCGATGCTGCCTCAGCCATGCCCTGACCGACGTAGCAGCCCGCCGTGAAGTACGTGTCGTCGGCGCTGACCCAGCCTGTGCGGGCCATCGAAGTGCCGTTGTTGTTGTAGCCTGCCTCCCAGGCGCGAGTGGCGGTGATAAACACGGCGCGCGCACCGGAGTCACCTTCCTTGACGCGCATGAAACCGACCCGGAGTTGCGCCTCCATGGATGCCCGCGTCGGCCGGCTGCCGCCCCCGGCACGCAGCGCAACGGTCTGCAAGGTCTCGTAGTAGCGGCGCGCAGAACGATAATCCTTGGCGTCTTCTGCGAAACGCCCCGAAACGCGCAATGCGCGCATGACCCAGTTGTAGTACTCGACGCCGGTACGGGCGAGCTGCTGCGTCAGGTCGTCCAGCGCCTTGATGGCCTTCTGCTGCGAGTCCTCAGAGCGGCCCTCGCGCAGCAGGCAGTCGTTGTAGGCCTCCAGCCCATCCAGGTAAAGCCGGTGCAGACCCGCGGCGTTCTGCACCGCGCGCTTGGAAAACGGCGACGTGTATGACACAGCCGTCTGCGATGGCAGAGGGCTTTTTTCACACTCGGTGAAGAACTGTTCAAAGGCCTCAATCGCCTTCTTGTAGTCGCCGCGCACGCGATAACTCTGCGCCAGGTAGTAGCGGCACACGTGCAGAATGTTGGTGTCCCACTGCTCGCGGCTGAAGCCGGCCATCGGCTGTTGCGCCAGGTAGAACTCGGCGTCTTTCTGCAAAGACTCGCCCAAGCCGCCTGCCATCTTGCGCGCCAGGCTGTTGAAGGCGTCCATCGCGCTGCCGCTATAGCGCACGGCGGAGATTTCCCACGGCTTGAATGAGCGCCCGGGGGTTGTGCGATCCACGCGCCAGGTAAGGGTCATCACGGTGTCGCCGACGACGGTTTGCGCGTTGTGTGTCTTGCCGTCGGTGGTCTGAATGGTCGCAGCGGCGGCCGAAAGAGCGCCGGGGAGGGTAAGCGCCACCAGCACCGCGATCAGAAAGTTTTTCATGTTCACTCCTGCTGTCATGTTCCTGCTATCGAATACCCGCCTTGGCTGCACTGGCTTCAAGCTTTTCCGCCAGGGCCTTCACCGTCTCGACGTGCTTGCGCGTGTCGTCGGTCATGTAGGCTGCGCTGAATGATCCCTCGCGCTTGGCGACAACGATGGCTTCGCGGATGCGCGTTTCAATCGTCGCGCGATCGACGCCCGTGGGCAGCGTTTCAAGGCCGTATTCGTCCACCCACTGAATCGTCAGTTCAAGCCATTCCACCAGATTGGTGCGGAACTCCGTGCGATACTGGAACGCCGACAACTCAGTGAAGCTGGCCCAGAGCTGCAGCCTGGCCTGCGACGCGTGCCAGAGGTAGCCGGGCTTGTCGCGGGGCACTTCCTGTAGCACTACCGCGCCCTTTTCGTCCTTCTTTTCCGTCAGGTTGTTTGTCACCTGGCTGACGTAAGCCGGCCACTCGACCTTCATGTCATCTTGCTTGTGCATCAGCTCAAAGGTCTCGGCCATGGCCTCGGCGCCGGCAACGTAGTACAGCTCGATGGCTGGGCGCAGCGACTCCGCCACGTTGCCGTCCGGCGGCCCGAGCTTGTAGATGTCGCCCAGCTTCTTGTTGGTGTCGCGGATCTGGTTGAACAGCATGCAGCGGCGCAGGTGCAACGCGGCCTTGGCCAACTGGTCGCGGTCGCCGCTTTCCTTGTGCATTTCCATGTAGGATTTGCCGAGCATGTAGCGCACAGCCAGCTCTTCGGCATTGGCGATGCGGCCGATCACGCGGCTGTTGACGTTTACCGGAACGACTTCCACCTTGCCCCATTCGACACGGCTGCGCTCGGCGAAGTCTTCCAGGTAGCGCACGGCGTTGCGCCAGTCGCGGATCATGAAGTAGTACCCGCCGTTGCGGCGTACTGTGTCGGTGGACATGCTTGCCAGGCTGCCGCCCTGGCCGGCCGTTCGATCTTCCTCAAAGTACTTGAGGATGCGGGCGAAGATGGGACGGGCTCGGTCTGTGGCACGTCCCGACAACGCTTCGAGGTAATCGCCGAACTCGTAGATGAACACCGCGCCGGTGAAGAACTGCAATTCGTCGGTGTTCAACCGGATGGTAGAAACCATCTGCTGCAGCAACTGCTGCTCGCGGCCGGAGGCTTTGCCGGCTGCTTCTTCCAATCTGTCCAGCAGGGCCTGCGGGTCGCCCTCTGCCGCCTTGGTCGCCGCAGCCTTCACGGGTGCGAAGTTGTCGCGTGCCAGCAGGGCGTCCAGCTCGGCCCTGACGGCTTCTGCCCATCTGCGCGGATACTCCTCCGTCATGGTCTTCCAGCGCTGCTCAACCTCGGTCTCGATCGAAGTCATGTAGTCTTCGATTGCAGCGCGACCGCTGGAGTTGAAGGTGTATTCCACCATCCAGACTCTCCAGAAGTGATCCGCCAGTACTTTGCGACGCTCGGCGGCGGTCTTTGCCTCTTCGAGCTTCTTGGCATCCTCCGGGAAGGTCTGGCCGTTAATGCGCTCGAACTGGTTCTTCTTCAGAACCGCCGAGCGCGAACTGAACGCCAGGCTGAGGTTCAGCAACGCCTGTGCCCGCGGCTGATACTTTTCAGACAGCGCGAGCCACAGCCGCCGCACCATACGCCGGATCTCGTCGGTGTTGTCCGGAAACGCCTCTGCGTAGCGCAGATAGACCTGCTCGGCCGCGTCAGGATCCTCTGCTTCAATCAGCGCGCTGAAGGCCATGCTTTGCGACGCCCGGTTGTAGGCGGCTGTGTCGGCGATGTGGTAGCCGTACATTGCCCAGAACGGGCGCAGAATGCGCAATGCAAGCTCGCGGCCATTGGCGCGCAGGGCTGCTGCTGACTCAGGGTCTCCGGGTGGGTTGCGCAGCAGGTCCGCCAGATCAAACGCGGCGCGACCCATGCGCGTCATGTCGATGTCTGGGTCACCCTTTTCGGTGGGATTAGCGGCAAGCCACGCCTGGTTGCGCGCTTCGGCCACCGCCACGATGGCGTCCGCCAACGTCGGCGACTCTATTTCTGCCAGTGCGTCCTTGATGTTCTCCCAGTTGCGCTGGGCCTCAAGCAGAAAGTACTTCTTGTTGAAGTACACCGACTTGTGCCAGTTTGCCAGCGCCGCGGACGTGCGGCTCTCCTTGATTACCGGCCAGTGCTCGGCGTCGATGCCCTTCCACAGCGCTTCCGGCAGACGCGCCAGGTCGGTCGCGTGGCGCGCCTCCTGTGCTTCGAAGAACTGCTCGGACTCTCGCTCGTCCTCTTCGCCGAACGAGCTGATGCGCTGCGCGCCAGGATCGTCCGTCAGCCGGTAGTACGCCTTGGCGGCTGCATAGACAGCGATGTGGTAGTTGCGGTAGGTGGCCGGCAGGTTGAGGTGCTTGGCGGCCGCCTGGGCAAAGCGATTCTGCTTGTAGTGCTCGTTGGCCTGCCGGAAGGCAAGGTCCATCAGCGCGCCTTCGCCGCCCCAAGCCGCCTTGAGCCTTACCATCTCATCGTTGAAATTGACCAGGTCGCGGTTGTTCGGGTCGCCGATGTCCGGCTTGATCAGGAAGCCCGCATAGCGTGCAGCCTGTGAAGCCATCTCGCCGGGGAACCCGGTCAGGCTTGCGACATCCTTGATCATGGGAAGTCGCCCGCGCATGTGCGCGGGTACTTCTGTGGCTTCACTGAACTTGTCGCGGAAGTAGCCGGTGCGGTAGGTGGCTTCCCTGGCGGTCTGTGCAGCCTCCATGAAACGCCACATGGCGCCGTACATCTCGGTGATACGGGCAAAACAAGCCGGAGCATAGGTTTCAAACTTCTGCACGTCGGTGCAATTGACCAGCAGCGTCTGGTAGGCCTGGATGTTCTTGAGAATCACGTTGACCGAGTTGGTTGCAAGGTCGGCAAACACCGTTTCAGCGCACCGGAACCGCATTTCATCCGACAGCTCCGGTCGAGATGCCACGTCCGCGAGCACCGTCAGCGCGTTGCGGCGGAATGTCGGGTCACGATCGGCTGCAAGCCGGAACAGCAGATCAACCGCACCGCGCACGTTGTCTGCCTTGCCCTGCTTGATCAAGGCGCTGATCTGGAACAACTGAAAGCGTTTGAACCAGAAATCCAACTCCGGCAGGCTGCCGTAGCGGCTGAAGGCTTCGCTGTACAGGTCAATGGCACGTTGCAGGCGGGCGGGATCGTAATCCAGCTCCGTCGTCAGCAGCTCGGCGGCGCGCAGATAGCCGTGCTGAAGGGCAATGGTGCCGACTTCGGCGTTCGGGATGGCCTGGCCGAGAAAGCTGACCAGGTCAAGGAATTTGGTGACCGCCTCTTCAACATTCTCGCGCGCGAGCGCGATTTCTCCGCGCAGCTCGTACGTCAGCACGAAGTCGCGGGTAACGCCCTCGCGCATGAAATCAAACTCGTCGAGCCACTTCTCAGCCAGGCGCAACTGATGCTCGCGCTCCTCCGAGCCTGCGTCAAAGGTGAGCGCCTTGACGTAGAAACTGCGGCAGTAGTGAAAGTAAAGGGCGTTGAACACTTCCGCTTTGACGGCAAAAACCTCTTGCTTGACGCGGTCGCGCTCAGCCTCAAGCGCCTTGCGCGGCTCATCCAGCAGCGCTGTTGCCTGGTCGCAATAGTCGCGTGCCAGCCCCGGCTCAAGGCGCCGCAAGTCGGCGGCGACGTCAAGCAGCAGGCGGCCCTTTGCCAGCGCGCCCGCGGGTTCAGTCGGCGAGCCGAAGACTTCGATGGCCGCCTTGTAGCGGTCAATGCGGGCCTGGACGTCGCCGTCTTCTGCGAACTTGTTGTCGGCTTCGGACTTGATGACTTCAGCTTTGACCTGCTTGGCGCGTGCCTGCGCATCGCCCTTGGCTGATGCGATCACCCGGTCGAGCACGGCGTAGGACTCCTCATACATCCGCAGCCGAACACCCAGGTAGCGCCCATACGACACTTCGTCGCGGGCAGCCAGCGAGGCGGGCATTAGCAGCAGCAGAAGGAGAAGAAAAGGCAGTACAGAGGCGAGTCTGGCGTATCTTGGCATAATCACTCTTTCCGTGCGTGCACCCCGGAATCGTAAGAATGACGCGCGCGTGCGCAAAGGCGCACCCATATACCAATCCCTAACGGATTCGTCAGCGCCGGGTTCAACTCGATCGCGGTGACTTTTCATGATTTGTGTGCCAGCAAAAGGCCCCCGGCATTGTACCGGGGGCCCCGATTGTATCCGCTGGATGAATTAGCGAGGCCGGCTTGGCCCTGCGCCGTAGTGCAGATCTTCCTCTTCTTGCATGTCGAGGATGCGGGCCGACACGATGATGATGATGTCCTGCCGGATCACGTTCTTGCCGCGGCGCGTGAACAACGTGCCGATCAGCGGCAGATCGCTGAGAATCGGCACGCCGGAGGTCACATCGACTTCGGACATCTGGCGCAGTCCACCGATCACGAAGCTGCCACCGTCCGGCACCGTCACGGTGGTGCGGATGCGCTGCAGCGTCAACTGCGGCGTCTGGATGGCTACCGGTGTGCCCACGCCAAGGCTGGTCGTAAAGGTCGGGATCGGCCGCAGCAGCGTTGCCAGTGTGGGACGCAGCTCCAGCGTGATGTAGCGGCGGTCAGCGCTGACCGTGGGGCGCACGTCCAGCACAATGCCGTCACGAATCACGTCCACCACCGGGTCGGCCACAGCCACGCCGGTTGCGGTATTGGTGTCAAAGTCGCGGATGTAGGCAACTTCGTTCAGCACGCTGACGTGAGCGCGCTGCGTGTTGTGCACAGTCACGCGGGGTGCCGTCAGCAGCGTTGCGCGTTCCTGCTTGCGCACGGCGCGCAGCACGGCATTGATCTCAGGGTTGTCAATGAACGCAAGCTGGAATGAAGCACCGCCGCGCTGGGTCAGGCCCACGTTGCCGCGGCGGCCGCCCAGCGTCTCGTCAAACAGGTTTTCGACACGAATGCGCTGGTCGGTACGAACGTTGCCCGATGGCGGCATATCCTGGAAGAAGAAGCCTGCATCGTTGCCGGTGCCACCCGGGCCAGCCGGGTTGTTGTTGTTGCCGAACTGCACGTCGTCAAGCGCCGCCGGCACGGGCGGAATACCCGGGGGCGGAATCTGCGGCGCGCCGCCGATGCCGCGGAAGTCCACACCGATGTCTTCAAGGAAATCGTCGCGGATGGTGATGAAGCGCGCCTCAACCGAAACGGTCAGGCCCTGGCTGGTACGCAGGTCCCGCAACAGCCCGTCAACGCGGGTGATGTTGTCGGCCGAGTTCAGCAGGATCAGGTCCTGCTGGCGATAGGTGATGCTGTGGCCTTCCATCGTCCAACTATCGGGATCAATGGTTTCTTCAATCAGCTCGACCAGGTCTTCGATGCTCAGCGGGTCGGCGTCCATCTCGGGCTCTTCAAGCTCGATCCGGTTGCTGTCGGTGTCGGCGTCGCCCGAAAGGCGCGGCTCGTCGGCGCGGAAGGTGCGCAGGTTGACCAGCAGGTCAGCCACCGGAAACACGCGCCGGATTGCGTTGCGGCCCGGGGCGGCGTCGGCAGCGTCGATAACCACGGCACCGTTTTCGACGCGCCAGGACAGCTCGGCGGTGTCACACATCAAGTCAAGCGCCTGGCGCAATTGCAGGCGCCCGAACTCAAGGCTGATCGGCGTGTCGCCGGGCACATTGCGCGAACGCACGATGTTGATACGGCCCTCGGCGCGGAAGCGCGCGAGAACGTCGTCAAGGTCCGCTTCGAACTCAACGGAGATGGATACGCTTTCAAGAGCACTGCGAACCGCAATGTCCTCTTTGGACATCTGCGTCTGGCCTTCGGCTTCAACGCGAATGGCGCGGTCATTGATCAGGCGCCACTGCTCGTAATTCGGCAGCGTCACGTCATGCAGCGGCATCTTGTTGGCGTTGATGATGCCCTGCATGGTCATGCGCCAGTTGAGGTTGTACTGCTCCCACGCGTTGCGGTCGCGCTGGCCGCTTTCAAGCTTGGTGGCGATCTGCTTCAGGCGGGCCACTTCGGCGTTATACGGGTCCTCGCGCAGAATCTTGTTCAGCACGAGCACAGAATCGCGGTACTCGCGGCGATCAAAGTAATCCTGGGCCTGCTGGTAGAAGTTGCTGATCTCCTCGCGGTAGCGTTCGAGCTCCTGCTGGATTTCCAGCTCACGCAGACGCCGCTCGTCTTCGCGGATCTTTACGTAATCTTCAAGTCGGGCCTGCTCACGCAGCGTGCGGGCCTCCTGAATCATCAGGCGGGCCTCGCGCTCCATGGCTTCGGTCTCGACCATGTAGCTGGTCCAGCGAATCACGTCCTGCGCCACTTCAAGCTCGGAAATCGCTTCCGTGTACTGGCGGTTGCGCATCATCGTGCGCGCGTTGTTCAGGCGGCTGTTGATTTCATAGATCGCCTCGGCGCGCTTGGCTGCTTCTTCCTGGCTGCGGGCGCGGGCAATGTTTTCTGCGTGGCTGCGACCCTGGCCCAGCACCTGATCGGCGTCAGCCTTGATGCGCGCAGCCAGCGCGTGGTTGGCGTCAATCACCAGTGCGTCGTGTGCGAGTCTGGCGGCTTCTTCGTACTGCTTTTCCTGGAAGCGCCGTGCCGCCTGGTTGGCGTAGTAGTCCGCCAGTAGCTTGAGCTCGTCGTCGCCCGCTGGGGCGTTTGTGCCCGGCTGACGCACGCGATCCGTGGCGGGCCTTGCCTCCGGCTGCTCGATGCGCTCCATGGGCCGCGAGTCGCGAGCAGGCCTGTCAGCCGCTTCGCGGGGCTCGGTGTCCCCGTTCATGCGCGAGACGTAGTCTTCGTTGTTCGCGTCCACTCCGTTGTCCGCCTCAGGGGCAGGACTCGAGCCGCATGCCGCCAGCAGACCGACAAAGCCGGCAGCCGCAACCATGGCAAGTCGCCTTGGAATGCTCATGTTGAATCTACTCCTCATCCGTCGGGGGACGGCCCGGGGAATGATGGAAATCGGGGTCCACTAAGTACTCGGGGGGCATGTAATGTAGCCCGAACGCCGCGACTGTCAACGCCGTTCGGGTGGATAAATCAGCTTGCCGGCTACTCAACGTACAGGCTGCCAAACAGGTCAAACTCCGCACCACCTACCTTGGCAACCCGGTCCTGCACGCCCTGATAGGGGCCGCAGGACAGGCGCGCCGTCTGTCCCTGAAACTTGGCGTTGCTGCGCACCAATTGGCCGCCAGTATCGAAGATCCGAACGCCTGAGCCCGGCGAAGCCAGGTTCACGTCGCGCCCGACAATGGCGCCCGAAGCCACATCCGTTTGCGTCAGCACCACGCGGAACCAATCGCCGTCCACCGCATGCCAGCGCGAAACCTCAAAAATGGCTGAGCCGCTCTCCTTCATCGCAAGCAGGCGTACCTCTGCCGGGTTGTTCAACCCGACCGGTGACGGAAACACGCTGCCAGGGGTGCTGGTTGCGCGTGGCAGAAACATATCGCCATACTCGGGGTGGTTCAGTACAAACCCGCGACCGCCGCCGCGGATAAACGTGTAGCCCGTACGGAAGTCCACCCGCATATCCGCAGGCAGCACTTCGGCTACTGTTCCAGCCGGTGTAGCTTCCGCATCCGTCAGTGTTGCATCGCGCGCGGTCAACTGCGCGATTGTGTACTCACCCCCCACCGACGGTGTGTCAGCCGGGTCAAGGCGCGATTCCACGATCGAAATGCGATACCAACTGACGCCGCCCTGGCCCTGCAACCGCAGCCACTGTGTCAGGCGCACGCTGCCGGCGCTGCCGATGGCGCCCTGCCACGCCACTTCAATGCGGTTGCGCGCCAGCACGGGCGGGCTTTGCTGGATGACCAGCGCCGTGGCTTTGCGCTTTTCGGCTTCCTCGCCGAAGCTGACCAACTCAAAGTTTGAGCCGCGGCGAAGCGTCGCGCTCGTGGTTGCCCGGATGGCATAGGTGTAGGTTACGCCAAGATCGAACGAGCGATCAACGAATGTCGTTCCGGTAGTGCGTGCCACGGGTTCCCATTCCGGCGGCTGCTGCGGGAACGTGAGTTCCTTGTCGCCCGTCGCCGTCGCGTACATGGCCCGTCGCTGCTGCACACCTTGCACAACTTCGCCCCAGGTCTTGCCTTCGGGGTGATCGGCACCGTTGGGATCAGGCTGGCCCTGCGCGTTCACCTTGGCGGTCTGGCGCAGCCATGCGTTCATGCGGCTGGTCCATTCGTTGAGCAGCTTCTCGTGCTCGTTGATGCGTCGCCTGTACTCGGCCATCTGGCGCTCGCGTGCCTCCGGTGAGCGCCGGAAAATCCAGTACTCAAGATCCTCGGGCACGCCGCCGGCGCTGCCCGCTTCCCACGCAATCTGCACCTCCATGCGAATGGGATCCAGCTCAACGCGAAGGTTTGCGGGCAGAGGCAAGTCAAACAGCTTCGGCGGGCCTTCACGCAGATACTTTTCGTAGTCAGCGCGGGAGACTCTGCCGTCCTGGTCATGATCCATCGCTTCAAGCTGCGACTGGGTGATTTCGCCGGGCGCGTCCAGGTACTCGCCGCCATTTGCGTTGAGTTCATCAAAGGTTTTCGGGCGTTCGGGCGGGTTGGCGAACTCATTGCGGTCTATGACGCCGTCGCCATTGCGGTCATAGTGCCGGAATTGGCGGGCATTGTCGTTGGGGTCGTAGCCTTCCCAGCTTCTGAACTCTGCTTCAGAGAGCCCATTGGTCTGATCAACATCCAAACGGTCAAAAATGCCCAGTGCTCCCGCCTCGATCGAGACGTCCCACGACACCGGATAGCGCCGCAAACCATCGACCGGAACAGGCAGGTCGCGCGCGCCGCCCTCTCGCGGGTTCAGGCTGCGGTTCACGGCCAAAGGCGCAGGAAGCTCCGGTGTCGGCTGCGTGGTCTGTGAGTCATCCAGGCGATTCTGGACGGTCTGGTTGATCTGCCTGAGACTTGTTTCGTGTTCGCTGACCTTGTCAGTCATCACTGCGCCAACAATCAGCAGCACAGCGATCACTCCGCCCGCGACGGGCCCGAGCATTGAGCCGTACTGTGCCATTGCGCCTTTTGTTTGCTTGGCCATGTCCCTGTTTCCTCAACGCGGGATGCCCCCGCTACCCGTGTTACCCTGCCTGCGGCGGGCTGACGACCTGCCAGTTGCTGTTCCAGCTCTGCGCCCGCAGCTTGATGGCGAACTGCAACGGCAGCACGGGCCGCACGTCGCGCTCGAACTCCTCAATCTTGCGCTGCTGCATTGCTCGCCCTTGCTCTGAGCCTGTGTCGAGCGTCTCCGGGATGCCCTCGCGAGCGCGCTGCTCGGGAGAAATCGAATAGCGCATGACCAACGGCCGGGGAATCGCCATGAACTGCATCGAATCCAGCCGGTTCGGAAACAGCATGCGCCGCTTGTCTGCCGCTGTCGCGCCGCTGGTCAACTGCGACGGCGACACCAGTTCATTCTGCAGTGCGTGGCCGAACTCGGGCGTGCACTCCAGGTCAATCAGGTACGGTATCTCGGTCCAGGGCGTATTGGCGTCGCTGACGACGGGCGGCTCGAACTTGAACTCGTTCAACTTCACGCGCTGGCCGCGAAAATTCTCCGTAGCAAGCAGCAGCTCACAGGTAGCGCACACTTCTTCGATGATGCGCAACTGATAGCGAATCTCAGGAAGTTGCTCGCGCGTGGCGGCTTGCAGCGTATTGAAGTATCGGCTCCAGAAGTCGCCATCGGGCGCCCTTCCGCCGCGCTGGAGGGTCCAGCCTTGCATCCTGTCGGGCAAAGGTAACTTGCCGTCCATCGCACCAAAGCGCGCGCGCATGTCATCGATAAACGGGCGGCTGCGCTGCTCCAGAAACGCGGTCGGCTCACTGGATTCGCCGGGCAGCACGCGGGTCAGCGCCGCGCCCCTCTCCTCGAGAAGAGTCAGGGCCTCGGACAGCGCGGCGTCAAATTCCGCCCGTGCTTTCTCTGCCGCGCTGAGGTCGCCCCGCGTCTCGACTTGCTGCTTGGCGGAAAGACTCTTGAGCTTCTGCTCAAGCGCGCCTTCTTCGCCGCCGCGCACAACGTAGCCCAGCCCCAGCAGCAACAGCCCGACAACGATGCCGGCGCCGAATACCACGAAGTGCAGGTTCTTTTTCAGGTTGTCCATGGCTTGTCCGTCTCTGTGTCCTGCCCGCTATTGGTCAGCCTGTTCTGCTGCGACTCGCGCCGGTTGCAGGTTGAAAATGATCGTTACATTGTTGACGCCGAACAGCATCGCCGGAGCAGCCTTGTTCGTGTATAGGGACCGGCCGGTCGGCAATAGCCAGCTGCCTTCCGTTGACAGCAGGTTCGGCAGCGTTTCACCGGTTTGGGCGGCCGCTCCCGGCAACTGCACAGGCACCACGTCGATGCTGACGCCTTCAAACCGGATGCCATCCTTTTCAGCCTCCGGGATACCTCTCAATTGCCCTGAAGCCTCGAAGTACTCCATCAGGCGTCGGCGCACCTCTTGCCGCAGCGTGCCTTCGCGCAACAATTGTTCTGTACCTGCCGTCTCGCTCGGCGACAGCACTCGCCGCAACTTCTCCCAGGCGTCCGAAGGGCTCTGGCCTGGTGTCAGCTCGGCAGCCAGATAGGCCTGAAATCTTACTTCGCGAGTCGGCGCGTAAACTCCTCCGTCGGTTTGATCGGCTTCACGCTCCCACCCTGGTGTTTCGGCGCCTGACATCGACGCTGCGGTGCTCGGCAGCACGTTGCCCGACGACCCTCCGCTGCCGCGCCAGTTGCCGTGATAGATCACCGGCAGGTCCGGCTGGCCTGACTTCGCGGCTTCGTACCTCGCGAATGCCGCGTTGGCGGCCGACGAAACTATCGGCGACACTAGGTTAACCGGCACCGTCAGCGCCCTTGCCGGCCGCCCCTCCGCGTTGTCGGTGGCTTCCCTTGCGGGCAGCGTAGCCACGTGGGCGTCCACCAGGTTGATCAGCGAGAGCGCCTTGGCCCTGTCCGCCTCTACGTCGATGGCTGTGCTGTACGCCATCATCCGCGCCTGTGCTTCCTTGTCGGTCTGGTCCGTTGTCTGCAACAGGGCCGGCACACTTCCCGTGGACAGAATCGACAGCACCAGCGCCGCCAATCCGCCCGCAGCCGCCAAACCACCGCCGATGAAGAACGGCATGCGCAGCTTTTCGGTCTCTTTGGCGGCGATGTATTCGGGCGGGATCAGATTGATGCGGTTCAAGCCGTCCAGCCCAAGGCCCTGCAGCGACAAACCAATCGCCACCGTCAGGCTTTGGATATTGGCCTGCACCTCGCTGGGATCGACGCTGCGCGCCAGGCCCAGCCGCTGCGGCGCATCGACTTTGTGTACCTGGTACTGCAACTGCTGCTCAAAGAACTTTTTGATGTTCAACAGCTTGCTGCCGTTGCCCATCATCACCAGCTGGTTGATGTTCGCTTCTTCATTCTGGCTTTTGTAGAAACCGACGGCGCGGTAGATTTCGCCGACCATTTCCTTCAAGGGCGGTTTCATTGCTTCGAACACCGCGGCGGCGTCCTTGGATTTGGCGGCGTTTCGCTTGAGTTTCTCGGCTTGCTCGGCGGCGAGCTTGAACTTGACGCGCAGCGCCTTGGTGATGTCGTTGCCGGCAACCGGCACGACACGCACGTAGGTCTTCTGACCGTCAATCAGGATGACGTCGGTGTTGTCGGCGCCGATGTCGATCGCGACGCAGCAGTCGCTGACGGCGTCATCCAGCTCGTACTTGATGTAGTTGTAGATGCCCAGCGGCGCGACCTGGATGCCCGTTACCTGCAGCCCTGCGGACTCACACACGCCGATAATGCGCTCCACCGCCTCTTTCTTGGCGGCGTACAGGTTGACCTTGCGCTCGTCGGGATCTGCGTCCTCAATGATCTGGTAATCCCAGACCGCCTCTTCCAGCTTGATTGGAATCTGGCTGCGGGCCTCATTCAAAATGGTCTCGCGGATGCGGTCGTCGCTGACTGGCGGCAGACTGATGATGCGGCCGAGAGTATTCTGGCCCGAAATGCTGACAAATACCTGGTCGCCGCGCCGGATGCCTTTGCGCGCCCGCAGATCGGCCAAGGCCGCGGTTGTTGCAATGTCGTGTGAGCTGCCGCCGCCCATCCCGAAGTCGCGCAGGCTTACGATCTCGACTTCCTCAAGCATCGCGTTGCCGCGATCACCTGAGATCCGGACGGCTTTGACACTGGATGTCCCCAGCTCAATGCCCCAAGCAGTTTTAGCCATGAGTCCCTCGAAACACTGGCACGGGCAGATTGGTTTCACCAACCTAATCAGCCAGACGAATTTGTCGATTCTGTTTCGGGGGGTCACCACAGCATGTACGGAACTCGCTCGAACGTCAAGCGGGCAACGCAGTTCTGTCTGTTGCAACTGGCACAGCCGGGGCTGATAGCCTTCGGCTGGCCCAAGTCAGACTCCTGCAGGCAGATGCGGCGAGCGGGTGAAGAACTCCGAGACGATTCTCCGCACGACCTGCGGCTTGGATGGGTTTGGTTCCGGCACTCCTTCGCGCTCGAACCTGAGCGTGGGTGTGGGATCACTGACGTCATCCGCCACCCAATTCCCGTCACCCGGGGCCGCTTGCTCAAGCGATGCAACAAGTTCGTCCCACAGCAATCTCGGCCGGTAGTGGCGCGACACCAGCTGGAACCACGACAGCGTTGTCAGCCGCAACTCGTACAAGTGCTCATTGCCGGGCGCTTCCACTACAGTCAGCACGCGGTCGCAACCCGTGAAAGTGTTGACGGCTGCCGGATGCAGAGGCTTGCCCGCCCTCACGATGGCCAGATCCAGGGCGTGCAGGGTTTCCACGTCGGCATCTTCTTCGCGCAAGGCCCGCAAGTCCTGCTGCATTGTCCAGTACTCGCGCGCAAACCATGAGGCGTGCAAATCGGGGTTGGCAAGCAAATTCGGCATCAGCGCGATGGCGTGATCGTACTGCGTCTGCCTGCGCTCCAGTTCGTCGGAAAACCGGCTGCTCGCGACGGGGCTTTCCGGGTTGCGTGTCAACTCAGTCAGCGTGAGATCAATCTTGACGCCCTTTGGCGTCGTGAACACCGCAAAATCGCCGGCGGTCGCCGCCTCAAGCAGCACAGGCGCGTGCGCCAGGGCCAGCCCGGGGGCAATGCACGCAAACACGCTGCACACGCCGTCGGTGTCATAGTGGTTGTTGGTGACGCAGGAGATGCCTTCCAGCAGGTCAGCCCTCTCCGGCGATTCTGCCAGCTTCAGGCACATGCCCGTCGAAAGGTCATGCCGCAATCGCTCGGGTGTGCGGTTTCCGGGCCAGTGAGAAAGATTCAGGCGGCCGGGAGCCGTGCCATCCACGCTGAGGCAGGAGGCAGGGTCGAGATCGTCATTCCAGTGAAGGTAGCGAAGCACTCGCATAAACCAAGGTTAGCGCAAAGCCGCCGCTATTCGCTACCCCGTCTTGCCGCTGCCGTCGAGTCGGCTGATCTTTCCCACACGTTCTTCGTGACGTCCGCCGTCGAATTCGGTACGCAGAAAGATACCCAGCGCGGCCATCACGACTTCTTCGCCCATGCTGCGGGCGCCGAAGCAGGCAACGTTTGCGTTGTTGTGGCGCCGCGCCATCTCGGCTTCCCAGCTATGGTGCAGCACAGCCGCACGGATGCCGGCAACCTTGTTCGCCGAGATCGCCATGCCGACGCCGCTGCCACAAACCAGCACGCCGCGCTGGGCTTCACCCTGTTTGACGGCGCGCGCCACGCGCTCCGCAAAGTCCGGATAGTCCACCCGTTGCTCGTCCATGGGGCCCATGTCGCTCGCTGTGTAGCCGTGCTTGCGAAGATGCTCAAGGATCGCCTGCTTTAGCTGAAACCCGGCGTGGTCTGACCCCACGGCTATGATCATGGCGATTCTCCCTGGCCGTAGAATATCTTCTCGAACTCAGCTTCCAACGCGTCGCCATCAGCCCAGCGGCAAAGCAGATCGTCGCGAACCAGCGCTGCGATCTGCGCTGCCGCGCGCCGATAGCCGGGCTCAGGCCCGCCCATCGGGTCTGTCACCCGCCAGCGCAGCAGGTTTTTTGGCGACACTTTCTCCAGTTCATCTACGACGTCGTCGCCCATTGAGACACACCACGGCGGCAGCGTCGTTGGTGAAAAGCGGTGCGGTTCGTGCTCAGACATATTGACGCCGAAATCCGCGGCCACCCGCAGCATCTCAAGCGGCGGCGCGGCTTGCGGGCTGGCGATCAAGCCGCTGGATGACGGGTGAAAAGCCGGCACAAACGGGTGGGTGATGTCGGCCAGCCAGGTCTGCATGGCATCCAGCAGCCCACTGGCGAACGCACTGCGATTCAGGTTTCCCAGACAGACAAAGTGCACGGGGCGAGTGTAGATGCGCCCAAGCTCGGCCTTTGCCACCTGCCCCATGCGAAGCACCTCAAGCCCGGCGGGCAGAAGGCGCACCACCGTGCTGGCGGGGCGGCGCGGCAGAACGCCTCCATCGAGAACTGCATCAACGTCCATGCGCGCGATCTGCGCGGGATCGCGCAAGGGCGGCTGCCCCGGCGCGTTCGCACTTGTCGCGACAACCGGCGCGGATGCGCCTTCGAGCAATGCCGAGCCTGCCTCATGTGCCACCACGCGCACGCCAAGCGTGCCGCCGTCACGGGCAATCACAACCGTCACACCGTGAGGCGCCAGTGTGTGCAAGGCAAATGACTCGGCAGGCCGCAGCTCGCCGGCATATTTGAGCGCAGACTCAATGCTGCCGGCGTGCAGGCTGAACTGGTCTGTGCGGCCATCCTTGAACCGGCGCAGCGCTGCGTTGTCGAATTCCGCATCCGCCAGCGCCGCCACGCCATACACCGTGTCGGTCGGAAACGCCACGAGCGCGCCTTCGCGCAGCATCAAGATCGCTTCGTCAAGCTGATGTGGCGGCAGAATCCGTGCTGTCATGTTCGTTACCCTGGCGCGACTTTACTTCAGCGCGGCGCCGCTTGCGCTCAGCGACCGCCAGCTTGCGGCCCAGCAATCCCCGCCCGCGCAGCAGTCGGTACGCCAGATAGACCGGCCCTGAAAGCACGTACGTAAACATCGCGATCGGAATCAGGATCTTCCACTCACCCGCCAGCATCACCGCCGTGGCGACCAGCAGCAGAAACACCACAAACGTGCCAAGACTTTGCCTGCGCGTGACAAGCCGGTTGAACAGGTGCGCGTAGCGAATGCGCGATACCATGGCAAGGCTGATCAGCGCGCACGACACCGGTATCACTACACGCAGCACCCACGGCCACGGTTGCTCGTCAAAGGTGTCAAAACGCTCGTACAACCAGGCCGAGCCGAGCATCACCGAGCAGACCGTCGCCGCAGCCGCCGGAGAAGGCAGGCCGAGAAACTGTGTGTGGTCATCCTCTTCGTTGGTCTCAACGTTGTAGCGCGCAAGCCGCAAAATCGCGCAGCATGCAAATAACCCGCTGACCGCCCACAGCAGCTTGGTGTCAAAGGCCAAGCCGAACGGTGGTTGCGCAAAGAAAAACTCGCCACCTACACGGATCATCAGCGCGGGCGTCACGCCGAACGTGATGGCGTCGCACAGGCTGTCCAGCTCCGCGCCGAAACGCCCGGTGGTGGCGGTCATCCGCGCGACTTTTCCGTCCAGCGCGTCAAACAGCATGCCCGCCCCGATCAGGGCCGAGGCGTAAGTCATGCGCGCTATCACCTCGCGCGGCTCACCCGACGTGATCGCGGCGTAAGCCTTGGCCAGCTCAATCAGCGCCGCCACGCCGCACACCGCGTTGCCCAGTGTCAGAGCCGTCGGCAGCATTGCCAGGCCGGGCATGCGCTGCCGCTTGCGGCGCCGGGTTGTGGTGGACGCACCGCCCGCGCCGCTGATGCCATCCAGCCGGCCCGACGGGGCCGGCTGCTGCATGCGCGCGCTGTCCGGATGCTCAGGCATGTCTTCTACCCGTCTGATTCCGGCGGGACCCAACCCAGTTCTTTCAATACTTCCGCGGCGGCTTGGCATGCTGCCGCATTGCCGCAGACAACTAGGCGCGTTGCCAGCGTGCACACGTCGCATTGAATGTCCCGTGCCGACAGCGCCGTTTTCAGGGCACCCGCCACGACTGTGACGCCACCCGCATCGCGAAGGCTTGCCGGACCGCCCGGGCGCGAGTGTTGCCGCTGGTATGCCTGGTCCATGCGCTTGAGCAGCTCGCCCGTCTCGAACACGCGGTATCCGCCGTGCTGTGTGACGTCCTTGTGCACCAGCGCCAGCGCGCCATCGCGCTGCGCCAACTTGAAATCATACGGCCCCTGCCGGATCAACGCGCGCAGCAACTCGCCGTAGCCCGCTTCGCCGATGAGCACGGTGTGCTCACTCGAGAAAAAGCCCGCAAGCTCGCGGTGCACCACAAAGTCCGCTTTGGCTTCGCGGCACATCCCCGCGACGACGCTGCCGAGCGGTCGATCATTCGCGGCAACCAAGCCGCGATGGTCTTCAAGCCGCGCCAGGTGCTGCGCTCCCGCCGCGAGGTCGTCGCTTGGGCCGCCCCCATCGGCGATGAGCAACGCCAGCAGCTCGTTGATGCGTCGGTGCTCCCACTCATGCGCCGTGATCACAATGCGATCACCCGCCACGCTGCAAGCGACTTTAGTGCCCCACACTTTGTCCAGCACATCGACTACAAGCCGGCTTGCCAGCTCAACGCCGTTGGGCAGATCGTCAGGCGAAACCCCCTTCGTCTTGGCATGATCGGGGTGCCCGAAACTCTTGACGTACTCGACGAAGCGCCCGCCCAATACGCTTGCGTCGTACCCGCGCGTGACCAGCAGGCTTGCCGCATCTTTGGGCTCGCGCACGACAAGGCGCTTCTCCGACACCTGCACCATCAGCCCCGAGGCTGTCGAGAGGTGCCGCGCTGCACGCTGTGGCGTTGTGCCACTGAGGCCCAGCCAGACCGGCATGTCCATAGCCGGGGTTGTCTCACCAAGATCTAGCTCGAGCTTCGCCTTTTCGGCGAGATCCGTCAGCGCCTGCTGCGCCGAAACGCCGTAACAGACCAGGTCGATGCCGCTGGCCTGGCTCTCGTCACCCCAGCCGGTTGCGGCGGCCGACAACAGAAACAGCATCGCGATCGCAGGGCGCTTCACTTGGTCTCCTCCGCGGCAACTGGATTTTCCTGCCATCCCATTTCGGTGAGAATCCGATGTGCCGTGTCGGCGATGTCGCTGCCCCCAGCGACGATCAGGTGAAAACCGAAAAACAGAATAGGCGCTGGGCACCCGGCATTGACCAGTTGGCTTTCCAGCAGGTCGCGAACATGATTCATTGCCCCCTGCTGACTGAAGGTTGCGCTGCCGCGCTCGGCAAGCAACGCATACTCCTGGTCCAGCTGTTCAAGAAAGTGCTCCAGCGCAAACACGCGGTACGCAAGCACTTCGCTGTAAGACTGCAGGTGCATGCGCAAGGCGCCGTGGCGCGCATCCACGCCAAATTCGTTGCGATTGGCCAGTCGTGCTAACAGCGTTGCCGCGTCAGAGGTCTCGTCTTGCGCTGCGTTCAGGTCTGCGGGTTCATCCAGTGCCCGGCTCTCCAGCACATCGGCTGTCAGAAACGCGGGGACCTTGCTGTGCTCAAACAGCCGCCAGAGTGCCGCGCCAAACGTTGCTCCGTGCTGAATGCCTCGTGGCCCCTTCTCTCGCAGCTGTTGCCGGTACCGGCGATCGGCGACCAGGGTATTGCTTTCGCCGCCGCGCTCATTCTGTAGCAGCGAAAACAGCTCGGCGATCCGCTCATGATCCTGCTCAGGACGCGTAAACACAATGCGGCTGCCGATTGCCGCGCCATGCAGGTGCGTTTCGTCGCCGTCCAGCACGTACTCTGTTACTTCCTGCAGAACATGGGTGGCGCTGGCGCGTTGCCCCTTTCGCTCGCTTTCAAATCTGTCGATGTACTTGTGCCGCTGCGCGATCAGAGCCTTGACGTCGTAGCCACGCGTGACTCGCGGGCGACCACCCTGCTCAAGTCTGCAGCGCAGGACACGCTCTTTCTCATCTACAGTCAGCCGAACACGCGCGGCCTCTTCAATCATTGCCAGCACGTCTGGCGCCGGTGCGCTGTGCGCGACTACCCACAAAACTATTGACGGGTCAAGCTCGTCGTCCGTGCCGAAGTCCACCGTTACGCCGAGCTGTGTTGCTACCTCCGTGAGCGCCGTGCTCAGGGTGCCGCCGGGGCACACGCAGGTCACTGTTTGCTGCGCCGGCTTGTCTTCCGCCTTCGGTTGTGCGGTAGCCACGCAAGCCACCACTGCCAGCAGGATCAACCCGATTGCTCGCCACATCGTTCCTCACTTTGCGGCTTGTGCCGCCTGGGGCTGCGCTGACGTGCTGCGTACCTTGACCACGGCAATCACGCTGCCGCCGCCCTTGACGCGGTCGCCGACCTTGACTTTCCATTCCACTTCAAAGTCGTTGTCGAAGTACAGCTCTGTTCGGCTGCCGAATTTCAACATGCCGAATCGCGCACCGCGCTGCACCGGATCGCCGACATTCAGCGGGCACACAATTCGCCGTGCGATCAACCCCGTAATCTGCCGAAGGTAAAAGCGCGGCCCCCACTTGCTGCGAAATCCGATGTTCTGTGCTTCGTTGAGGCGCGAGCATTCCGGGTCTCGCGCGTCCAGATATTGGCCGTCCTGGTGCCGCAGATACTCGACTTCTCCGTCCAGCGGCGCGCGGTTCACGTGCACGTCAAATACGTTCAGAAAAATCCCCAGCCCCTGGTGCGGGCCTTCCAGGTACTCGGCAACGACTTTCTCGCCGACATCGGAAACGACTCCGTCTGCCGGGCTCACCACGGTAAACTCATCTCCCGGCAGCGGCCGCCCAGGGTCGCGAAAGAAGTTGGCGACGAACAGCGTCAGGGCCAACGGCGCCAGGCCAAGCAGCCACAGCGCGGGGTGGACATACCACGCCAGCGCCCACACACCCGCCCACAGTACGCCCGGGATCAGCAGGCCGTACAACACAAGTTCACGAATTCCGTACTTTGTAAATGGCATGCGCGGAAGAGTAGCAGGGATGAAGCGGCGGGCACAGGGATTGGACCGCAATCATCCCCGGTCACTGACCATTCCCCGCCCGCTGTCCCAGCATCGGCGCCAGGTTCATCACCACCTTCTGCCGAATACGATCACGCGCCACGTAGCCGAACTCGCGGCTGTCCGCATAGGCGACCGCGTCGGTGTCCGCCACGATCAGGTAGCGACCATCCGGGATCACGTCGCCATCCTGAATCGCCACGTCGGCCCCCATGCTGAAGCCGACAAGCAACGGGCCGCGGTCTTCAATGGCCATGGTCGGGCCCACGCGCCGCACCGTTTCGCCGGGCAAACCGGCTATGCGCCCGATCATGGTTTCGGGCACGCCGTCACGCGGCGCAGGATGGTCATAAAACACGATGTCGCCGACCTTGGGGTCGCGCCACAGGTTCAGGTTCATCAGCAGCAGTGTGTCGCCCTTCTGCACGTCGTCGATCGGCGACTGAACCAACTTGGAGGCAGGGTCGTACTCGCCCGGCACCGTGTACAGCTTGTAAGAAAGAAAGGCGTACAACCCGACAAGCAGCAAAGCTGCCCCAAGCGCCCACCGCACGCGGCGAATCCAGCGTTTTGCGCCGTTCAGCCTTTCGCGTGTGCGCTGCAGGCCAATTCTTGGGTCTTGTGCGTCTTGTGCCATCGGTTTACACGCGGCACTTGAAGCCGCATCGTCAGTCTGCGATATTGCCGCCTGATCGTAAACGACGTTCACGGGCATGTTTCCGTGCACGCCCAGGCAAGGAGCGGGCATTGAGCCTCTTCAAAAACCAGAAACGCGGCAACCTTGATGCGCAGTCCACCATCGAGGACACCAACACCTTCAAACTCGTCCGCAAGATCGCCGAAGGCGGCATGGGGGCGGTTTACGAAGCCACCCAGCTTGGATCTGACGGCTTTGCCAAACGCATGGCCATCAAGACCATCCTTGAGGACTTCTCTAACAACGAAGAGTTCGTCGAAATGTTCATCGGCGAGGCCAAGTTGGTGGCTGACTTGATCCATCAGCACATCGTGCAGATCTATCAGCTTGGCAAAGTCGGGCGCCAGTACTACATGGCCATGGAGTTCATCCATGGCGTGAACCTTGAGCAGTTTCTTGAGCGCCACCACCAGTACAAGAAGCGCGTGCCGACCGAGCTGTGCGTCTATATCGCCAGCCGCGTCGCCCGCGCGCTTGAGTACGCGCACAAAAAGCGCAACCCGCAGGGTGAGCTGCTGGGCGTAGTGCACCGCGACATCAGCCCCAAGAACATCATGATCGAGGCCGAAGGCGTGGTGAAGCTGACAGACTTCGGTATCGCCAAGGCGCGCCACATTATGAAGGACAAAGAGGGCGACGTGCTGATGGGCAAAGTGCAGTACATGAGCCCCGAGCAAGCCGCCTTCGAGCAGACCGACGGCCGCAGCGACATTTTCAGCCTCGGCATCGTGCTGTACGAGATGCTGGCCGGCCGGAACAT
>CAZZBH010000044.1:0-27275 GCA_964652605.1 uncultured Planctomycetaceae bacterium
CTGCCGCGCCCCTTCAAGCGCTACCAGATGGGGCCGGTGTGGCGCGCCGAAAGCCCGGCGCGTGGCCGCTTTCGCGAGTTCTGGCAATGCGACGTCGATATCGTCGGCACCAGCAGCCTGCTGGCGGATGCCGAATGCATTGCCGTTGACTACTCGGTCATGCGCGCGCTGAACGTGCCGGGCTACGAGATCCGCGTCAACAACCGCAAGCTGTTTCGCGGGTTGCAGGGACGTCTGGGTGTGTCTGAGCCGTCGGTGATGGAAGCCGTCATGCGCGCCGTCGATAAGTTCGACAAGGTCGGCGAGAAGGGCGTCCGCGGCGAGTTGAAAGCGGTGGTCGGGCAGGGTGGTCTTAGTGACGCCGGCGTTGACCTGCTGTTTGAGTTTCTGGCGCTGGCACAATCCGGTGGCACCAACGCCGCGCGCATTGACAGCCTGCAGGCTTTTCTCGGTGGCGAGATGGGCGAGCAGGGTTGCACGGAGCTGCGCGAGGTGCTGGCAGCGGCGGCAAACATGGGCGTGCCTGACGAATTGCTGCGAGTTGACCCCACGATCGTGCGGGGCCTGGACTACTACACCGGCACCGTGTTCGAGACGTTTTTGAACGACCTGCCGGGGTTCGGCAGTGTGATGTCGGGCGGCCGCTACGACGGTTTGATAGGCATGTTCGCAGGCGAGGAGATTCCCGCCGTCGGCATCAGTGTCGGCATTGACCGGCTGATCAGCGCGTTGGAAGAGTTGAAGTTGCTGCCCAAAGCACGCAACACAGCCGCCGTGCTGGTCACAGTGTTTGCGCCCGAAACGTTGAACTACAGCCTGCGCGCGACCCGTGAACTCCGGCGAGCCGGAGTGCCGACCGAGCTTTACCTCGACGCCAAAGCCAAACTGGGCAAGCAACTGAAGTACGCCAGCCGCAAAGGGTTTCCGCTGGTGGTGATCGCGGGGCCGGAGGAAGAAAAGGAAGGCGTGGTCAGCCTGCGCGACATGGCCAGCGGTGAACAACTGCGGGTGCCGATCGAGCAGCTACCCCAGGTGGCCCAGGACAATTATGTTGAGCCCGACCCCGGTGCGCCCGCAGGAAAAAGCTGGGACTGGGCATTCCGCGACGAACTGCTTGACCGGGTGCCGTCGGTGGGCGGTGTTTTCCTGCTCCGCAATGAACGCCACGAGGTGCTGAAGTGCGGCTGGGCGCCATTCGGCAAGCTTCGGGAAGCGATCCGCAACAGCGTGAACGCCGAGCAGCGTCCCGAGGTCAAGACGTTCGACTGGTACGAGATTCGCGACGATAAACTAAGCCAGATGCTCGCGGAGTTCATGAACGAGAAGTTGCAGCCGAAGTTCGACGCGTAGCACTAGGTCCACCCCAGCATCTTGCGCGCGACATCGGCTTCGTCCTCGGGCCGGATCAACTCGGCGAAGCTGTTCCAGTCGATAAACTCGAGCGTCTCATCGGCCGATGCGGCTGCGATGGCTTCGCGGCCAAACTCGGACGTGCGGCGCACTTCAAACGCAAGACAGCGGTAGTCAGGATGATCGTCTCCCGGCGGCGGATCATGCCGCGGATGCCCACTTGGGGGCTTGCTTGCGCTGACGACCAGCGGGTGCTTGCGCGCTGACTTGATTGCTTTGCGTACGTCGCGTGCGTCGCGCAACGGCGCGATCTGGCGCAGCAGCACGACCGCGCCGCTTTCGCCCTGCTTTGCGCGCTCGCTTAGCATTGCGATGAAGTCAAAGGGAGCAATCTCGCGCACCTCATGCTTGGCGACCAACTCCAGCACTCTCTCGTCGCCCTGGGGTGTCAGCACGCAGATGCGGTCGGGTGAAGTGATCTGCCTGGCGATGCCAAGCTGATGGTCCAGCAGGTTCACGCCGCCGACGGACAGCTCGCCGGGAGACCGCAATTGCTCGCCGGCCATTCGCATCTGCCGGGTGACCTCAATTCCTACCCAGATGTTTTCGAGCTCTGTCATGGTCGCGCCACCCTACTACGCCGCCGTTGACCTGCTACTATTCCGTGCATGAAGACCGCGCTGGGAACTGTGGCGTTCATCTCGCTGGGCTGCCCCAAAAACCTGATTGATAGCGAGTCCATGCTCGGCCAGATAGCCGGCGAAGGCTTCGTTGTCACGCCCGACTACGAGAGCGCCGATGTTGTTGTGATCAACACCTGCGGCTTTCTTGACGCGTCGCGCAAAGAATCGCTCGATCACATCAACCAGATGCTTGAGCTCAAGCAGCAGGGCGCCGTAAAACGCGTCGTTGTCGCGGGTTGCATGGTAGGCAATTACCGGCCGATGATCGACAGCCAGGCGCCGGGCGCGGACGCGCTGGTCAGCGTCAATGACCGGGTACGCCTGGGCGATGTGCTTAAGGAGCTTGGCGAGTCGGGCGAGCTTGCACGCTCAATTGCCATCAGTGATCCCGACGCCCGGGGCACCGTCTATGACGACAGGGCGCGCCTGCGGATCACACCGCGGCACTACGCATACCTGCGCATCTCGGAGGGGTGCGACCACAAGTGCAGCTTCTGCACCATCCCCGGCATTCGCGGGCGCTTTCGGTCCAAGCCGCGCGCCCAGATCATCGAGGAAGCCAATGAGCTGGCGGCCGACGGCGCGCGCGAGCTGATCATCGTCGCGCAGGACAGCACCTATTACGGCCAGGACAGCGAGGGCCGCAAGACGCTGCACGAGCTGCTGGCTGAGCTTGCCGGCGTACGCGGGGTGGACTGGATTCGCCTGATGTATGCATACCCCACCCAGGTAACCGAAGGGCTGATCGACCTGCTGTCGAGCGAGCCCAAGCTGCTGGGCTACATCGACATGCCTCTGCAGCACATCAGTACTCCGGTGTTGCAGCGCATGCGCCGCGGCAGCACGCGCGACACGACGTTGCGGTTGATTGAAAAGCTGCGCAAGCGGGTGCCCGGCTTGACGTTGCGCAGCACGTTCATAGTCGGGTTTCCTGGCGAGACCGATGCTGACTTCGAGCAACTGATCTCATTTATTCAAGAAGGCCACATTGACCGGGCGGGCGCGTTTCCGTATTCGGACGAGGACCGCGCAGCCAGCTACGCCCTGGACGGCAAGCTGCCGGAAGTGGTCATCGCCGAGCGCCACAAGACCTTCATGGACGTTGCCCGCGAGCAATTGTTCCAGCGCAACGAGGCTCTTGTAGGCGACACCATCGAGGTGCTGGTCGAGGGCGAGTCGCAGGACCCGAAGTACCCCACCGAGGCGCGTTCCCGCGCCGACGCGCCGGAAATTGACTGCACCGTGCGGATCAAGGGCCGCCACGCTGCCGGCACACTCCTGCCAGTGCGGGTGATGCGCAGCCTGGGATTTGATCTGCTGGCTGAGCCCGTTAGTTAGTGGTGACACAACTATAATCGTTGCTGCGGCAAGAACTTGCGCCAAATTCGCTTCGTTCGGGCTGGAACTATCGGCGGAAAGCTGCTTCCCGGGCCACTTTAAGCCGGTCGGCGTGGATCAACCTGTGCGCCACTGAAAGTGCAGGCCGAGGTGCGGAAAGAGCGCCCCGTAATTGACACCCCCTAAGAATAGGCTATACTAACTTCTGCGGTTGAATGAACGTCGGCTTGCAGTGCCCTTACACTCGCCGGCGCCCACCCCTCCGCCAGAACAGAGATAACGCCAGGCATTGTGATCGCCCACATTGCACTGGTGCCATGCGGCCGAGACGTGACTGAGAGGGTAGCTTTACGCTCTCCTTTCCGGCCCTTTCTGCGCGTCTCGGCCCTCTCCTTTTGTCCCCACCTGCCTATGCTGCAAGCCGCCCGGAATAGGCTGGGCGATTTGGCTGTTTGCCTCGCGCATGAAGATCGGGATTGTCTGCTACCCCACCCATGGCGGCTCCGGCGTTGTGGCGACGGAACTTGGCGCGGCACTGGCTGAAAACGGCCACAGCGTTCACATCATCAGCTACGCCATTCCTTTTCGCTTTGAGAGCTTTCGGCCCAATCTCAAGTATCACGAAGTTGAGGTGACGGCCTATCCGCTGTTTCGCTATCCGCCCTATGACCTTGCCCTGGCCGGCACCATCATGGAAGTTGCGCAGCAGTACGGCCTGGACATTCTGCACGCCCACTACGCAATCCCCCACGCAGTAAGCTGCCACCTGGCCCGCGAGATGCTCAACGGCGCAGGCAAGGATGTTCGACTGATCACCACCCTGCACGGCACCGACATCACCATCATCGGGCAGCAGCGCATCTTTCAGCGCGTGACCGCCTTCGGCATTCGCAAGAGCGACGGCGTTACTAGTGTGTCGGCTGAGCTGAAGAGTCGCGTTGTTCAGACCATTGACTGCGGCGCCCAGGACATTGAGGTCATCCCCAACTTCGTTGATACGCAGCGCTTCAAGCCGGGATGTTGCCCCGAAAAGCGTTCCAAGCTCGCGGCCCCCCACGAAAAGATTGTCTTTCACGTCAGCAACTTTCGCGAGGTGAAGCGGCCGAAAGATGTGGTCCGGGCCTTCGCCGCGGGCACGAAGGACGTAAAGGCACGGCTGGTGCTGGTGGGCGACGGGCCGGAACTGGGCGCAACGCGAGAGCTGGCGCGCGAGCTTGGTATAGCGGACCGCGTGACGTTTCTGGGGACCTATGACGCCATTTGGGAACTGCTGCCGCAAGCCGACCTGTTTTTCCTGCCCAGCGAATACGAGAGTTTCGGCTTGAGCGCGCTGGAAGCATTGGCCTGCGGCGTGCCCGTTGTGGCCAGCAATACAGGTGGCCTGCCGGAGGTAGTCGAGCACGGTGTCTGCGGCCTGCTGCACCCGCCCGGCGATGTAGATGCGTTCACTGGGTCAATCCGCACACTATTGAATGACGACGCGATGCGCACCCGTATGGCAGTAGCTGCCCGCGAGCGCGCCATGAGCAGCTTCCGCCAGGAAGCGCTGCTGCCAGTGTGGGAAAGCTACTACGAGCGGATTCTGAACGCGCCCAGCACGGCTTAGTCCTGCCACGGCGCAGCCCGGCAGCAGTCAGCCCACCTTGGTGCAAATCGCTGACTGAGAGTAATTGGCGCCCTGAGTGCTGAAGCATTGCCTGCAAAGACATCAGGTGCCCAGCCAGCGCTCGATCCATCCAGTCACCTCGCCGTACCAATGGATGCTGTTCTGGGGCTTGAGCACCCAGTGGTTTTCGTCCGGATAGATCACCAGGCGCGCCTCGCGGCCTTGTGCCTTGTAGGCGTTGTAGGTCTGCAGACCCTGCGTGTACGGTACCCGATAGTCTTGCTCGCCGTGGATCACCAGCATGGGCGTCTTAAACCCCTTGCTGTGGCGCATCGGGCTGTAGCGATCGAGGCCTTCGATGTCGCCCCACGGCTCTCCGCCCAGCGCCTTCTCGCGACCGGGGGTTACGTCGCGGGCGTACTGGGCCTGCAGATCGCTCACGCCTGCGTGATTCACCAGGCACTTGAAGCGATCGCTGTTGGCTGCGATCCAGCTCACCAGGTATCCACCGTAGCTGCCGCCGGCGGCTGCCAGTCGGTCAGGATCGGCCCAGCCGCGCGCGATCAACGCGTCCGTTGCATACATGATGTCGTCATAGGGCCGCTTGCCCCACTCTCCCATGATGCAGCGTGCGAACTCCTGCCCCCATCCGGTGCTGCCGTGGAAATTCACCATCACGGTCAGCCAGCCCCGGGCGGCAAAAACCTGCGCGCACCAGCGCCACTGCCAGGCGTCCGCAAAGCATCCGTGGGGCCCGCCGTGAATCAGGTGAACGGTGGGCAGGCTTTTCGGCTCTTGGACGCCGGGCGGAAATGTCACCCATGCCTGAACCTGCGCGCCGCCTGCGCTCTCAAAGTAAATTTCCCGCGACTCGCCAAGCTCCAGCGTTTCGAGCGTCGGCGTGCAAAATGACGAAACCTTGCGCAGGTCGTGTTCGTGCAGGCCAAGACTGACGACTTCGGGCGGCTGTCGCAGTGAATGCGCCGTGTACCACGCACGGCCCTTGGCAACCGCCAAACCCGCGAACGTACCACCTCGCGCAAGCTGTGAGGGTTCGTCGTCATCCAAGCCAAGGCTGTACAGGGCGCTGGCGCCTCGGTCCTCTGCGTTGAGCACCAGCGTTAAGGAATCCGCAAACTCCCACTCTGAGGGGCTGCGATCCCAGTCCTTGGCCAGCAGACGGTGACGGCCGGTTGCGCGCTCATAGGCCACCAGCCTTACACGGTCCGAATAGAACGAGTCATCCTGCTGCGCGCCGTACACAATCCAACGACCGTCCGGAGAGTAGCGCGGCCGCATTGCGTTGCTGCCGGTCCATTCCGAAATCAACCGTGGCTCAGCCGATGGGTCGTTCACGTTCAGCAGGTACACGCCGCTGATCAACTGATCATATGGCGCGGCTGTGCGGTTGGCGGTCAAGGCAATTTCGCTGCCGTCCGGCGAAATGGCCCAGGTTCCCGCCGGCTCCATCAATGGCAGAAACCGTCGCATTGCAGGTGTCAGGTCGCTCAAAACCGAAGTCTCGATATCCATGCACCAGATGTGCGGCCACGCCTGCCCGGCGATCCAGCGGTCCCAGAAACGGTAGAAACGGTCCTCGCTGCTGATCGCCTTTACCTTGGCCTTCTCGCGGCGTGCGGCCTCGGCCCTGGTTTCTTCAATCCCGAAGTGTCCGTCGTGCACCGACGACACGAAGGCAATGCGCCGGCCATCGCTGAACCAGCGTGGATCACTGACGCCCAAGGGCATGTCGGTAAGCGTTCTGACGTCGCCCCCGGCGGCGTTCACCAGCATCAATTGCGCCTTCTCGGCTGAACGGCCGGCGGCTT
This sequence comes from uncultured Planctomycetaceae bacterium, assembly GCA_964652605.1. Lineage (GTDB taxonomy): Bacteria > Planctomycetota > UBA8742 > UBA2392 > UBA2392 > JADJRK01. Next base: position 6,807 of record CAZZBH010000044.1, read on the forward strand.
TGCCTGCAAAAACCACGGTGCCGCCATTGGGGCTGATGGCAGGCTGGGATGCGTTGATGGTATCGTCGGTCAGTGCATCGCAATCGGCACCGTGCAAGGCCCAAAGGCGGCTGACGCCGTGGTTCTCGTCAATGTCATATCGGGTGACTGGTACGATGCAGCGGCTGCCATCTGAGGCTGGAGCCGGGTTGCCAACGCGCGGAATGCGCCAGAGCAACTCGGGTGTGATGCGATTGTCAGTCACGGCAAACCTCCACATTCAAAGCTATCGGTTGCCATGGGTGTGTCCATAACCAGCCCAAAGCAAAACCCGGCCCTCAAGGGCCGGGTTTTCGTGCTTTGACTGATTTACTTGCGAACAGAGGCGTTCGGCAGGGCACCAATGCTCAGGCCATCGGCGCTACCCAGATAGATCTCGACGCGGCGATTGCGCTGCTTGTTGGCGGCTGTGTTACCGCTGGCCAGCGGCCAGAACTCACCAAAGCCGGCGACGAACACACGGTCCTTCGGAAGACCTTGCGATACCAGGAACTCGCGCACTGCCATGGCGCGCATCGTGCTGAGGTGCACGTTGTCTAGAATCCCCTTGCCCTTGAGCTTGTTGATCGGGTCGGTGTCGGTGTGCCCGTCCACACGGCAGAACACCTCGCGGTCAGCCATCTTTGACTTCATGATGCCAGCCAGCTTGGTCAGTTTGGACTTGGTGTTTGCGGTAAGCGTCCAAGAGCCACTCTGGAACAGCACACCACTGTCGTCCAGGCGCACGCCGGTTGCGCCGCCGGCCCGAACGGTTTCAAACTCGCCGCCGCGCAGGCTGTCGCCCCAGATTTCCTTGAAGCGGTCAAGCAAAGCGGCTTCGCTTACGCCGGACCCTGCTGCCTTCATGTCTGTCAGTGACTTCTTAAGCGCCGCGTTGTCGTTGCGCAGCTTGATCAGCTCGTCCTCAAGGCGCCTGTTTTCGGCTGTCACCGCCTCGTTGGCGTGCATTTCGTTTTCAAGCTGCCCCACAGTACGGTCGTACTCTTCAAGTGACACACAACCGCCGAGCAGCGCCACGGCGGAGATGGACACGAGAGACATCAGAATCTTCTTCATGGCGACTCCTGGAGATTGGAAAAGCAATAGGGTGTTGGCGCACCTCGGCCAAGCCAAAGAGGTGATCGGCACGCGCCACGCAGGTGCTTTGAAGAAAACCGGAAATTCTGCTGTCGGTGCCTGAGTCGAAGGGCAGTCTGAGCGCTAGCGGTCGGTCGGCAAGCGGCCCGCCTCTCGAATCCTGACCTCGTTGTTGATGTCGGTTGCGATAGCGGCCAGCCTGTCACGCAGTGTGCGGTCTTGCGTGTCGCTGCTCATGGCTTCGCACAGCTTGGCATCTGCGGCGACGAAAGCCCGTGGCCACTTCTCCACCAGCTCGGCAAGTTCTTCAACGGCTTGAAGCTTGTCGGCACGATCTTTGCCGCGACGGACGCGCTTGTACTTGAGGCCTTTCACTCGGGCCTCCACCATGCCTTGCAGCGCGAGCTTGAGGTCGGCGGCAGCTTGTGTCGTGAGCCTGCCGCCGGCATCCAACCCTGCCTGCTGCAGGGCTTCGAAGCGCTTTTCCGTGATTGTGTCGGCACGGTCGCGAGCCACGAACAACAACTCCACCATTGCATTTTGCGCCGGGTAGCCGCCCGTTCGCACATGCCGCAGCAACAGCGACCAGAACTCCTCAGTCCGTTTTTCGTTCTCCGGCAGGCTCTCGAGCGCGATGAACGCTTCACAGACGCTTCGCTTTTCGTCGGACTCGGCTTCCCCGTCAGGTGTCAGCACCGGTTTGCCTACAAGTGCATAGCCGCCCTTGGCGATTTCCCGCAGCGCAAACAGCGCGCGCACAGCTTCATCCTTCTTCAGCAGTGTCGGGTCGGTGTAGATCAGGGATATGCTGCGCAGGGCCGTCTTGCCGTACAGGACGGATTGAACCGTGACATCGACCTGATAACCGGCCATTACGCGGGTGCGTTGTGCTGACGCCACACCCTGCACGATCAGGTTGCACTCCTTCAGTACAACCCTGCCGAAATTCGACTCGTATTCCGCCGCCAGCGGTGCGCATAACAGCAGTACCAGAATCGCCGCGCGCGTCATTCGCTTTCCGGATTCTCGACAGGGGCTTCCAGCGGAGTAATTTTCGCTACGGGCCCGCAGACAACTTCAACCATCTGGCTGGGGACAAGGTACTTGCGGGCTACACGCTGCACGTCGTCTGCAGTGACGTTTTCGATGCCCTTTACGAACTTCACCATGTAATCAAACCCGAGGCCGTAGCGCTCCATGTCAACCATCAAGCCTGCCAGTTGCCCGGTTGATTCCAGGCCGAAGACGAAACTGCCCTTCAGGTAGTCGCGAGCGATGGTCAGTTCTACATCATCCACGGGCTGGTTGCGAATCTCCTCCAGCAGGTCGTACATGGTCTTCAGGGCAAGCTCGACGTTTTCGGGCCTGGTTCCGATCTGCCCGACAAACGCGCCCGGGTAGTGTCCTGCACTTCCCGCCATGTTGGCGCCTGCGCTGTAGGCGAGACCCATTTGATCGCGTAGCACGCGGCTGAAACGATCGGTAAACCCCGGAGAAGTGCCCAGAATTGCGTCCATCACACGGACAGCGTGATAATCCGGATTATCACGCGCGATGCCCAGTGTCTGGATGCGCAGGATAACCTGGTCTTTCTCCGGGTGGTCAATCTGGATGCGTTTGCGCTTAGGATCTATGGCTGCCCCGTCAAACTCGTCAAACGACAGGTTTTGCACTCCCTCAAGCGCTTCGGGCCTCTTGAACTCGTGCTTCGGGAACTCCAGCGCCTGGCCTGGCCTTGCCCAGTTGCCAAACGCGGTGCTGATCTCTTTCAGCAAAGCGTCGGCACTGAAATCCCCCACCGCGGCTATCACGCAGTTATCCGGCCTGAACCAGCGACCGTGCCACACCTGCACGTCGGCGCGGCTGAAGGCGCTCACCGACTCCAGCGTGCCGACGGAGGGTCTGCCCAGCGGGTTGTCCGGGCCGAACACCGCCGCGGCCGCGGCTGCACGCGCGAACCAGGACGTTTCATTGCGGGTTGACTGAATGTCGGCCAGAGTGGCGCGGCGAAGCAGCTCAATCTCTTCTGCCGGAAACACGGGTGACTGCATGCACTCGGCGAGCAGCTTGACAGCCTGCGCCCGGTGCTCGCTGAGTGCCCTCAGAGTCACACCTTCGGCGCCGGTGCCAAGTCGGCCGCCGATGCTCTCAACCACCTCCGCCAGTTCCTGCTTGCTGTAGCTGATGGTGCCGGCGTCCAGCAATGAGCCGGTGAACTGCGACAGCCCGGCTTGGCTGACTTCCTCTGCCGGCCGGCCGCTGCGAATGTCGGCGGTCATCGTCAACACAGGAAGTCCCGGCCTCTCAAGCAGCAGCACTGTCAATCCGTTGGCTAAAACATGTCGCACGACGGGCAGCGCTTCCGCGCTTGCATCTCCTGTGTCGCTGACGGCTGGTGGCGGTGTAAGCTCGGGTACAAGCCAGCCTGTTACGCTGTTTTCGGTGCGAAGGTACTGCCGCGCGACACGCAGCAGGTCGGCCTCTGTCACCGCGCGGATGCGGTCAGCTCGCGTCAGCGCGGTGCGCCAGTCTCCGCGCACGGTTTCGTGCTCTCCCAGAGTGGACGCGACTGCGCTGGCGCTTTCCTGCTCAAACAACAGATCCGCAACCAGTGTCGTCTTCACCCTGGAAAGTTCTGCTTCCGGCACGCCTGCTTCGAGCAGCCGGGCGATCACCTTTTCGATGCTCCCGGACAAGTCATCGCGCGTGTGGCGGCTGTCGAGCGCAGCCCACATCCAGAAAGTGCTGGACAGCATGCTTTCTGAGTGCCCGGCCGCGACGCCGGTGGCTACGCCGAGTTCATCCACGATTGAGCGGTACAAACGGCTGGTAACGCCGCCGCCCAGCAAAGCCGAAAGCACTTCCAACGCCGGGCCATCCGAATGCCCCGCATGCGGCGCGACGTACATGCGGCCCATCTGAACCACGGGCGAATCGCTCTTGATCTCAAGTTTTTTCGGACCCTTGAAGTCGATCTGTCGTGGCTTGGGCCTGTCAGGTTCCGGGCCTCGCGGGATGGAGCCGAACAAACGCGTCACGACCGGCTTGGCCTCATCGGCGCTGATATCGCCTGCCAGCACGAGGGTTGCATGGTTGGGATGATAATGCTTCTCGTAAAACAGCCGCATGTCCCGGCGGGTGATGTCCTGTACGTCCTGCGGCCAGCCGAGGATGGGGTGGCTGTAGGGATGCCCCGGACCATGCAATGCGCGCATCATCCGACCCCAAAGTTGCCGGTTGGGGTCATCCGCGTCGATGTCGCTTTCTGACTGCACGACCTTCTTCTCGGCGTCGAACTCGTTGCTGTCGAGTGTAAGGTTGCGCATGCGGTCGGCCTCGATCTTCAGGCCTTCCACGTAGCGGTTCTTTGGCAGGTCAATGAAATAGGCCGTAAAGTCGTAGCTTGTGAAGGCATTGTTGCTGCCGCCGTTGCGAACGGTCACGCGGTCCACCTCGCCGACTTCGTAGCGCTCACTGCCTTTGAACATCATGTGTTCAAGGAAGTGTGCCATGCCGGTGATACCGCGGTGCTCGTCCATTGAGCCGACTTTGTACCAGACATAGCTGCTGACCACCGGCACGCCCGGCCGGTTCACGACCAGCACCTTCAAGCCGTTGTCCAGCGTAAACTCGGCAACATCGGGGCCGCGTTGCGGCGGTGCGTCCTGTGCTGCCGTCGGTGTCATTGCCGCTATGGCGAGCACAACGGCTGCCACAAACTGCTGAAAGATTCTGCTCAAGGCCTGTCTCCTCATCAAACCGGGCGCCCGTCGGGGCGCCCGTAGTATTACGGCTGCAACCGATCCGGCTAGTCAGTGAAAATTCTCTGGCTCAAAGGCAGCTCCGGGACCAGCGTAAAGTCAACGCGAATGCCCTGTGTGCTGGGCGGCGCGGCAACTCGTTGTGTGGCTGGTAAAAAGCCGGGCGCCGAAACGCGGAACAGCTCGGGGCGACCGGTCGCTTCGATTACGATCGGCAACGTCGGTGTGTTACCGACGGCGACCCAGATACCTTCCCGGTTCTGCCATTCCACCAGCGCACCGACCGGCGTGCTGTGGATGACGGCGCTGGTCTTGGCAGCGCGCGTGTCGTAGTAGTTCAGGGCTGCACGTCGCGCGTCATTCTCAGCTTCGTAGCGCGAGTCAAAACCAACTTCGCCGACTTTGTTTGGCTTTACTTGCGGCGACGAACAGCCAGCAAGCAAGCACACAACCACAATGGGCGCGATGGCGCGAAGGATCTTCATTGCGAGCTTCCGCATTCGTACTTCGGGGGAAGGTGCAGCATAGCGCGGCTGGCTGCGCAAACAAGCAGACTTTCCGCTGGTTATAGCGCCAATTTTGATCAGTCACCGCCCGCGGCTTTGCCGAACTTTTCTTCTGCCAGGCGAACGATCTCGGCGACAACCTGTCCGGGAGTCATTTCCGTGGTGTCGAGCTCAACCGCGTCGTTCGGCTTGCGCAACGCACCGATTTCGCGGCTTTGATCCAGGTGGTCGCGCTTGCTGACATCTTCAAGAACTTCGGCGTAGGTGGCATCTGAGCCCGCGGTGACAAGCTCTTGATGGCGTCGTCGCGCGCGCACCTCGGGCGATGCGTACATGAAAATCTTCAGCTCGGCGTCGGGAAACACCACCGAGCCCTGGTCGCGCCCTTCCGTGACCAGTCCGCCGGCCCGACCAATCTCGCGCTGCATCGCCACCATGCGGTTTCGCACCTGTACCAGGTCAGCGACGTAGTGAATGTTGCGGGTGACTTCAATTGTACGGATCGCGCCGGTCACATCCGTGTCGCCCAGCATCACGCGCATCGGTTCATCGACTGCCGGCTCGACGCGCAGATCAAGATTGTGCAGCGATGCAACTATGGCGTCGGGTGAATCCATGCGTGCCCCGCTTCGCATCACGTGCAGCGTAACGGCGCGATACATGGCACCGGTGTCCAGAAAGCGCAGCCCAAGGCGGCGCGCACACAGGCGTGCAATCGTGCTCTTGCCAGCGCCCGACGGCCCATCAATCGTGATTACGCGCGATGGCGAGGTCATCTGCGCTGCCCTCCTTCAACCCGGATCTTGACCTTCATGCCCGTGCCGCTGATCCGCGTCACCAAGCCGCGCTTGCCCGCCGGCTGCAGGCTGGTCTGCCGGACACCCTCTACGGTAACACCGAGCGCCGCCGGAAGCACGATGCGCGAATCGTCCAGCAGCAGCGAGCCGTCCGGGTCGCGCGTCAGTCTTGAGCCCGTCAGGCTGTACTCCGCCCGAGTCAGCGTGATCGGCCCTGTCGCAATAATGTCCACGACGTCGCCAAGCCCGTTGAATGTGGCCACCGCGTCGCGCATCTCTAAATGCATGGGCGGAGTACCTCTGCGCGTCGAATGAAACACGCCTGTCACGCCGCCGCCACCCGCGACATCGAGCAAAGAACTCAACAGCCGCCGGGCATCGTGAAGCTCAACGGACGGCTGCTCGCCCTGCGCTTGCACCGCAATTGAAAGCAAATCGAGCGCGCGCCTGGGCTGTGCGAGCTCGGCGGGCAGAGACTCCAGGGGCACGCCCGCATCGCCGGTCAGTCGCGCCAGCATGTCGCGCGCTGCGACTGCGTGCCGATTTCGCTCGTCCGCAGTTTCTGCCTTCAGGGCTGCATCAAGAAGTTTGCGCACATCGCCGAGACTGTGGCCACCCACCCGTGCATCCAGCGGGCGCTGCGACAGCTCCAGGCGGTCACCTGCATGCAACTGCCACAGGCCGTCATAGGCAAACACACCGCTGCGCACGTACTCGCCGAAAAACTCGCCCGCCCGCCCTATGCGCAGCTCAGACTGCCCCAGAAGCACGGCGGTAAACGGGTTGCGCTCAGAGGAGCTCTCCTCGGCGCCGGTCAGCTCAAGCGCCTCGGTTGCGTTAGCGTAAAGGTCGTCCATGGTTGAACGCACAACGGCATCGCCCTCAAGCCGCAGCACGTTGATCGCCGGCGCGTCGGACCGGCTGCGCTGGGAGTGCAGCCACGCGCGTCTGCCCTTCATGAAATAGAGTTGCTGCACCTCGGGCAACTCGAGCTCTGCCAGGTCGTTGACCGCGGAGGCCCCGGCGCGCGGCTTTTCAAAGTCGCCGTACACCAGGTGCGCGACGGGGCCGGCGATTTCCAGCGAGCGGCTTTCGCCACCTGCGGGCAGTACGCGCGAAACGACCCGGCAATCGCCATTGAACTCAAGCCAGCCGGCATCCGGCGTCTGCCTTGAGTCTGCCGGCCTTCCCCGCTGGGGAAGGTTGCTGAGCGCCCGGAGGAAGTACTGAATGCTGTTCGGGTCGCGCACAACCATTCGCCCGGGCCCCTCAATTGCCGTGACAAGCTGGCTTTCGTCACCACGCAAGTGCAATGAGCCGGCGACCAGCAGGTCGTAGCCCAGCGTGGCAACTGCCTGCGCACGGTTTGTCGCAACAAGATCGGCCGACCGCAGGGTGCGACCAGCCAGTGCGAGCCCGACAAACGCGCCGGACAGCGACACCATCCCGCTGTCGTCGCGAGGAAGCGGGTAGTACACGAGGGACACATCGCCCCGGGCAGCGACTTCCAGGTCGCTACCTGCGCCGGTCAGGCCCAGTGCGAGCGTGGATGCGGCATTGACGGTAAGGCGGCCGGGGCGCCCGCCCGCGTCAGGTTGCGGCGCCATTCCCAGCGCTGAGCGAATGACTTCCGCCAGCGGAAAGTCAGCGTACACCACCGCCATCGCGTTTGGGCCGTCCACGCGCACATCAGTGCGGTCGCCGATCAAGGTGCCCTCAGCCCGGGTGCCGATCACAGATGCGCGGCTTACCCGCGCGCCGCCCTCGTCAGGGATCGCGCCGCCGAGCAGGCTCAGCAGCGGCGAAAACCCGATGGCCACAACATCGAATGAGTGACTGAATGACTCCGGGCTGTCCTTCCACGAAAACAGGCGCACGATCGTGCCCACGACCTGCCAATCCGCATGGTCAGCTCGCAGCCGCCGTACCGTCGCGCGGCCGGACAGCTCAATACGTGCGCTCTGCGGCGTGTCATTGCCGGCTGAGTTGCGCACCAGCACGTTCACGTAGTCGTCAGCGCGCAGGTTCATCGAAATGGGCTGACCCTGCGCATCACTGCCACGCGCGAGCGTAAGGTCCGGGTACTGGGCCAGCCGCATCTCCGAATGCCCGGGCAATTGCTGATAGTCCAATTGTCCGCCACGGCCGTGCACTCCGCGGCCGTGCAGCAGAACGTTGCGCCGGGCCGCCATCCGTACACCACTGAGCGTTGCCGAGCTGCCGCTGCGCTCAAGATCGCCGCTGAGTTCGATCGATTCTGACGTCACCACAAATGGCTGATCGCCCTCGCGCACTGTCATGGATGCCCGCCGCAGCATGCGCAGCGTGGCTTCTTCGCCGCCCTGTGCCAGCTCCAGTGACGCGTCGCCGTAGCACACCAGGTCAACAATAGCGGATTCAAGCCGGTCGCCCTCCAGGCTTGGCACCTGATCAAGCTGAACCGACATGGTCGCGCCGCGCCGGCCCCGGATGTCGAAGCTGTCCAGCGAGAGCGCATCCTTGTCGTCCCCTAATGTTTTCTTGACTGTCAGGGCGACGGTGGGGTCCTTCATGGTAGCGCTGAACGAATCGTCACCGCGATTCAGCGTCGCGTCACCCACACAGGTCATGTTGAATCGCACGACATCGCCGAAGTGAATCTCGCCGCTTCCCGGCGGAAGCGACATCGTGCCGCCGCCCGGCAGGTCAGCTTCGACACCGCCCGGACAGGAAAACTCATTGGTGTTGGGGCGGTACGTGAACTCGTCGGACTTAAGGGTGAACGAGTCATCGCCGCTGCGCACGACCAGTGTGGCTTTTTCGATGTGAATGCGGCCGTCGGTGCCGCGGCTTGCGCGCTCGCCCTGCAGCACTGCCCTGCGCACGCTGTTGTTGTCCAGGATAAACAGCCGCGCGTTGCGAACCTCAAGCCGCTCAATGTCGGGCAGCGTCTGCGCCGTCAGCGCGTGGCCAAGCAGCAACAGCAGGCTAATTGGTAATGACTTCAATGGTCAATCCCAGGATGGGTGAGTGCTGTCGTTCTGTGGCGCGGCCATCGCCGGGTATGCGGTAAGAAAGCCGGTCTTTGTCTATCACCAAAGAGTAGAACACCTCGCGCCGCGGGCGCAATGTGTGCGTGCCGGGCTCACTGAGAGATTTGCCGTCCACCACCTCGAAATCGGCCTGGCTCATGTCGGAAAGGTCAACCAGCACGCGCACGTTGTTCTCGTTAAACTGGTCGCGCTGGCTGACAGCGACGAGCAGCTCGAGTTCGTACTCATCATCGACGCCGCTGGCGCGTGTCATCATGCTGGACATCCACGACGGGTAGGCGACGGTAACGGGCAGGCGCCTGCGCATCAGCTCGCGCTCAAGTTCGCGGGTAAACTCAAACTCCAGGGTTACGTGCGTGACCGCTTCGGCACTGCCATTGTCGCCCGCCAGTTGCTGAATCACCACGTCGTCGCGGCTGGCAAGCAAGACTGGCGCAGTCTCCTTTTTCTGCTGGCCCAGCAGCTCTTCCATGCTGCGGTTCAGGCTGCGGCGCCTGGCGTCAATGAAGTCGAGTACATTAAACCCCGCCGGTACAAGCCGCGCCTTGCCGTCACGACCGCCCAGCGCCTCAACCCGGCTTAGCGGGCCGTGAACCTGCAGCTGGGTTCCGGCAGGAACGCGCGGCGTGCAGGTGTAGCCGGGAACCTTGCCGAGAATCCCCTCAGCCACGTCCACGTAGGCTTCGCGCGTCACGAAGGGCTCGACGACTACCTGGTACACGCGGTCTTCCTTGAGCGTTTCGATCACGAGCTCGGCGGGCGCTTCGCTTTCGGGTGACGGGCGAACTCGCGTCATGTCAACACGCAGCGTTACCGGCCGCGGCGTGCCGGCGCCGGTGGGAAGGTCGTTGGCGGTGATCAGGTAGGTGTAGGTATAGCGTGTGGGGTTGGCGTCAAGCTCGCTGGCGAAATCGTTGATGCGCTTGCTGGGGCCCGAGACCTTTACTGAAATGCGGGTGTTTTCGCCGCTTTGGATTCGCCACGCGCCGCGCAATTCTTCACTCAATTCAACCCTCAGGCGGGAGGCCTCCTGCAGCGTCAATGTCTCCGAGACCATGTCACGGGCGATGAACCAGACCAGCACGGCCAGGGTCACCAGCACGACATGCACACTAAGGCCCAGCGGAATTCGCCGTGGCCGCGAAATGTTGTCGGTACGGCGCGAAATGCCGCTCGTACGCACGCCGCTGACGGTTGTCTGGCCGTTGCTCATGCCTGTGCCGCCTGCGTGTTTCCGACCGCCGCGTGCAGCGCGTCGCCCATGTTGTCGCGAAGGATGCGCTCAAGCTGATCGCGTGACAGGTCCTGGTGCAGCTCACCCTTCATTGCCACGCTGACCTTGCCAGTCTCTTCACTTACAATGATTACCAGCGCGTCGGTCTCTTCACTCAAACCGATTCCCGCCCGGTGACGCGTGCCCAGCCGTTTGCTTATGTCCGGGTTTTCGGTGAGCGGGAACAGGCAGCCGGCTGCCACGACGCGCGACCCGCGCAATACGAGCGCGCCGTCATGCAGCGGGTTGCCAGGGTAGAAGATGCTGTCGATCAGCTCGGGCGTGAACAGGGCATCCAGCATGATGCCGCGCTCAATGTAGTTGCGCAGGCCGACGCCGCGCTCGATTGCCATCAAGGCTCCGGTCTTGCCGCGCGCGAGGCGAAACACTGTTGCCACCATGCGCGGCACCAGGTCTTCGCGTCGCGCCAGCAGTCGCAGGAACAGGCGGTTCTGCCCCAGACGCGAAAGCCCGCGACGCAGTTCCGGCTGAAAAACGACCAGTACGCCGATGAACAGGTAATCGACGACCTTGTCCATCAGCATGCGGATGCGGAATAACTGAAGCAGGTCGGCAACAAAGTAGATGCCAACCAGCAGCGCGGTAAAGATGATCGCCACGCCGCGCAGTGCGCTGTCGCCCGTGCTGCCCTTCACGAACTTGTAAACAAGCAGCAGAAACAGGTAGATGAGCAGGATCTCGACTGCGTAGATCAGATACTCGATCATCCGCCCTCCACCATGGCGATCGCCCGCGCCACCGTAATCGCCCGCCGCATCCAGCCTACTTCATGTACACGCAGCACCGCGGCGCCGCGCAGAGCTCCCATCAACCCCGCGGCGAGGCTTTCCGGCTCACGGTCAGTCGCCGGCCTGCCGGTCAGGCCCCCCAGCGTTGATTTTCTTGAGACGCCGAGCAGGACGGGCAACCCCAGGGCGGTCAGTTCACCAAGCCTTGCCACCAGCTCCAGGTTGTGCTGCGGAAGTTTACCAAACCCGAAACCCGGGTCTATCCAAAGGTGGTCGCGCGGGATGCCGGCATCTTCAGCCGCACTAACTCGCGCTGCCAGGTAATCTCGGACCGCAGTGACCACATCGTCGTACTCCGGCGCCTGCTGCATGGTGCGTGGCGTGCCCTGCATGTGCATCAGCACCAGCAGGCAGCGGCGCTCGGCGCACACGTGAAACATGCGCGGGTCGTGCGTGCCGGCGGTGACGTCGTTGACGATGTCGGCGCCGGCACTCAGCGCCGCGGCGGCAACGTCGGCCTTCATGGTGTCGATGCTGATCGGCACCGTCACGCCACCCTCGCGCAAACCACGGATCACGGGCTCAACACGGGCAATTTCGTCAGCGGCTGGGACGGCATCGGCACCGGGGCGCGTGGATTCGCCGCCCACGTCCAGCAAGTCGGCACCGTCAGCCACAAGCTTCAAGCCGTGCGCCACCGCCGCCTGAGCGCTGCCGTGCAAGCCACCATCGCTGAAACTGTCAGGCGTCGCGTTCACAATGCCCATCAGCAGCGGCCACGGCGGGAACAAGGGGCGGGTTGGTGTTCCAAAGTGGGAATCGCCAAATGACATCCGGTTAGTATGTGCTGTCGGGGCAGCCGCCTCCAGTACCATGGCAAGGCCAACCAAGTACAGAGCCCACGCAGTCCGCGTGGGCTCTGAGTCTAGGAGCAGTTTGAAGGCACTACGGACTTGTGGCAACAGGCGTCCAGCCTGTCACGGCAATGGGCTCCTGCGGCAATGGCCCGGACTCTGCGGACACTTCGGCTCCTTCACCTTCAATTATGACTTGTGGAATGCGAAGTGGCGCGCGTAGCGAAGACCCGTAACACTCAAGTTTGTACCCAACACCCCTGGGTACTGGCGCGTTGTAGGCGGCTCGCAACCCGGTGATTACGACCTTGATCCGGACATTCGAGCAATAGGTCTCAACGTTGTTAAGCGCAATCACCAGGTCGCCGTGGCTACTCAGCCCTACAGACGCCGAGATGCCCTCGTTGTACAAATCAACACCGGTGTCAGCATTCAGGATGTACGCCTTTGTGCTTCCTTCTCCGTCTACAAGCTCGAATTGCCAGCCGGATACCGCACGGAAGATGACCTGTCCGTTCTTTATCGCGTTATTTGAGCTGCCTTCAATCACGATGCCGTCGAGGAATCCTGAATTGCTGCTCCCGCTTACCAAGTCGACAAACGGCGAACCGAGCACAACGTTGTCCTCGCTTACAATAGCGGCTGCCGTTCCGAGCGAGTAGTTAGCACTCCACTGCAGCAATTCCCAATTGTCCAGCACACGAGTGCCCTGCGCGATTGCGCAGACGTCCCCTTCGAGAAAACGCAAGGACGAGCCTCCCGTACAGTAACAATGAACCGAATTGGGATCCGCGTTGTCAAACATTGTCACGTTGACACCGCGCACAATCATGCCAAAAGCCGACAAAGATTCCACATCCACCGCCGACACTGCGATCGCGACATCGCCGCGTGGCGTCAAGTATGCTTCACCCAAAGTAATCTTCTCTGCGGCCGCAAGATCGACGCCGCTCTTGTCAAAAACATGGATTGCTGCCGGGACCGAAGAAAACTCGAAATCACCGACGGGGCAAAATAGGATGATTCCCGGTTTGATGATATCCGTACACCAGAGCATGAGGTCCGGCTGCTCGTAGTCCTCGTCACTTAACAGTAGCACATCCTCGGCTAGATCGAGAAGCGTCGTGTCACCTTCCACGTCGGTTGACACGACAGTTCCTCCGCCATGCCCTACAGAGACGACCTTGTTACCTCCGTCATACAGTAAACAAAAATTCTTGTTGATAGGAGGATTGGCCGGTATCACCTCTGTCACCGTGCCTCCAGTAATATTCACTGTGTAAACCTTCACGAAGATCGGCCTAGACATGTCGGCGTCTGCAGGAATTTCAACTTGCGATTCATCACCATTCGCTGATTGAGTAGATGTTGTATTGGACTCGACATACACTAACGGATCTGAACCCTTCTTGTAGTACCCGATCTTCTTGATTCTGAGCTCTTCGGTCTGTTGGACAGGCGTTCCATCTTTCTTATTTTTCTTGAGTGAGACCTTCACATACTTTGCCTTCGGAAATTTTTCAGCGGGCGCTTTTTCTGAGGGTTCTATCTTCGTCCAACCTTCCACTCCGTCCTGCGGGACGTGCGCGTCGTTGTCTCTCGGTAATTTAGCTTCCGTCGGGCTGGGCGGCGGAGTCGGCGGAGGTGGTGGTGACTGAGCTGCCCCCTGCGGGCCAAGAATTGAACAACCCAGCACAACCGCTCCAGTGACCAGTAACGACAACGAAATCAACCGCTTCATGGCATCTCCTTGTCAGTAGGTTGCCCCCGTGCCACAGAGTATGCTGCTGCTGCTGCTGCTGCTGCTGCAAGGAAAATGCCAATAAAATTGGTGTCTTTTTTATGATTGTGCGTACTGTGCGATCGGGATTTACGCACCGTCGGCTTCGCGGGCGGATCGCAGGACGCGGGCCATGGGTTTGGATTTCGCGTCGGCGACTTTGCGCAGCTTGATGTGGCGCAGGTCCTTGCCAGTGCCCTCCAGCAATTTGTCGGGGTCTTCGAGGTGTGCGCCGCGCCAGAACTCGAGGTTCACGTAGTTGCGCATCACGAGCAGGCTGACGATGTTGCCGTTGCCGGTCCAGCAGGGCCAGCCCCACTTCACGGTCTGCTGCGCATGCGGGATGTACTTTTCGATAGCGTCGATTGCGGCGTTTGCAATCGGCCCGAGCGGGCGGCCGAGTCGCTTGGCGTAGTCGCGGGCAGTTTCGTCTTTCGCTGCCTTGGTGGATTTGCCCGCGCCCATGAAGTGAGGCTCCGCTGCTTCGAAGATGCCGGGAGCGGTGGTTGGACCTGCACCCTCGCAATGACCGGCGTTTACACGCCGGTCTAGGCTGTTCCCGGCTGCTCGGCTGAGCCTGCATAGCCCGGGTTGTCGCCTGCCTTGTGGCGCTCACGGGCTTCTTCCATGGCGCGGTGTTTGGCGGCTGCCTGCTCACGCTTGGTCTCTTCTGCAGCCTGCTTGCGGTGCGCCTCAAGGTCGCCGCTCTTCAGAATAATCTCGAGATCGGCGTGATCGAGCGTTTCGTACTTCAACAGCGCCTCTGCTATCGCGCGCAGCTTGTCACGGTTCTCATTGATCAACGTGACTGTCTTTTCCCACGCCTCATCGATCAGGCGACGCATCTCTTCGTCGATGGCCTTGCGTGTTTCATCGCTGTGTTCGCCAGGACGCATGACGGCCTGGCCCATGTAGGTCTGGTCCTCGTCGCCCGAGTAATTGAGGAAGCCGACTCGCGGGCTCATCCCCCACTCGGTAACCATCTTTCGGACCATGGTGGTGGCCTGCTGGATATCGCTGGCGGCGCCGGCGTCAATCTCGCCGAATTCGACGTGCTCGGCGGCGCGGCCACCCATGAACACCATCAGCATCTGCTCGGCGCGCGACTTGGGCATGCCGTAGCGGTCCTTTTCGGGCAGGCTCATGGTGGCGCCCAGTGCGCGGCCGCGCGGGATGATGGTTACCTTGTGTACTTTGTCGGTCTTGGGCGTCAGCTCCTGTACCAGCGCGTGGCCGGCTTCGTGGTAAGCCGTAAGGCGCTTCTCTTCCTCTTCCATGACGCGCGAACGCTTCTGGCGCCCGAATGCTACGCGGTCTCGCGCCTCAAGCACACACTCGCGGTCGATCTCGTCCAGGTTGCGCAGGACGGCAATCAGCGCGGCCTCGTTCACCAGGTTCATGATGTCTGCACCGCTGAAGCCGGGGATCAGCTTGGCAACCTCGTGGGCGTCAACCGCCGGGCCGGCTTTGACCTTCTTCAGGTGTACGCGCAGGATCTCCTCGCGGCCCTTGAGATCAGGCAGGTCAATGAACACCTGGCGATCAAAGCGCCCGGGACGCAGCAGCGCGTTGTCCAGCACGTCGGGCCGATTGGTTGCGGCAAGGATGATTACACCCTCGCTGCTGCCGATGCCGTCCATCTCAACGAGCAGGGCGTTGAGTGTCTGCTCGCGCTCGTCGTGGCCGCCGCCTACGCCCGTTCCGCGTCGCCGGCCGACGGCGTCAATTTCGTCGATAAACACGATGCAAGGGGCGTTTTCACGCGCGCTGCGAAACAGGTCGCGCACGCGCGACGCGCCCACACCCACGAACATTTCCACAAAGTCGCTGCCGCTGATGCTGAAGAACGGGCGATCCGCCTCTCCTGCGATCGCCTTGGCGAGCAGCGTCTTGCCGCACCCCGGCGGGCCAATCAGCAGAACGCCCTTGGGAATCTTGGCACCCAGTCGCGAAAAGCGCTGGGGGTTGCGCAGGAACTCAACGATCTCGGAGACTTCTTCCTTGGCTTCGTCGGCGCCCGCCACGTCGGTGAACGTAACCGTCACGTCCTCTTTGCTGAACATCTTGGCGCGCGACTTGCCGAACGCCATCACGCCGCCGCCCAGCGGGCCGCCGGCACGTCGGAAGAAGAAAAACCAGATCACCGCAATGATGATAATGACGGGGACAATGCTCTTTAAAAACCAGTCGAGGTTGTTGTTCATCTCCTCACTGGTCAGCTTCACGCTTGGATCAATCAGGCGCTCGCCGCCTTGCTTGGCAGCTTGCGAATCCTGCTCCAGCCATACCTTCCACTGCTCACGATCAATCTCCGCGGTGAACTGTTGCGGCTTGCCCTCAGGGGCGTTTGCGTACTTGCCCTTGATGTGCAGGATGCCACCGCCATCGGGCACGCGCACCTCCAGCGACTCGACTTCGTTCGCCTCGAGTTTGGCGTGCAATTCATTGGTTGACAGCTTGTCGCTGCCGCCATTCATTTCCACGACGGCGACCAGGACCAGCAGCATAAGCATGGCGCCAAGGGCCAGCACAAAAAGCGGCAAGCCCTTGGGGCGTTTTCCTGGCGGGCCGGGTCTGCGCTGGTCGCCAGGCTTCTTTTCGTCAGTGTTCATCAATGCGGGCTCTTCCTGTCGCGGCTTTCGCCGTTGCCTCTGAAACGCACCAGTCTATCAGGCCTGTTCCCTGCTGTGGCCTAATTCTTGGGTGCCCATTCGTAATCGGCGGCTACATCCAGAATCTCGCGGGAAAGATCGCGCCACAACCTGTCCAGGCCTGCCCGCCGTGAGTCCCCAACCCCCGGCGCATAGCTGACCGACACCGAAACCGGCCGCGAAACCCGGCCCCCAGGCAGTGCTTCACCGGTGGCATCCACGCGGGCCGTCGCCCGCAGCAGAATCTCCGCGCGGTCGCCGGTTGCCAGATCTTCAACCAGGGTTGGGTCCGTGAAATAGGTCAGCGACACCCTCATACGCACGTCTGCCGCCCCTTCCCTGAATACCAAACGGCGATCTGTCGCCATTTCATCCTTCAGACGCCGGGCCAGCTCGTATTCCAGGCCCGGACGAGGCGGCTGGGTGCGGTTTTCGATGAATTCAAACGAAACGGAGCGTGTCGGCTGTCCGTCCAGCCGGGAACTCAGCGTGTACCCGCAACCAGCCAACAAGCTCAGCGACATGAAGGCAATCAGGAGCAATCGACGCATCGGGTGGGCCTTCGATCAACGGCTTGCCAGCGCGGCGATGCGCTTCTCAAGTTGAGCCTCGTAATCAACGGCGCGCTGCATGTGGTGTTGCGCCGCTCGCCGTTCACCGATGCGGGCGTAGGTGTCCGCGGCCTCTCTTTCGCGTGCGGCAAATACCTCGTACACGGTTTCAAATAGGGCGATAAACTCAGCGTGAAGCGGGGCCGGGATGTTCGGGTTTTCGTAGCGATACAGCTCGTACTCACCCAGTAGTTCCAGTGCGCGCTCATAGTACGACACGTCGTAGTTGTAGCCCTTGCTGGCAGCCATGGTTTGGTCGATCTGCCACATCAATGCGTAGGGGCGCCAGCGCGTGTCCGTGTCGCCCAGCCCTGCCCCGCGATACAGCGTACCGAACGTGTTGGCCGCGATCACGGCTGCCCCGTTGCGTCGCTGCGCCTGGCCCATGATGAACAGGGTATCGCCCTTGACGCTGGGGGGCGGGTTGACGGAAACCAGGTCGTCGGCCAGGGTAATCGTGCGATTGAAGTCTTGCGCCGCGTACATCAACCAGCACACGTCGCGGCCAAGCTCCGTCACCTGCCGCCGGTATTCGGTCAACTGCATCGCCGGCATGTAATAGTTCACAAGCGTGTCAACGTCGCGCTGCGCAGACTCAAGCCTGCCGGAGCGATAGAGGGCAAGCGCGTCAGGCTCAATCCAGTCAATAAAGTCCTGCACGCGCAGCGCGCGGATCTCGGCCATCTGACTACGGGTGGCTTCATCGACTGCCCGCAGCTGGCGCAGGCGGTCGTCGTGCTCAGGCGCCATGTAGATGAACATCCACTGGTACAGCGGGATCGTCTTGCTGAACCGCCCGTCCGTGCCTTCGCGCCCTGCTTCAAAGTTTGCACGAATGCGCAGGATCAGCGCATCAACGGCGCGGGCGCCTTCCGGGTACGTCTCAGTGATGCTGCGCGTAAGCGCAATGCACTCGTCCCATTGCCTCTGGCTGTACGCCTGTGCTGCGGAGTCGTACAGCGACTGTTCAGTCTGGTTGACCGCCGCATCCGAACGTGTGATGCCGACGCGCGGGTCATAGACGAAGTTGCCGCGCCCCGCCGGGCCCTCATACATGGGCTCAGGCCCTTGCGCGCACGAAGTGGTGGTCAGAGCGGTGATGCATAGCGCAGATAGCAGACCGCAGCAGATCGCAACCGCCCGAAAACCAGTGCTGAATGCGCGCATTTCGACGTTGGCCAGTCCCACGGGATGCTTGCTGACTGTCATTGATTTTTCCTGAGGCGCCCTAGCGTGTACCCGAAACTTCAAGCATCGGCACGGTCCGCAGGCGGCGCCCGCCCTGCATTGCTACCAGCCAAGCCAGCAGCGTAAACGCCCCCTGCCATGCGTCAACTGCATGAGAGGTTGCCGATTCGTCTCTCGCCAGGGACAGCAGCACACGCAGCACAGGCGCGGCTACCCGCACAATGTCTTTGCGTCCTTCGTGATGCGGAGGCGCCAGCAGCCCCATTTCGCGCAGACTGAAGTGCACGGCAACACGCCCCGAAGGCTCGGCCCCTGAGGCAATGCATTGGGTCACCACAGGCTCCAACCCCAGAACGCGCAGCAACTGCCAGCAGAATTCGGCCAGCGCGCGCTGAGGCGGGCCCGATGCAATCGAACGAACCGCTTTCACCGCGCACAGCATGACCGCAGACGCATCCGGCGGCCCGACCTCGATGGAAAGCAGCAACTCCCGGATCGACTCCACAGCGTGAAAGCGCCGATAGTCGCGACGCGATGCCGGAAAAAAATCTACAAGCTCAGCCTGCGCCAGAATACTCAATGTGCCCCGCCGCGAGCGGTCATACAACGCGACGTCGTACAGGCACATCAAGTCAAGCGGCCCGCCTACACTGGACTTTTCCCGCCGCGCACCCTTGGCAATCGCACCAACAATGCCCGCCTTGTCCGTCAGCAGCGTGAGGATCTGGCTGGTCTCACTGTAATCAACCTTGCGCAGGCATAGCGCGGTGGTGGTGAGCATCGCCATCGAAGTTCCTGTCGGGCGATCAATGCTGGGTGCCGGCTTCCGCCGCGTCGGGCAGTTGCTCGATCTTAACCCGCTTGATGCGCTTCTCGTCCGCGTCCAGGACCGTCAGCCGGTACGCGCCAACTTCCACCGTGTCGCCGCTGCGTGCCAGGCGCCCAAGGTAATGCAGCACAAGCCCGCCAACGCTGTTGTAGCCTGAGCTTTCCGGCAGTTCGATATCCAGCAGGCGATTGATCTCGTCCAGGTCGGCGTCGCCGTCTGCCTCGCCTTCGCCCTTGCTGATCGGAACAATGGACGTCTGCGACGGATCGACCTCGCTGTCATCGTACTCGTCACGGATATCGCCGACGATCTCTTCAAGAATATCCTCCAGCGTGATCATGCCGGCTGTGCCGCCGTGCTCGTCGGTCAGAATTCCAAGCTTGATTCGGTCGCCGCGCATCTCACGCAACAGGTCGTCCAAAGGCTTGCCCGCCGGCCAGAAGCGCGCAGGACGCATGATTGCGCGCAGGTCCGCCGGCCGCTGATCAGGCGGGTCAGGCCATGTCGGCAGCAGGTCGCGGGCGTAGAACACGCCCACGATGTGGTCACGGTCGCCCTCATAGACCGGGATGCGGCTATGGCCGTGTTCGGTGGCCAGCTTGAGCGCGCCTTCAATTCCAGCATCTACGTCGGCAGAGATCATGTCGGTGCGCGGGATCATGGCGCGCGATGCCGGCGTCTTTCCCAGCTCGACGACGTTGTGAATCATCTCGCGCTCTTCCTCGTCGAGGACACCTTCACGCTCGGCGCCCTCCAGGCTGTCAGCCAACTCGTCTTCAAACGAATCCTGCGCGTCCTCACTGACCTCGACGCCTTCAATGCGCGCCCCGATCCGCCGCAGGCTGCTGCCGATGAAGGTCAATGGCTTGAACGGCACAGCCAACAGCGCAAAGGTCGGCAACAAGGCAAGCAATGCCTTCTCCTCATGATGACGAAGCAGCAGCGGCGGCACGATAATCACGCATACCACCAGCGAAACAACCGACAGTGCAGACGCGATGGGCAGGCCGAGAAGCAGGAAGTCCTGGAACTCCAGCACGAGCATCATGTTCTCGCCCGTGCCTGAAAAAAAGGTGTTGATGGGCATGACAATCGAAATCCAGCCCAGCAGGTGCGCCACGAACCCGATGATACGGCTGATCTCGGCGACCTGGATGAACTCGTCGTCGCGCCGTGTCAGCTCCTCGAAGCGACGCTGCATCGCCTGGTCGGTTTCCGGGATCAGCTCGAACAGGTAGGAAAGCGCGTAGTTGTGCAGCGCTTCGCCAACGATGGACACGTAGGCGATCCAGCAGAAAGTGATGAAAACCAGGCTGGCGCCA
>CAZZBH010000045.1:0-26841 GCA_964652605.1 uncultured Planctomycetaceae bacterium
TGCGTCCGAAAACATGCGGGGAGTTCCCGCGTGCAGAACAGTCTTCGTAACGCCTACCTGCTCAACCTGCTGGCGCTGATCGGCATCGGCGTGGTGATGGTGTTTTCGAGCAGCGCGATCCGGCTTGCGCCAGGGGCTGAAGCAGACCCGTTCGTCTTCATCAAACGACACTTGATGTTTGTCGGTGCGGGCCTGGTCGCGATGGCTATCATCTCGCGCATTGACCACAACTTCTGGATGCGCATTGCCAAGCCTGTCTATCTGCTTGGCCTGGCCCTGCTCGTGATGACCCTGATACCGGGCGTGGGTACCGAATACAATGGCGCACGCCGCTGGATTCGCTTCGGCGGCTACGGCATGCAGCCCAGTGATCTGGCCAAGGTATGCCTGCTGGTCGCAGCAGCGGCATACGCAACCCTGCGCCGCAACGAGCTGGGAAGCATTCGACACGGATTTCTGCCCGCCTGCGCGTTCGTTGGTATCTACTGCGTGCTGGTGATGGCCCAGCCGGACTTCGGAACGGCGTTGTTTCTTGCGGCAAGCTCGTTTCTGGTGCTGCTGGCAGGCGGCCTGCGCCTGCGCCACCTGCTGGCCGCAGTGCTGTTGATGGTTCCGGTGGCGACGGCCGTCATGTACAGCAAGTTTGATCACGTGCAGGATCGCGTCCTTGTCTTCCTTGATCCTGCTGCCGACCCGCTGGGCAAGGGTCACCAGGTGCGCCAATCCCTGATCGCGATCGGGAGTGGCGGTGTAGAAGGCCAGGGCCTCGGTAACAGCATGCAGAAGCTGTACTACCTGCCCGAGCAGGAGACCGACTTCATCTTCGCGGTTCTCGCTGAGGAAGGCGGCTTTGTGGGCTCAGCCTTTACGCTTGCGTTGTTCATCTCGCTGACGCTGATCGGAATCCGGATTGCCCGCCGCTCACCGGACCGCTTCGGCAGTCTGGCTGTGATTGGCGTGACGGGCGCAATCGGGTTGCAAGCCGCCATCAACATTGCAGTTGTGACGGCTAGTGTGCCGACAAAGGGCATCGGGTTGCCGTTCATCAGTTTCGGCGGCAGCAGTTGTTTCTTTTACCTGTGTGCGGCGGGTGTCGTCTTGAGCGTAGCCCGCAAGTGCGTCAACAAACAAGAAGCGTTCGCCCTGATGCAGCAGGAAGTTGCCGGCGAGCGCCTGCCCGAAAGCATTCGCAAGAGCGCCAGGGCAAGGCGAATCGTCGCAGCCGCCGAGTAGCAGCGGCAGTATCGAGAGGCACAACTACACGATCGCGGAGTTCACATGCACAGCCGAGCGTGATTGTGCCTCAAACTGAAAGACCTTTCCCGGTGGTTGGGGCGGCGACTGTGTGTGCCGGCCGCTTTTGCCTCCGTAATTGGTGCTGACGGGTGCGCCAGACCTCGTCCGTCCTGCGCACCCGCAGCGCCAGAATTGCCCCGCACCGCGGGCTTGAAATGGAAGTGAGTCAGCATGCTTCACGCACCCTGTATCGCCATCGCCGGCGGCGGCACGGGCGGGCACATCGCGCCTGCAATCGCGCTGGCGGACGAAATCTCCGCGCGCTTTGGCCGCGAATCCGTCCACTTCCTGTGCAGCGGCAATGAACTTGAGCGACGCATGCTCAACCATGCAGGCTATGACTACACCGCGCTGCCGGTAAGTCGGCCCCGCGCAACCCTGCGCAGCAAGGCGACGACTGTGCTGACTACAGCCCTGGCCGTGCCCGCCGCGCGCCGCCGGTTGCGTGAACTTGATGCCGACGCGCTGGTGTGTGTCGGCGGCTATGCGTCGTTGCCAGGTGCAATGGCGGCAAGCCTGTTGCGGCTGCCGGTATTCCTGCTTGAAGGCAACGCCGTGCCGGGCAAGGTGACGCGTACAGTGGCGCGCATGGCGAGGACGTGCTACGCGCAGATGCCATTGATGCGGCCGCTGGATTGTCCTGTCGAAGTGCTTGGTAACCCCGTGCGACGCGCGTTTCGTGAACCTGTGGCAAAGCAGGATGCGCGTCGCGCGCTTGGCCTTCTGCCGTCATTACCAACGCTGCTCGTGATTGGCGGCAGCCAGGGCGCGCAGGCCATCAATGACGCGGCGATTGAATGCGCCAGGAGCGTTGCCGGGCTCGAACAAGTCATTCAGGTTCTGCACCTTACCGGGCAAACCGACGTTGAACGGGCCCGCACCGCATGGCGCGAAAGCGGCGTGCGCCACCGCGTAGCTGCCTTTACGCACAACACAGCCACCTGGCTGGCTGCTGCTGATCTGGCTTTGACTCGCGCGGGGGCCGGGACGATCAGCGAGCTGCTTACCGTGGGCGTGCCGATGATCCTGGTCCCCTACCCATCCGCCGCAGACGACCACCAGCGTGCCAACGCGCAGTGGGTCGCAGGATGCAGCGCGGGCGTAGTTGTCCCGCAGGCCGATCTATCTGCTGCCCGTATCCGTGAGCTTGTGAACAATCTGCTGCTGTCCAGCCCCGCACTTTCCGCTGCCGCCAATGCAGCTGCACAGCTTGCACAGCCATGTGCGGCTGAGCGGATTCTCGACGCCGTCCTGGCCGAGATTGGCGTCAGTGCGCCCACAGGTTTTTCCGATTCAAAGAGGCGCGCCGCCTAGCCATTTGACCGGTGGCGCCGGAGGCGACCACCGTGAAACTCAACAACATTCGATGCGCCCACTTCATCGGCATCGGCGGCGCGGGCGTGAGCGGCCTCGCCCGCATTGCTTTGCAGTCCGGCATTCGCGTCAGCGGCTCAGACATCGCCGAGAACGAGCTGACGCACGAACTGGCAGCAGCCGGGGCGCGGATCTCTATCGGCCACGACAGCCGCAATGTTCCAGCAGATTGCGACCTGGTAGTCGCGTCGGCGGCGATTCGCCCTACTAACGTGGAACACCACGCCGCGCGCGCGCGCGGTACACGCGTCTTGAAATACTCTGAAGCTCTGGGCGAGTTCACGCGCGGCGAAGTCAATCTCTGCGTGGCGGGCACGCACGGCAAAACCACCACCACAGCCATGCTTGCGCAGATCCTGCACGAGGCAGGAAAGCAACCCGGCTGGCTTGTCGGCGGCGAGCCTGCAACCCTGCCCGCTGCAAGTGCGGCGGGTTGCGGTTTTCACTTCGTAGCCGAAAGCTGCGAGTATGACCGCAGCTTCATGCGCTTGAGCCCCAGCGTCATCGTGCTGAACAACATTGAGCTCGACCACATGGACGTGTATGGCGACCTGGACGGACTGACGCGAGGATTTGTCGAATTCGCTTCACGTCTGCCATCGCGTGGAGTGCTGTTCTACAACGCTGACGACGAGCGCTGCCGTTTGGTCGCAAGCAAAGCGTCTTGCCAGACGGTTTCGTTCGGCGAAAGCGAAGACTCTCTTTGGCGCGTACTCGGTCTGGACGCTTCAACAGGTTTTGCACGCGGCGACATCACCTATCGCGGCATGAGAGTAGGACAGCTGCTGCTTGAGGTACCCGGCCGCGTTAACGCGATCAATGCGCTTGGCGCTCTGGCAGCCGCCAACTGGGCCGGAGTGCCGGTTTCACGGGCCTTGTCCGCGCTGCGCAACTTCGGTGGCGTGAAGCGCCGCTTTGAAGTGATCGGCAGCATCGGCGGCGTGCCGCTGGTCGATGACTACGCGCACCACCCAACGGCTGTGCGACAACTGCTCGAAACGGCCCGTTCAACTTTCGGGCACCGGCGAATCGTAGCCGTCTTTCAGGCGCACCAGTACCAGCGCATTCTGGCCTTCTTTGACGAGTTCGCCTCCTGCCTTCGTCTCGCGGATCGCGTATTGATTGCCCGCACCTACGCGGCGCGCGAAGAGGGCGTTCAGCCGGGAGAGCCCGAAGACCGCCTGGCACGCGCACTGCGTGCCGCAGACGTGGACGCAATCGCATACAGCGACTTCAGCAGCATCGTCGCCGACCTGTCGATGAAGCTGTCGCCAAGAGACGCTGCACTTTTCATAGGTGCCGGCGACGTGAACCGGATCGCGTACGACCTGCTGGCAAGAAGAGAGTTCATCAGCGCAAGGCTGCGGGCAATTCAGCCGATGTTCACAGCCGAAAGCGTGGCGTGAGCCAGGCCGTCTTCTGCACAGGCGCAGAGTAGCCGAGAACTGCAAGACAGGAACCACAGATGCACACAGATGAACACAGATCGAGACTGGCATGGCCCAGCGTGTTCACTCGTGTTTGCCCGTGGTTTCAAAGCCTTTCACTGCGCCCCAGCGCCTCTGCAAGAGAAGGCAGTTCCATTGAAGAGGGCAGCAACCCATGAGCATCAACGCCTTCCCCAAGCGCCTTCGAGACCGTGTGCAACCCGGTCTGCCGTTGGCGAAGCTGACCACCCTGCGCATTGGCGGGCCGGCTGAGTACTACGTGGCGGCCTCCAGTCTTCGCGACGTGGCGGACACTGCCGCGGCCGCGCGCGAATCCGGCTTGCCGCTGCACGTCCTGGGCGGTGGAAGCAACCTGCTGATCTCGGACGAGGGCATCCCCGGCATCGTGCTGACGCTGCACGGCATGAAAAAGATCGCGCCGTTCGGCACAAAGGTGCAGGTGCAAGCCGGCGCGAACCTCAGTGCCCTGGTGGCGGCTTGCTCAGCCGCAGGCATTGCCGGGCCGCAAGGTCTGGCGGGCATCCCCGGCAATGTGGGCGGTGCCTTGGCCATGAATGCGGGCGGGCGCTACGGCGAAATCGCGGACTACGTCGAGCGGGTCATCTGGATCAACCCGCAGGGCGAGTTGCAGAGCCTGTATCGCGAGGAAATCGCGTTCGAGTATCGCAGCAGCAGCCTGCGACAGGGTGTGGTGATTGAGGCTGTGATTGAAGGCAAGCCCGGCAACCGGTCCGAGCTGATCGCCAGGGCCCGTTCCATCCTGCGGGAAAAGCTGGCTGCACAGCCTTATTCGGAATTCAGTGCAGGATGCACCTTCAAGAATCCGAAAGGACAGAGTGCCGGTCTTGTGATTCAGCAGGCCGGGTGCAAGGGGTTGTCTGTGGGCGGCGCGACAGTCAGCGAGCGGCACGGCAACTTTATCGTCAATCGCGGAGACGCGCGCGCGGCGGACATCCTTGCGCTGATGGCTCTGATTCAGCGCCGGGTGTTCGAGGCAAGCGGGATCGAGCTGCAACCGGAAGTACAAATCTGGCCGGGCAACGTGCTGCAGGCCGCCTGATACCACCAGGGCGCAAGCCCGCACCAACCGCCCCAGGGGCAGAGGAAACAGTCATGGATAAGGACGGCAAGGGAGTTTCACTCGACGAGTTCATTTTTCGCAAGCTGCAGCCGATTCGCATACTGCAAGGCTACCTCAACAACGAGGTCGAGCTTGCGGAAGGCGACAGCATACGCCTCTCGCGGATGGACCTGGACAACATCGTGTCCACGCTCGAGATCTTCCTGGAAGAGTACGATCGCGTCAGCGGCTTCCGCGGCCGCAAGAACGGCGAGCGCAAGAAGCACAGCTTCATCGACGCCAAGCAGGCCGCGATCAAGACCATCGCCTAGAATCAGCTTGTTGAGGCTGGAAGTTGAGGCTGCATGCCACTTCAACTTCCAGCTTTTGACTTCAACGATGCTGCACCGGCAGACACGCCATGCCCAAAACCGCCAGCCACAAAATTACCCTCGAGCGCATCAAGCAAAGCAGCGCGCGCCAGCACGTCGTCGCACAGAATCAGAACCCCCGCATCGCCTGCCGTCGCGAGTTCAAGCGCGAACCGGCAAACCAGCGCGTCCACTTCACGCTGCGTAGCCGCGACGGGCAGGTTGCCCGGGGCACGGCTGTGCTGGTGGATTACTCGCCGCAAGGCGCGCTGCTTGGGCACCTGATGTTCGATGAAGGCTTCTGGCCCGACGGCGACTTCAGTGTGTCATTCAAGGTAACGGGCGGCCCCTTTGAGGGCGTTTACGCCTACGGCAGCCCGCTGCGGTTCGCCGCAAGCCGCGCTAATCTGGCTGTGCGCTTTGACGGGCTGTACGTCAAGCTGTAGCCTCCACCCGGTACTTGACCGCAAGGCGGGCCTGCGTACACTTCGCGGCCCGTGAAGTACGGAGGACAGATATGTCGCGCCACTCATCCCTGAAGGTCAGCAGCCTCGGCGTCAAGCGCCGCAGCGTGCTCAAGCGCATTGAGCGCATCGAGCAGCTCAAGATCGAACGTCGCTGGAAAGAAGGCGAGGCTGTAACCGGCCTGCCCAAGACCCGTGTAATCAAGTAGCGATCCGAATACCTGTCGGCGGCCTCCTAGCGGGGCCGCCGTTCAATTTTGGCGGGCACGTGCTACATTCGGTCACGGAGGTTGCACCGTGCAGGACCCTTTTCGCCTCAGCCAGCGCGCATTGGGCATCAAGCCCAGCGGCATTCGCAAGTTCTTTGAACTCGGCCTGTCGATGTCCGACCCGATCGACCTGTCGATCGGCCAGGCCCACTTCGACGTTCCCGATAGCGTAAAGGCCGCGGCCATCAGCGCCATTGAGCAGGGGCGCAACCGCTATACGGTCACGCAAGGTATTCCGCCGCTGCGCGAGGCATTGTTGCAGCGCTACGCCGGGCGCCTGGGTGACGTGTCAGACAGCGACATCATGGTCACCAGCGGTGTCAGCGGCGGTCTGATGCTGTGCTTTCTCGCGCTGCTTGACCCGGGCGACGAGATCCTGATCCCTGACCCGTACTTTGTCATGTACCGCCACCTGGCAACCATGGTTGGCGCCAGGGCGGTCACTTACGACATCTACCCCGACTTCCGCATCAATGCTGATCAGATCAAGCAGCGCATTACAGATCGTACCAGGCTGATCGTTGTCAACAGCCCCAGCAACCCGACTGGCGTCGCCATCAACGAATCTGAGGCTCGCGCGCTGGCGAAGCTGGCGGATGACAGCGGCATTCCGATCATCAGCGATGAAATCTATGAAGACTTCATCTATGCCGGCCGGCACGTAAGCCCGCGCGAGTTCACCAGAAACTGCATTGTCCTGAGCGGCGCCAGCAAGAGCATGGGCATGCCCGGATGGCGCATAGGCTGGATGCTTGCGCCGAAGGAGCTATCTGAGCGGATTTACACGCTGCAGCAGTTCAGCTTCGTGTGCGCTCCTGCACCGCTGCAGTGGGCGGCGCTGGAGGGCCTGAAGCAGGATTTCAGCGTCTGGCGCGATGAATACCGCGCCAAGCGCGATCTGGTGTACCAGGGCATCCGCGAGCACTACCGCACCGTTAAACCCGAGGGCGCGTTCTACATGTTCCCCTACCTGCCCGAGGGTGCCGATACAGACCGTTTCATGAAAGCATGCATTGACCGGCAACTGCTGGTCGTTCCCGGCGCGGCTTGCAGCGACAAGCCGGGCAACTTCCGGCTGAGCTACGCGGCGACGAACGAAAAGCTCAAGCGTGCCGTGGAAATCCTGAACGACGCGGCCAAGACAACGGCCTAGCCCCCGGGCAGATAACGGAAGTACACGTCACTGGAATGCAAGCAGCGCAGATGTGGTTTACATTACCGGCGCTCAAGCTTCACACGGGAGGCCTCATGCGTGCCAACCTGCTTTTGACGGTTCTTGCGGCGACACTGCTTGTTGCATGCTCCAGCGGTGCACCGCCCTCTGCGCCGCAAGCCACAGCCGACGCAGGAACCGATGAAAAACCGGCGCCAACCCAACAGCCCCGAACATACGAGACTCCGCCCATGGATGAGTTGATGCAGCGACTGACACCGATGCAATGGAAAGTCACCCAGGAAAGCGGCACCGAGCCTGCATTCCGCAACGAGTACTGGGATAACAAGGAACACGGCTTGTACGTTGATATCGTCAACGGCAAACCACTGTTCAGCAGCCTGGACAAGTACGATTCCGGCTGCGGATGGCCATCCTTCTCCAAGCCGTTGGAAGAAGACGACATCATTGAGAAGGACGACCGCACCCACGGCATGGTTCGCACCGAGGTGCGATCCAAGGATGCTGACAGCCACCTGGGGCACGTGTTCAATGACGGCCCCAAGGACAAAGGGGGGCTGCGCTACTGCATCAACAGCGCGTCGCTGAAGTTCATCCCGGTTGCGGAGCTCGAAAAGCAAGGCTACGGGCAGTACGTCAAGCTGTTCACCGATGCCGGCGTGTACACGGCGCCGGGCCAGAAGACGGAAACAGCGATTCTCGCCGGCGGCTGCTTCTGGGGTATGGAGGAACTGATTCGCGCGATCCCGGGTGTGATCAGCACGGACGTCGGATACTCCGGCGGCGACAAGCCCAATGCGACGTACAAGGACGTGAAGCAGGGCAATACCGGCCACGCCGAGTCGATCCGCGTTGTGTTTGATCCGTCCAGGCTGAGCTATGAAACACTGCTGCGCGACTGGTTCTTCAAAATGCACGACCCAACCACACTCAACCGCCAGGGCAACGATCGCGGCACGCAGTACCGCAGCGCGATCTTCTACACCAGCGAAGAACAGCGAAAAACCGCCGAGAGAGTGAAGCAGCAGGTAGATTCATCCGGCAAGTGGGACAAGCCGATCGTCACCGAAGTTACCCGGGCAGGAGACTTCTGGGTGGCGGAGGAGTATCACCAGGACTACCTGCAAAAGAACCCTAACGGCTACACTTGCCATTGGATGCGCGACTGAAGAATGTTCGAAAAGTGGCGCCAGGGCTATGTGCCGCGGCGGCGAAGGTCGATCGCCTTGCCGTGCAGCGGCGCGCCTGAGTTCAAGTGGCGGCGCAGCTCATCCAGCTTCTCGTTCGGGCTCAGCTCCAGCGTGTTCGCGTGCACCGGCGGGCGGCCCCAAATCACGGACGTGCCGGGAAGCTGCCTCTGGTCGGCCACAAGCCACACTCCACCCGACATGTAGAATACCTTGCCGCGTTCGTTTGCCCGCTCCGGCACTACCGACACGTCAATCGCCTCGATCGGCAAGCTGTGGTCCAGCTTGGCTTTGCGTAACACGCGCTCCATGCTCAGGGCCGCTGCAATCTGCTCGCTGTGCCAGATCGTCCCCGGGGCGGGAGCCTTGCCTACGACGCCACGCACAAGGCGCAACGGGCTGGTGAGCTGATGCCGGAACTCGGCGAATGCCGCGCCGTCGGCTGGAATGCTCAAAGGCAATACGGCTCCGTCGCCATCAACCAACACGTAGTCTTTGCCGGTTTCGACGACGACAACCGGCCGCCGGATCTCTACCAGGGGCAGCAGTTGCGAGTGGCCTTCCGGCGCTGTTGGGAATCGCCTCTCCACGCGAATCACGCGCCGCACCCAGGGATTCTCCTGCATCCGGTTCACGATCAACGGGATCACTTCCTCGTCAAAGGCGCTCGTCATGGCAAGCTCTGCCAATTCGGCCCGCAGTTCCTGCTCGATCTCGGACTTCAAGTGATCGGCCAGGCTTCCCTTGGCCCAGGACGGTTCCGCCGAAAGCTCAATGCGACCAGGGTCCAGCGCGTACCGCGACGAGCCTTTGAGGTTGTGCAACATCACCCAGCCCAGTGCAGCCAGCACCAGCAGGCCTGCCGCGACACCCGCTCCGCGCCGCACGCCGCGGCTTTGATAGGCCCATCCACCGGCGCGCAGGATTGCCTGCTTCATCGGCACAAGCAGCGCGACCAGCGACGAGACCGCTGCCGCAGCCACGCGGCGACCGGCACCCGAGTTGCGGCGTTGGCGTGTCCGGGTCTTGTTGACCTTGCGGGTTCTGCGACGCGACATGGGTTCTCCTAGGCTGCAGTGGCGCGCAGCAGCCGGCTGCTTGCGCTTTGCCGCTTTTCAAGGCTGACGTCAATCAGCTCCTGCACCAGCTCATCAAAGCCGATTCCTTCGCCGGCAGCCGCCTTGGGCAGCAGGCTGGTGGCTGTCATTCCGGGCAGCGTGTTGACCTCAAGCACCCACAGGTCGCCCGCGGCATCCAGCATCAGGTCAACGCGCGAAAATCCATGGCATCGAAGCGCGTGGTGGGCGCGCCGGGCAATGTGTTGGGCCATCTTGGCGGTCGGCCCCGGCAAGTCGGGGTTCACGATGTACTGCGTCCCTGCTCCGGAGTCATACTTGGCCGTGAAGTCATAGAACGGGGTAGATGGCTTGACCTCACACACGGGCAACGCGCGATTGCCGATCACGCCGACGGTCAGTTCGCGGCCCATCACCGCGCGTTCAAACAGCACTCGGCGCGAATGCTTGAACGCCTCAGCCAGCGCTGCATCCACGCCGTCGCCATCGCGGACAATGCTGACACCGATGCTGCTTCCCTGGTCAATCGGCTTTACAACCAGCGGCCATCCCAGTCGGCGGGCCATTCGGCGCAGGCGGTAACTGGCGTCGTGCGCCTGAGCGACTTCGTAGGGCGGTGTCGGCACGCGATGAGCCAGAAACTCGGCCTTGCTGAGTTCTTTGTCCATTGCAAGGCGGCTGGCTATCGGGCCGCTGCCGGAATAAGGCAAACCAATCGATTCGAGCCGCTTCTGCACAGTTCCGTCTTCGCCGTCCCCGCCGTGCAAGGCAATGAAAGCAAAGTCAAAGCCGCCGCCCTCAAGGCGGTCAAGCGAATCAACCCCGATATCAAACGCAGTGACTCGATGGCCAATGCGTTCCAGCGCGGCGCGGACCGCATTGCCGGTTAGGATGCTGATTTCGCGTTCAGTAGAAGTACCGCCAAACAGCAGTGCGACGTTGAGCATGGGCGCAAATCCATTGGTGGACAAGAGCAGCCGCAGTGCGGCTGTGCAGGCTGTATCGGGTAACAGGTGGCGGGCGCTTTAGACGAATGTGCGCTCTCCTTCGGTCAGGCGGGCAACACGGTGTCCGCAGCAACAGAGGCCGATGAAAAAAAATTGGCTCAGCGAACCACCATTGGGTTGGGTTCAGTGGCACGTGCATCTCACGATGTTGGGTAGGGTGGACCGATAAAGGTGAGGTTGAGTGAGTGGAAATCAGAAATCCAGAATTTCGTAATTGACGAAGTGTAAAGCACGGTCTATACATTCCTTCGTGCGGCGCGTCGCACACACCAAACCAAACCAGGAGTACCTCATGCCCGGCATCAAAACCGACGATCACGTCTCGGAAAGACTGCTCTCCATCGATTGGGGCAAGCCGGAATCCGCCCGGCACGCCACTCCCACTGAAACACCGCAACCCCCACGGGACCTTCTCGGGCGCAACGTGTGCGTGCGCATTGACGAGGTTTTCCACCACATCAATGCTTACCGAGCGTTGATCAACGCCGGGGTCGCCAATGAGGGGCTGCTCGGACGCAGCCTGATCAGCCAGGCCAACGCGATCTTCAACCAGGCCTTTGTAAATCTCGAAACACGCCACCGCTTTGCGAAGGTGTATGTGGATGCGCCCGTCGGCGCACGCAACACCGAAGACATTACGGCCCTGGTGATCGAAGAAGTGCTCGCGCTGCAGAACATCCTTGATGCCTGAGTGTTCTCCCGAATTTGCTGGAGGGACATCCGCTCTCCCACGCTTTCGCGGCTCCTTGCTCCCACCCTCCGGCAGACACCACGCGCCCCGCAAACAGCGGGGCGCGTCTCCATTTGGTTTGATCGCAGCCTTTACTGCCTGCCCACTTCGCGCAAATTCATCCGAGATACGACCGATAACGCGGGATGATTCTGCACCGCCGAACTTTCCCCAACTTGGCTCAACTTTCGGCCTTGCCGCCGCCGATTTCCGACTGCCGGCAAACTTTGCCGCGGACACCTTCGACTGACGGGTACACCATGCGCAATAACATCCTCACACTTCTTGTTGGCTTCGTCGTCATGCTCGGCTCGGTGATGTTGTTCAAGCTTGGCTTGGACAAAATGACCAACGCCGGCGCAGCAGCGCCAGACTCCTATGCCAGGCTGGACGTTGACTTCAACCGGCACGCCATCCTGTACCGCGTGCAGGCCGGCGACACGCTTTGGGGTCTTTCTGAGCGCTTCTATGGCTCCGGCCGGCGCTGGGCAGAGATCACCAATGCAAACGGCTTGAACCCAGACGCAGGCCTGCAAGCCGGCACCATCATCCGTATCCCGCTGGCGCGGGATGAATCGGAGCCTGTCGCCCCGGCTGAGCCGGAGCTTCCGGCCGAGCATGCAGCGCCACCTGAGCCGGCGCGCTTTGCAATCGATGAAAGCACGCTGGGTGTCACGCTGGCGCGCTTCGAAGACCCGCGCTTTCCGGAGGGAGTGCTGTGTGTAGCACGTACAACCGAAGGCCAGCGCGTCCGCGTCAACCTGTTCGATGCGCGCTCCGATGGCGCTGAGCCGCCGGTGGCAATCTATGAGGCACCCGAGGGCAGCTTTCTGCGTGAAATGCAGGCTGAGGATGTTGACGGCGACGGCCGCCACGAACTGTACACCATCTGGCACACACCCACCGATTCAGCGACGTCGCGAGTCCTTCAATGGATAGACGGCGAGCTGCGGCTGATCAGCGAGACGCCCGACGACCCCCACGCCGTGCGGCGCCTTCGCAGCAGGGACTCACGCTAACGGAGATTCCATGAGCACCATCATGGTGGATGCAACCGCATCTGAAAGACTGGCCCGCCAGTTCGAAACTGTCCTCCGTCGCAGCAGCCCGCGTGACGTGGCACTCGAAACCAGGCGATTCGTTGGCTACCTGTGCGACCG
Source organism: uncultured Planctomycetaceae bacterium (assembly GCA_964652605.1). GTDB lineage: Bacteria > Planctomycetota > UBA8742 > UBA2392 > UBA2392 > JADJRK01. Next base: position 12,617 of record CAZZBH010000045.1, read on the forward strand.
CCTTGAGCGCAACAACCACGCGCTGATGGCTGCCCTTCGCAATCGCAGGCCTGACCGCATGTTCAACAGCGCGGCGGCCTCGCGTCACGGCGAAACCATCCGCCTGACCTGCCAGTTCCTGCTCAACGACCTGGCGGCGCGCATGGGACGCGCCCGCATCGCCGACTATCTTACTGCTACGCAAACGCGCGCCGGACGCGCCCTTGCGCGCCGCATCGGCGCCCGTGGCAATGACGAGCTGCGCATTGCCAGCATTCGCTTTGGCAGCGCCGAAGGTGGGTTTCGCGCTCGTGAGGTTCTTGCGCAGCAGGCGCCTTTCGCCGGTACCGATGCCGTTGTGGCGTGCTTTCGCTTTCGCGGATCTTACCCGGGAACGCTGCGGCCGGGACTGGTGCTCGAAAACAATGGATGCCGAACGAGCCACTTCGTCGGCGCACACCTGCGCCTCTTTGCTCAGTTCAGCGAGGCAGAGCAATGGGTCCCCACAGCCGGTGACGCGTTCGCGTTTCTTGAGCGGGTATCGCCGATGGAGGCCCAGGTTCTGGCTCTGCGCGGCTTTGACTGCATCGACTTGCTGCGCAACGCCGACCAGCGCAACCGTGACCCGATCAGCCTGCGATTGCTTGCTCGGCTGATCTGAACGCCGCGCCGCGCAGTTCGATGATCAGCCCTCGTCGCCGCTCTCGGCTTCCGACGTCTTCAGTCTTTCAGGCTCGAGCAACCGGGCCTCCGTTCTGGGCACCTTGAGCGGCATCGCGAGGCTTAGACCCACGCAAACCGCCAGCACACCGCCGATCACACTCAGCGACAACCAGATTGGCGCGTGCCAGAACTCGAACACCATCATCTTCACGCCCACGAAAACCAAAATCACCGACAGCCCGTACTTGAGATACCGGAACGCAGCCATGATGCCCGCCAGCGCGAAGTACAGGCTGCGCAGGCCAAGAATCGCGAATGCATTACTCGTGTACACGATGAACGGATCGGCTTTGCGAGTCTCCGGATCCATGGCCACTGACAGCGCGGCGGGCACGCTGTCAACAGCGAAGATCACGTCGGTGATCTCGACCGCGATCAACGCCACAAACATCATCGTAAAAAAGCGCCTGCCGTTTTCGCGAACAATGAAGTTCGGGCCAACGTTGTCGGCCTTCAGCGGCAGAATCTTCTTAAGGGCGCGGACGGTGAGGCCCTTTTCCGGGTGCTTTTCCTTGTCGCCGTACAACAGAAGTCTGACAGCCGTGAAGATCAGGATGGCGCCAAAGAGATACAGGATGGGCTCAAACCACTCAATCAGGGCCACGCCGGCAAAAATGAACACCGCCCGCAAAACCAGCGCTCCCAGCACGCCCCAGAACAGCAGCTTGTGTTGGAACTCGCGCGGAATCTTGAACGCCGCGAAGATCACTGCGAACACAAACAAGTTGTCAACCGACAGCGCCTTTTCGATCACATAGGCCGCCAGAAAGCGCAGCGACGACTCCGTGCCGAAACCTTGTTCACCCATCAGCGCAAGACAGCCGGCAAACGCCAGCGACAGCGCAATCCACATGCCGCTCCACAGCAGCGCCTCACGCAGCTTGACCGTGTGCGGGTTGCGGTGCACGACGAACAGGTCAAAGGCCAGCAGGCCGATCACCAGCCCTACAAACACCACCCACATGACGACATGGAAGTCCACCGCGGCTCCGACGCTTGCGCAGCTACCCCATCGCTCTAGCATGCCGTGCCATGGGCGCGCAAGCCAACGTACTGGAACCTGCGATAGCCGCGCCGGCTGGTGTGCTCTCTGTCGTCATTCCCGCTTACAATGAAGCCCCCACCATTGAGAAGATCCTCGACCTCGTGGTCGCCGTGAAACTCAACGTTGGCATTGAACTGATCATCGTGGACGATGGCAGCACTGACGGGACAACCGAAGTCGTGAAGCAGTGGGCGCAGCGCCATGACGGCGACGCCCGGCTGCGCATTCGGGTCATTACCAAAGAAAACGGCGGCAAGGGCACGGCTGTGCGGCGCGGCATCACCGAAAGCACCGGCGACTGGGTGATCATCCAGGACGCCGACCTTGAGTACGATCCCAACGACTACGCGGCATTGCTCGAGCCAATGCTCGCGGGCGAAGCCGACGTGGTGTATGGAAGTCGCATTCTCGGTCCCGACAAGCCGGGAAGCCTGAAGTTCTATTGGGGCGGACGGTTGGTGACGTTTGCGACCAACCTGCTGTACTGGACCAGCCTGACGGACGAGCCGACGTGCTACAAGCTGTTCCGCGGCGATTTAATCCGGAGCCTGGACCTGACCTGCACGGGTTTTGAGTTCTGCCCCGAGGTGACCGCCAAAGTAGTCAAGCGCGGCCACCGGATTGTTGAGGTGCCGATTCGCTACTACCCGCGCGGCATTGAAGAGGGCAAGAAAATCAGGGCCAAGGACGGTATCCTGGCGCTATGGGAGCTGCTCAAATGGCGATTCAGGAACTAGGCAATCCGGCACTGCCGCTGACGGTGGATTCTCCCATCATATGGGCGGAAGAGTTGATCGACGCTGACGCGCTCAAGGCCTACTACGCCAAGCACAACATCAAGTGCCACCTGTGCTGCGCCGCCGAGGCGGAAACATTTGCCCAGGGCGCGAAGGTGCACGAGGGCGGGCCCTTCGGTGCATTCAAGGCAGAGAAGGTCGTCGAGGACCTAAACGCGCTCGCCAGGGAGCACCCGTTCGATGCGTCAAAGGTGCATCAGGGCGGCCTTCTACGCACGCTGCTAGATTGGATCTTTCCGAGTACCGAGGCCAAGGGCAGCGTTTGACCGCTGAGGCAATGCTTTGGCCGTCTGTGCTGTTATAAACCCGCCGAGGCTTGGCGTGGACCTGACACCGCTGCTGCAACCAATTGAAGAAGCCACGCGAGTAGGGGCGCGCATGCTGGCTGCTTTAGTCAAGCTGAAGCTCAAGCGGGTCATTGACCTGCTGAACCACTTCCCGCGCTCGTACAACACACGCTGTCTGATCAAGGATTTGAAGGCGGGCATGCACGCCAGCATTACCGGAACTGTGCAGTCTTCGCAGAACAAAGCCACCAAACGCCGACGCATGAAGCTGACTGAGGTCGTCGTCAGCGACGGCACCGGCACGATCACCGCGCTGTTCTTCAGCCAGCCGTGGCTTCTCGACAGGTTCAAGCCCGGCGTGAAGGTGCGGATGTCCGGGCCGGTCGATTACGCATTCCATACCTGGTCGATGAAGCCATCGGCGTTTGACATGAACCCCCCACCGCTGGAGCCAGGCCTTGAGGCGGAATACCCGCTGACGGAAGGCGTCAGCAACGCCGATTTTGCGGCTTTGATCGCGCCGCTGCTGCCACGCGCTGCATTGATACCTGACGCCCTTCCGGCTGAGCTTGCCGCCAGACTGCGCTTGATGCCGATTGTAGAGGCGTATCGCCAGGCACACACGCCCGACCAGCGCAAGGCACTTGACGCTGCGCGGCTTGCGCTCAAGTACCGCGAGTTCTTCCTGTTGCAGGCCGGCCTTCGGCTGCGACGAACCAGCGAGGCGCAGGACACGGAACTAGCAATCCAGGTGAACGAAGAACTGCGTGCCCGGGCGCTGAAGTACTTTCCGTTCAAGCTGACTGACGCGCAGAAGCGCGTTTGCGCCGAGATCGAAACCGACCTGACTACCCCAGGGCGCATGCATCGCCTGTTGCAGGGCGATGTGGGCAGCGGCAAGACAGCCGTCGCGCTGTATGCCGCGCTGCTGATGATCGACAACGGCTACCAGGCCGCGCTGATGGCGCCGACAGAGGTGCTGGCGCGCCAGCACTACGCCAACATCCGCAACTATCTGAAGGACACAAAGGTTGACGTGCGCCTGCTGCTGGGAGGCATGAAGAAGACCGAGCGGGATATCCTGTGTGCCGACCTGAAGAGCGGGCGTATCCACATCGTAATCGGCACGCACGCGTTGCTCGAAGACTACGTGAGCTTCAAGCAGCTTGGCCTGTGCGTGATCGACGAGCAGCACAAGTTCGGCGTGCGGCAGCGCGCGACACTGCGCGGCAAAGGCAACCGCCCGCACGTACTGGCGATGAGCGCCACGCCAATCCCGCGCACGCTGAGCATGACACTGTACGGCGCGCTTGATGTCTCCGTGATCGACGAGCTTCCGCCGGGCCGCACGCCGGTGATCACCGAGTGGGTGCCGCGCGCGCGTGAACACGTCGCGCACGAACGTATCCGGCAGGAGTTGCGCGACGGCGGACGCGCGTACTTTGTTTACCCGCTGGTCAATGACAGCGACAAGCTTGAACTAAAGTCGGCAGTCGCATTCGCAGAGCAGTTGAAGAACGACACCTTTCCAGAGTTCCGCGTGGGTCTGGTTCACGGCCAGATGAAATCTGAAGAAAAGGATGCAGCCGTAGAGAGCTTCCGGCGCGGAGAACTGGACATTCTGGCTGCAACCGTCGTTGTCGAAGTCGGCGTCGATGTGCCTGAGGCCAATATCATGGTCATCGAAAACGCCGAGCGCTTCGGCCTAAGCCAGTTGCACCAGTTGCGCGGGCGCGTGGGCCGCGGGCGCCGGCAAAGCTTTCTTTACCTGCTTGGGGAGCCGCGCGGTGTAGAGGCAGAGGATCGCCTGCGGGCGATCTGCCGCATCCAGGATGGTTTCAAGATCGCCGAGGTGGACCTCAAGGCGCGGGGGTTTGGCGATTTTGCCGGTACAAGGCAGAGCGGCTTACCCAAGCTGCACATCGGCGATTTCGACACAGACGCCGAGGCGCTGGCCCGCGCGCGCAAGGACGTCCTGATCTGGGGCGAAGGAATTGATCCCGCGCTTGTGCAGACCTGCCTGGATCTGCACTTCGGACGCCGCTATCGATTGCTGGACGTTTAGTGCGCACCACGCGATACTCGCAAGCGTGAACCTTCCCGTCCTGCGCACCGGCCTGCCGCTTCGCTGCCTGCACTGCGGCGCTTCACCGCTGGCCTCTGACGCCCGGCGCGTGTACTGCACCCAGTGCTCGCGCGAGTACGCAGATACCCCCGGCATTGCCCACCTCACGCGCGACATCTCAGCCGAGGAAGCGGTCCAGCGCGAGAACTATGACGTGCAGCAACTCGGGGCGCTTCAGACGTCCGACCCGTTTCACAGCTTTGTCAGCCCTGCAGGCTTGCGCCTCTCCCGGATGCTGCGCCGGCTTGCGCTGAATCCCGGCGACTCATTTGTCGAAATTGCGTGCGCAGCCGGGCCGCTCTCGGACTCGCTGGCCGTCAACTTTCGCGCGCGCGGCCTGGCGACGGACATTTCGCCCGCCAGCATCGAAAGGCAGCTTGAGCGTCGCGGCAACCGGGGACATTATGACGCCGTTGTCGCTTCTGCTCATGAACTGCCGCTCGTGGATGCCTGTGTCGATGCCGTCGTGGCCTTTGACGTGATCGAGCATTTGGAACAACCACAACGGCTCTTCGCAGAAGCCGCTCGCGTCCTCAAGCCCGGGGGGCGCCTTCTGTTGCGCTGCCCCGTGCTTGATTTTGCCCTGTCGCTCGACTGGTGGCAGTACCATCTCACACACAAGCGCTGGATGCAACGCATGGAGCGCGCCGGGCACTACTATCGCAACTTTCGCTCAAAGCGCTGGCATCGCCAGTCGGCGGCGCAAGCCGGTTTTCAGGTCGAGTACTGGATTGGCTACGACGTGTTCTGGGACAACTTCATTGAGTACGCGCTGTTGCCCGGCATGGCGTCGCTGTTCCGCCGACAACCGACTGCGTCCACTCAGCCGTCGGCGCCTTCCGCGGAAGGATTGCCGCTTCGTGTGCCTCAGAGCTTGCCGCATCGCGCGGCCCGGCTGGCCGCACATGTTGGCGACGTGTGCCTCTGGCCAGAAAGGCTGCTGGGACGCATGGGCTTCGGCGCTTCGATGTGGCTGCTGGCGCGCAAGACCGGTTGACACCCTCAGCTACTCTGACCACGGCATGGGCATCAGAATCTCGCGGGCATCGCCGGCTTCGCGCGCGTGGCATGCGGCGCACTGGTTGAGCATGCTGTTGTAGGCGTCCTCAAGCCCTTCTCGTTTGCGGTCTCGCGACAACTGCATGAGCGTTTCCGCCGCCTGCTCCACGCCCCGCCATTGCGCTGTGCGAAGCACAAATTGCGGCTCCATCTCCTTGAGCACGTCGCGGATCACCGGCGTGTTCCACGCTTCCAGCGCAAGCTCGGTGCGGAAATACGCGTCCCACAGCAGCTTCATTGATTCCCGGTTGGGGATAGCCGGCGGCGGGTTGTCGTCCACTTCTTCCACGCCGTGCGGCGTCGGCTTGTTCGCGAGCCAGCCCTGCACAACCTTGTTGGTCACATGCAGATATGCGGGCGACCAGGTTGCCATGTGGCAGCCATCGCAGGCCGCGCCAAGCTCACGGAACTCCAGCGTCGCGCCGAAGCGGTCGTCGTCTTCGACGCACTCCAGCATGGTCTCAGAGCTTTCCCGAAGCTGCTGCCAGAACCCGCCAAGCAGCCTTGCGCGGTTGCGAATATCCTCGGCACCCGCGCGAATCTCGTGCCACGTCGGCTCGGCGCTGCCGCGACCGGCGCTGGCGACGCGATTGCTGTTGATCCACAGGTGCCGCATGTGCGTCTTGAACTGCGAGCGGTAAAGCCAGTCGCGGTCGGACTGGTCATCCCATGACGGCGGCTTGCCCTCAGCGCCAACGGGCGCCGGAGCCGGATCAGCCGACTTGACACACGCCGCAAGCGCCAACGCTGCGAAACACAGTAGGGCTGACAGCCTTACCACCGCATGCTCCAATGCAACGGGACGGGGAAGCATCCCCGTCCCGGCAGCACTATGCAAGAGTTAACTCTTGCGGATTTTCTTCAGTGTCTCGTCAATATCTGCCTGCAGGTCCGTACCGGCGTACAACTTGGCCAGAGACTCGAGCTCTGTGGCTTTGTCTCCCGCTTGCTTGAGCTGCTTGCGGCCCGCATCCATGAGCTCTTGGTACAACTTGGCGGCTGGCTCAGCCTCGTCATAGCCAGTCAAACCGTGGTTGAATGCGGCGAGCAGCGCATCAATCGCCTCGCGCGTCTGCCCCTTCTCGTGCGCGGCCCGGGCCGTATCGGTGTCCCTGCGCAACTGCTTGCGAAGAGAACGGAAGTGCGAAGCGACTTCCTTCATCTTGTCGGCCAGGGCCGTTTCGGTGGTTACGGCGTAGGGGTTGCCGAACTTGTCCGCCACGACAAACGTATCGGCTTGCTTGATCCCGTAGGCAGACCACAAGTCCTTTGTCGCAAGCCGGTCAGTCGGCACCACTGAGGCTGGCGCGGCCTGTATGCTTTCGGGCTTGGGCACCCGCACACACACCACGGTCTTGCCGGTTACCAGCTCAGAGAGGTCCACGACAGCAAGCAGTTCGTCGTCGTCCTTGCGATCGCCAAAATACAGCGCAATCAATTGCGACTGTTCACGAGCCTGCTTGAACAGGTCCGCACCCGGTGCCTGCCATTCAATGCGGGCAGCCTGCCCGCGTTGAGCCTGACCTCACGTCTGCGCCGAACCGGCGCCACCGGTGCGTCAGGAGCCTCAACCGTACGCGGTGCGAGGCAGGAATGCCTGAGCGCCAACCGACGCCACCAAAGCCAGGCCTGCCAGAATCAGCTTGTTTCTCATGTGACCTCCACCCTGCCAATTTAGCACACAGATCATCCGCGTGTACCACCCTGTTCTACCGCAACATGCGCCAGGCACCTTCGTGACTTGCATCGAGCAGCAGCGCGCGCGCGGCGTAGAGTCTTGCCCGGCTTGGCTCTTCCACTACCCGGGCAAGCTCAAACCACGCTTCGGCTACCAACGGCTCAAGCCTTGTACGGTTCAAAAGGTCCGCCTCCTCAACCGCTGCAAGCCTCAGTGCGCGAGAGAATGCGCCCAGATGCACGAGTTCAGGGTCCTCGACTCGCCGCACAAGCGCGACATAGTCCTGCGCGGCCTGCCGGTCCTCTGCAATCGCACCCATTTGCGCGGCCAGCAGCCCCTGAAGCTCACCTGCGGGTCCCCACGCCTCCTCAAACTGTGCACGCGCAATCAGCCCCGACTTGGCCGCCAGAAAGCGCAGGGTGCGTAGCGCGCCGGGGGCTGGCACGCCGTACTGCTGCAACATTCGCGCTGACGCCAGCATCGCGCGATCCGTTGACTCCAGCCCTTCGAGGCGCGCCAGTTCTTGAGCCGCGTCGTCGTCGCGGCCCTGCAACGCACACCAGGCAAGCACAGACATCCGGTCTGCCGGGCTGGATGCACCAGCCATCAATCGGCGAAAAGCCGCAACTGTCAGCATGTCGATGCTGACAGTTGCGCGCCCGGTTTCGCCATCAACCACAAACTCGCCATCCGACACCGACGCGACGCGCCCTGTGTGCCGGATGACGCGCACGCTGCGCTTGCCGTCTGCCTCGATGGAAGCGTGCACCTGGTAGTCGCGCACTGCGCCGCTGCGCACAAGGGCACGCAATTCGGTTTCTGCCAGTGCGTGTGCGTTCAGCGCCAGGCGGATGTCGCCCGCATACATCGTCGCCGCTGTGCCCAGAATGGTTGATTCGCGCACGAGAGCATCGACCGTCGCAAAGCCGGTCTTCAGCTCTGCGGTTCTGCTCTCCAGTTGCTCTTTCACTTCCCGGGCGTGTCGGAGTGCGCCAGTGAAATCGCGCTCGCTCAGCATGCCTGTGCAGGGCGACAGCTTCTCTTCAAGCCACAGTGCGAGCTCGCCCAACGTGCGATCCTGGTACTGTCTCCAAGCCGCCGCGGGCAACTTCGAATCCTGGTGTACACTTTCGAGCAACCGCCGCAGTCCATCCAGTCTTCGCTCCACTTTTTCCCGCGTTTGCGGTGAGCGTCCGGTGAGAAAGCGCTCCAGCGCCGCCCGCTCATCCAGAAGAATGGCGGCCGTTTGCATGCGCGAGGCTTCGTCGGCCTCGCCCGGTTGCGTTCGCGCCTGCTCCCACCGGCGGCGGTCTGCGTCGGCTTGCTCCAGCAGTCGCGCCAGTGCGGTCGCTTCGGCGGCCTCTACACGTTGCCGCTGCGTCTGCAATTGGGTTACGACGCCGATGTGGTCATCGTCGCTGAGCGGTGTCAGCAACTCGGGCGGAAATCGATCGACCGCCGCCAGCGCCTCGCCGGTTCGATCGCTCGCGAGAGCATTGTCAATCGCGTCTCGCGTTTTGGAGTACTCAGATTCGCGCAGCGCGCGCACCCGACTTGCAACGTCATCGCGGCGCGACTTTGCATCGGCCTGCAGTTCTGATTCGCCATGTTCAAGGATAAACGGCGTCCAGGCGTCCCAGGCGCCTTTATAGTCCCCGCGCAACAGCGCGGCGCGGCTTCCCAACTCTGCTGAATTAAATGCTGCCTCTTCAGGAAGTTCCGCGGGTGGCTCCGGCTCGTTCGTGACTGGCGGTGTCTGGCGCGGCGGTGCGGGCTGGGGCACTTCGGTAATGGCCGGTTGCTCAGGTACTGCATCGCCGTCACGCGTCGCCCACCACACGACACCGGCGACCACGGCGGCAGCAGTTATCGCAAGCACAGTGGCAATCCAAGCAATACGCCTGCGCGAAGGTGGCATCTCGGCGGTTACCGCTTCGGTGGTGATCATGCCGGTCGGCTCAGTGCCGCCTGGCTGGGCGCGCGGGTAGGCGCGACGGGGAAGTCGGTCAAGCACTTCGCGGAAACTCTCCGGTCGGTCACCGGGGTTCCAAGCCAGGCATTCGTTGATCACGCGGGTCATCTTTACCGGCAGGTCCGGTCGCGCGTGCTCCAACGGCTTTGCGCCCTGCTTCTGGCGCAGAAGCACCGGTTGAATTCCTTCCTGCCCGAACGGCGGCTCTCCAGTGGCGAGAAACCAGAGTGTCGCGGCGTAGCTGAAAATGTCGCTACGGCCGTCCGGGACCAGCCGGCGCAACACTTCGGGCGAGGAATATGCGGGCGTACCGAAGTTAAGCGGCCCTTCATGGCCTTCACTGATCAGGCGCAAGTCGCCGGCCAATCCGAAATCCGCAAGCTTGCAGCGGCCGCGGGCATTCAGGATCAGATTTTCGGGCTTGATGTCGCGGTGCAGGATGCCCTCTCGATGCGCGGCAAACAACGCTTCAGCGACTTGCCGCGCGACCGAAAGAAGTTCATCGGCTGGCATCGGCCCGTGCTGCTTTACGTGTCGCCGAAGATTGACGCCCTCGGCGAAGTCCATGACGATGAAATGGACACCCTTGTCCTCAAGGATGTCCATGACCTTGATGACGTTTTCGTGCTCGACACGGGCCAGCGACTGCGCCTCGGTACGAAAGCGCTCGATCAGGTCGGTACGCGCCGCAAGCGCCGGGTCAAGCACCTTGAGCGCGACAATTTTGTCAATGAAAATGTGGCGTGCGCGGTACACCACGCCCATGCCGCCGCGGGCGACCCGCGACAAAACCTCATAGCTGGCAAGCCGCTTGCCAACCAGTGGGTCCTGTCGGCCCTGGACTACGTCTGTGTCGGGGGGCTTCATGCCGTTATGCTAGCAAAGGCCGCGCGAGCCACAGCAGCGCGCACGGATTGGAACGCGATCATGAGCGACCAGGTTCCGCCCAACAGCGGCACACCGACAGACGACGAGATTGTCGGCATGCTCGACAAGGCTCGCGGCGCAAAGCGCAAGAAGCGCAATGACCGCCTTCCCACGCCGCGTTTGCCTGAGGCGCTGTACTACTACCTGTTCATGCTGGTCGAGACCGCGGTGGTTCTGGGAGTCTGGGGCGCCATGCAGGGCGACCCGCGCGATGTCCTGCGCGCACCTGCGGAGGGCTCACCGGTTTCGGAGTGGCTGGTCTTCAACGCAAAATCTGCCTGGGATGGCCTGCTTTACGTTCTCAGCAGCCTTTGGTGGGTGCCACTGGGTATTGCCGCTGCTGCCACGGTGGTCTTTATCCCGCGGACGCCAAGAGATCGCAAGCGCATGGCTACATGGCTTAGCGCCGTGGTGGTGGCTGTTTTCTTTCTGATGATCGCGATCAAGTTCATGGACGACATCTCCCGGGTCAGCACGTACTCAGGTTGAACTCAAGATTTTGCTTATGCCCTCTGGCGGGGTAGGCTTGGAAATCTGCCGGAGAAGCAGGTTGCGCATTTTACCACTCATTCCTGAACTGATCTCGCCCCTGGCGCAAGCCTCGGACTACTACAGCGACTACGTGCCGATGGACGACACCTTTGGCTTTTCGCTGGGTGCAATGGCATTTCTGTTGTTCGCAGGCCTGGCGGTCAGCGTCCTGTTCGGTTTCTGGGGCAAGAGCCGCGCGGAAGAACACAGCGTTCATCCCTGGGTCGGCTTTGCAGCCGGGTTTTTCATGGGATGGATTGGCGTGATGATCGTGCCGCTGCTGCGCACTGACCGCATCGTCAATCGCCGCCAGCCGCCGCTGGCGCACTATCCCCCGCCCGGCGCGCCGCCGCATTACGGTCAGTGGCAACCGCCACCGACGGGGACCGCAGTGAATCATGCCGCTGAGCAAACTCGAGCGCATGTGCAAGCCGCCCCGATCACGCCGGACGCCGATGGTTATGCGGCGTGCCCCGCCTGCGGCGGACGCGTGAAGGCAGGGCGCCGCTCGTGCATGTCATGCGGATCTACACTCGCCTGAGTACTCCACCGCCTCTTGATGATGGTTCACGTCCCGGGTGTTCGTCAGTTGCCCTTCCGGAGCGGCTTTGCTTTTGGCGGGCCGGGTGTGAACCAATCCGGCGTCTGCGGTACAGCGCCTTCAAGCACGTCGTCACTCAGCACGGAGCCGCGCTGAATGTCTCTGCTTGCTGCGCGCCCGACAACGTTCTCAGCTTCGTGCGTGGCGAACCCGGCTGGGCTGGATGTTGGCTCGCTGTAGGCAAGATGATCCGGACCGATCATTGTACCGGCGGCGATATCCGACCGTGCGATGATTAATCGCCGCGCAGCGACGCCGGAATTGGCAGGCATTGCACCATCGCCCAGCACGCGCTCAGCACTTCGAATCTCTTTCGCCCAATCCTGGAACACCGCTGACGCCGGGGCGATGGCCAGCACCGCGCCTGACGCCACAGCCAAGGCACCGTGCTCGCCCTCGTAGCCTGCCGGGGCAAAAGTCTGACTGCTGACGCGCGCCATTGCCCGCAAGTTGCCCTCGCCGTGCACGACAACCAGGCGGCCGCCACCTTCAAGCTGGATGCCGCGAGGCGCAGCATGCTCAAGTACACGAAATGCGAGACGAAACCAGCCGACGGCACGCGTAATATCTTTCAGCGTTGCGCCATGTGTGCACATGGCCAGTGGCAGGCCGCTTGCGGCGCACGCCTCAATCAGGGGCCGATGAGCGATCTCGCGTGCCGGAAGAACCAGCAGATCAGAGTCCGCGCGCACATCCGACGGCTCAGACACCTCGGCGCCAAACACCAGGCCGTCACGGCGTCCGCCGGGCGGGCCGACAACACCATCGGCGCCTTGCGTCCATGTTGGCTCAGTCCTGTCTACATCCGGCAGGCGGGCAAGAATGAGGCATCGGTGACTTGAGCCAATCGTGCGCATCTGAACAATCTAACGTTGATCTTCTCACGCGAAAGCCGACATGCGGCCAGACTTTGATCAACCCTGGTTTCTGGCAATCGCCACGATTGCCACCTGGCTTCTTGTGTGCTTTCCGTTCGCGCTGATGGCTCGCCGCATGGCAAGGACCGATGCGCTGAACCCGGTTGAGGCCTTTATCCTGGGGCAGGCCTGCGGTCCGGTCGGCTTGTGGCTCGTGAAGCGCGCGAATGACCGCGCCATTCTGAGGGCACAGCGTGGCGCACTCCTTCGCACACAGGCGGAGCAGGTTGCCTTGGCCCGGTCGCAAAAGGTTGGCCCGGCCACAGACTCGTTGCTGACCGCGGACGAAGTGCCCGGTAGCCGCGCCTTCAAGCCACCCTTGAAGCACAAACCTCGCACGACGGGGCCCGCTGTAATGGACTCGTGGAAGCCGCCCGACAGCGAGTAGCGGCGGAAGTCGCCCGTGCTAGCCTGACAAACGGAGGCAGCCATGACCGAGCACGTGCAGAACTACATCGGCGGCCAGTGGATCGAGCCCGCCGGCGACAAACTGGATTCGCGCGACCCGGCAACGGGAGAACTGCTTGCCGAGTTCCGCCAGGCGACCAATGAAGATGTCGATACGGCGATCGCCGCTGCCAAGGCTGCATTTCCGGCTTGGAAGGCAACTCCGCAGCCCAAGCGCGCGGAAATCATCTATCGCAGCGCCGAAGTGCTGGTGAAGCGCAAGGAGGAACTGGCACAGCTCATGGCGCGCGAGAACGGCAAGCCGATCGCCGAGGCACGCGGCGACGTGCAGGAGGCCATCGACATGGCCTACTACATCGCCGCCGAAGGCCGCCGAAGCTGGGGCCACACCATCCCCGCCGAGATGCCCAACAAGCGCATGTACACGATCCGTCAGCCGCTGGGTGTGTGCACGCTGATCACGCCGTGGAATTTCCCGATCGCCATCCCGTCCTGGAAGAGCTACCCGGCGCTGGTGATGGGCAACACATGCGTGTTCAAGCCGGCGGAGGACACGACGCTGCTGGGCAAACGCTGGACCGAAGTCCTGATCGAGTCGGGCGTGCCGGAAGGCGTATTCAACATGGTGATCGGCCACGGTGCGCCAATCGGCGACCGGCTGGTGACACACCCCGACGTGCGGGTGATCAGCTTTACGGGCAGCACGAAGACCGGCCTCGGCATCGCCGCCAAAGCCGCGCCGCTGAACAAGCGTGTGTCGCTCGAAATGGGCGGCAAGAACCCCGTGATCGTGTGGGAAGACGCCGACCTGGAACTTGCCGTGAATGCGGTGATGTGGGCCGGGTACGGCACGAGCGGCCAACGCTGCACAGCCTGCTCGCGCGTGATTGTGCACGAGAGGGTGCACGACCAGTTGCTCAAGATGCTGGTGGAGCGCGCGCCCAAGCTGAAAGTCGGCCACGGTGCCCAGCCGGACAGTTTCTTCGGCGCGATCATTAACGAACAACAACTGCGCAAGATTGACGAGTACGTGCAGATCGGCGTGAAGGAGGGCGCCAAGCTGGAGTGCGGCGGCGAAGTGCTACGCGACGGAGACTACGCCAAGGGCAACTTCTACGCAGCAACGGTGTTCAGCAACGTCAAACCGGGCATGCGTATCGAACAGGAAGAAATCTT
>CAZZBH010000046.1:0-26367 GCA_964652605.1 uncultured Planctomycetaceae bacterium
TCAAGCCCGAGAATATCCTGATCAGCCGCGAAGGCGAAGTGAAGATCACGGACCTTGGCCTGGCCAAAGAGCTCAAGCGCTACGTCAGCGTGAACATCACCAAGACCGGCGAAGGCATCGGCACGCTGCATTACATGAGCCCTGAGCAGGTCGAAAACACCCGCGACGTCGATCAGCGCGCCGACATCTACAGCCTGGGCGCGACGCTGTACGAGTGCCTGTGCGGCCAGCCACCGTTTGACGAAGTCGGAGTCTGGAAGTTCGTCGAAGCCATCAACGAAAAGCCGCCACCCGACCTGAACGAGCGCGTCCCCAACCTGCACCCGGGCGTGTGGCCGGTCATCCAGCGGGCACTGTCCAAGCGCCCCGAAGAGCGACAGCAGACCCCCACGGAATTCCGTGAGGAAATCGAGCAACTGCTGACTATGGTGCAGGCGGACAACAAGAAGAAGAAAGCGTCCGCCGGGGGGAGTTAGTGGCCCGTCCAGGCACTCAACGCAAGCGGGATGCGGTTCGCACCAAAGCCGCCATCCTGGATGCTGCCATTTCTGAGTTCGCTGAGCGCGGGCCGGCTGGCACGCGCATGGACGAAGTCGCCAGCCGCGCGGGCGTCAACAAAAGTCTGATCTACCAGTATTTCGGCAGCAAGAGCGAGCTGTACGCCGAGGCCCTGAACTCGGTGCTGAACACCATCACGCAAAAGGCCGCCGAGCACTCGGTCGATTTCGCAAAGGGCGCGCAAACCGGCGACCTGCGCACCTACGTCCGCCGCTACCTGGACACCCACATCGCCTTGCTTGAAGCCATGCCCGAGTACCCCCGCCTGATGGCCTGGGAGAACCTCGACGGCGGGCGCACCCTGGCGCGCCTTCCTCTTCAGGCAACGTACCAGGCGTTTCTGCAGCGCCTGGCAGCGATTCTGGGACCTCTGCGCGAGCGAGGGCTGCTGCGCCAGGATTTCGACCTCTCTATGGTCGTGCAAGCCGTGATGGCACTGACCCATTACTTTGTAATCCATCGGGGCACAACGCAGCACCTGTTCCAGCGCGACCCGTACAGCCAAGCCACCCGCAGCGCCTGGCTAGAGCAGTGCACCGACATGATCCTCGCCTCACTGCAGGCCCGGTAGCCGACGCCATCGACAACTCGGTAAAGGGATCCCTATGCAACCGCGCGAGCTCAAGGCTGGAGCTTGGCGTAACGAAAACCGGAGCCCGACATTCACCGGTTCTCCGCCAGGGCACTCGCGCGACAAGGAAATCCGAAAAAACTTTTCGATGAGCGCCGTGATCGTAAACCACTTTTAAAACAGTACTTATGCCCCCCCCCGTGCGACTGTGACTCTTGCCTTGGGCAGATTGACGCGCAGGGCCGATGGGGTACGCTGAATATGTCAAGTGTAACAGACTGCTGGTTCACAAAGGCCGGAACTTGGGTTGTTCATGGTTTTCGCCCTCGACAGGCTGATTCTGGAAGACCAACCACGCAGACTTCCATCAAAGGAGAGGCAATGAAGACCTACATCGCAATGCTTAGCTTGGTACTGCTGGGATGTGCGGGGATGGCGCAAGAGATGTTCGCAGGCCCGGGATTTGCGAATGGCAAGCCGCCCATCGAAGTCGGAAAATGCACTGGTGAACACGGCAAGGGAGCTACAAAGATTGAAGGTAAGACCTCGTCTACTGGCAACTTGGGAAGTGACTTCAAGAACACATCCGGTCTCGCCGCGACTGACGTGCATGTTCGCGTAATCTCGCCTGCTCATGCGCGGATTGAGTCCATCACAACGGCCGAGATTGACGACGACAGTTCGGCGATGACCCAAGACGCTAGCCCAGCACTGCCGGGCGGTGAGGCGGGCGCGTCTTGCAGCGGTTCGGAATCGCTTGGGACGAACAAGCAACTGAAAGTGACCGTCAAGCTGCAATCGTCTCAGAACGGTTTGCCGTTGGTCAATGAAGATGTGAAACTAGAAATCTGGTGGACCAGCGCGGGTGACGCCATCTGCAGTACGAGCACGACCGACATTGGCGAAGATCGCCCCCCAACCGGCCTTGCGAGCGTGGTGCCGGACTACAACGCGACAGCGATCGATGCCGAGTCAGACGAAGTTTCCACACTCAATGACATCTGCCTGGCCGAGCGCGACGGCTACCGCTTTCGACGCGGAAGTCTCGTTTTCACGCCCGGCAGCCGCACGAGCTTTGCCATGAGCGTCAACACGCGCGTTGAGGTCTATGACGAGAATGGGGACGAAGTTGCGACAGACATAGTGACAGTCAGCGAGTTGCGCATCGATGACCGTGGCAACTTCGTGTTTGACCTCGTGCGCGGCGCCAGCGAGAAGCACGTCGTGCTGGTCATTCGAGGGCTGATGCTCTGCAACGTTCACCGGGACAACGGTGAGGAAGTCTGGTGCAGTGTCGCCGGCGCGGCAATCTCCGGCGCAACGCTTACAAACAATTGGAAGATCGCAAACGTCAGTGACGAGTAGCCACTGCGATCCGCAATGCGGGCCCGGGTAATCCCGGGCCCGGCGCCATCAGAAGTTCCAGTAGCCGCCTTCTTCTCGGGCTCCCAGCTTTTCCAGCGTGAAGTGCGCGACCGGGAACAGCAGCACCGCCAGCGGCCCCGTGCCCACCGCCATGCACGCGCAGCGGTGAATCGCGCGTGTCCACCCGACACCATCGCCAGCCAGCGCCAGCATGGAGTGATAGCCCAGGTTCACCAGGAAGGTCCCGATCAGCGCCATGATGAACACGTTGACCGGCTTGAACGGGTCGAACTTTTCGCGCGCGCGGCCAGCCGCTTTGTGCAGAAGGCTGTACAGCACGGCATAGCTGCCCAGCAAGCCCAGGCTGAAGAAGTCGCGGATCAACCCGAACACCAGCGACGGCCCGTAACGCCCATGCCGCGAGGCAAACAAGCCGATGAACAGCGCAGCCACGGTGTAAAGGTCAGGCGTGAAGTCATGCAGGCCAAGCCGCGGCAGGGCCAGCGCGTGCGCCAGGCTGAGCACCAGACCGCCACCGATCACAATGCGACCGCGCCACTGTGTCTGGCGGGTGCGGGTGAAGATGGCTCGGTGGGCGTAGGCCATGGTTAGTTGTCGGTTGTCGGTTGTCCGTAGTCAGACGGCAGTCAGCAGTCGGCAGTGGGTATGTCGAGTCCGGCGCAGCGGTTGCTTTCCTAGCCACTGGCCACCAGCCACTAACCACCAGCGACCAACCACTGCCCACTGGCCACTACGTACTGACAACTGACAACTAATTCCTTCTCAGCAGATCCAGGGCTTCCCTCTCGAACTCCGGGCGCTTGTGCAGCAGCACCTGCACGACTTCCAGCGTCAGCAGGTCGAGATTGCTTTCTACCCTCACCTGCAAGAAGCCGGCTTGCGGGATGGTCTCGCGCACCACGCCGACACTCAAACCCAGCGGGAAGTGGCCGCTGAAGTCGTTGGTCACGACAAGCATGCCGGGCCGCACCGGCGCGCCGGCGGCCACGTCGTCCAGCTCAATCATCGGGAAGTGCGGCATGGTTGAGCCGTCGCCGCGCAGCACGCCGCGCACGCGATGCTCTGCCGGCACCATCGTGGCGTCGGGGTCCAGCACGATGCATGAAGCCGCAAACCCGGTATCGGTGATCAGACGCACGCACGCGTGGCTCTCCGCGACTTGGTGCACCACACCGACCAGCGTACTGCCGCTGACCACGGGCATGCCCACCTCGATACCGTGCTTGCTTCCGCGGTTGATCCAGCACGCGCGACGCCAGTTGGAAGCATCGCCCTTGAAAGTCACCTTGGCGCTGACGCCCGGCGGCAACTGCTGCTCGGCAAACGAGGCCCCCAGCTCGCGCAGCGCGTCCAGTTGCGCCAGCGCCTGCCGCAGCCGCGTGTTTTCGGCTGTGAGTGTGCCCAGTTGTTCGCGTCCGCGCGCAAGGTCAAGCCGAACACGCTCGTCCTCTGAAAGCTCGTGGTAGGGCGTTTCGGCGACGTCGGAAGAGGCACGGGCAACCGGCAGGAAGGCCAGCAGCTTGATACGCTCGCCCACGCGCAGGTAAGGAAGCGCGATAGTCAGCGCCAACAGGATGCAGGTCGCCACCAGCGGGTGCCGGATCAGCCAGGCGAGGGTGAGTTTTTCCTGGTGGCGGGGCATTAGTCGGCAGTCGGCTAGATGTCGTCCGCGCTCTCCAGCAGTTCGGCGAATTCGTCGAGGTCGGTCAGTACGGCTTCTGTGCCTCGCACGACCGAGTACAGGGGCTCGTGGGCTACTCTTACCGGCAGGCCGATGGTGTGCTCAAGGTAGTACGCCAGCCCGCGCAGTGCTGCGCCGCCGCCGGCGAGCATGATGCCCTGGTCCATCAGGTCGGCTGCGATTTCAGGCGGTGTGCGCTCCAGCGTTCGGCGCATGGCCTCGGCGATCTGCCGGATGGTGGGCAGCAGCGCCTCGCGCACCTGGATGCTGTTGATGATCGCGCGCGTGGGCAGGCTTGTGGTCAGGTTTCGGCCACGCAGCTCCATCTGCATTTCTTCCTGGCCCAGCAACTCAAGCGGAACTACCGAGCCGATGCCGATCTTGATCTTCTCCGCGGTCTGCTCGCCGATCAGAATGCCGCACTTGTCCTTGATGTAGTTGATGATCGACTGGGTCAGCTCGTCGCCCGCGATGCGCAGTGTCTCGTAATTCACCACGCCCTGCATGCTGAGCACCGCGACGTCGGTCGTGCCGCCGCCGATGTCCACCACCATGCAGCCTGAGGGGTCGCTGATCGGCAGGCCCGCCCCCAGCGCAGCCGCCTTGGGCTGCTCAATCAGGTACACGCTGCGCGCACCCGCGCGCTCGGCGCTTTCGATCACGGCGCGCTTCTCCACGCCGGTGATGCCCATCGGAACAGAGATGATCAGGCGCGGCTTTAGTCCCCACGAACGGTTATGGACCTTCTTGATGAAGTAGCTGAGCATCGCCTCAGTGATTTCGAAGTCGCTGATCACGCCATTCTTCAGTGGACGGATGGCCTCGATGTTGCCGGGACATTTGTCCAGCATGTTCTTGGCGGCGTTGCCGACGGCAATGCCGCCGTTGATGACTTCGGTGGTTCCCTTGTGGACGGCGACGACAGAGGGCTCGCACAACACGATGCCTTGCCCGCCGACGCAGACGGCGGTGTTGGCGGTGCCCAGGTCAATGCCCATATCCAGGCTGAAAACGCCCAGGAACCGTTCAATCAGTGTAGGCATGGCGCGTCCATCCGATGGTGGTCAACGGCGAGAGATGGTCTCGCCTGTCGAGTATCGGGCAATCATCGCTGTGCGCTTGAGACGATTTAAGAAAGGCGTGTTAAGAGTACGAAGTTCAAGGCTCAGTGCCGACAGCGGCTGGCACGCCCACACCGAGCCTGGAACTTACTCATCAACACTGAACTTCTCGATCGCGATAGCCAAGCCGTTGAGAGTCTTCACACCAATGCGGCCCGTGCCTTCTTCGGCTTGGTCAGTGCTGGACAGCCTGCGCCCGTTGAATGTCCCGGTCACGTGCGTGCCGCGGAACACCAGCAGCAGGTTGTCGTATTCAGCGTTGCGGTTCCATCCGGGCAACGGCAGGTAGCCCTGCTTTGAGTCGCCGATCAGCACGGTGGTCGTGCCGCCGGTGACACGCACCACGCGGTAATAGCCGTCCGCGCGCACCTGCAACGCATGGTAATTCGAGGCGTCGCTGTAGCGGAAGTGAACTTCATAGCCCTTGGCGCCTTCGCCGCTGCCGGCATCTGTGCCGCGCCACACGCGCAGGCGCACCTCGCCGGCGTCAACTTCTCCCGACATGTGAAACGCGCGGTTTGCGGCAACCTCAATCGCGCCGGGCGTGCGCGAGTCGGGTCTCACGTAGCGCACGCCTGCGGGCAGCCAGCCCCAATCATGGCGCGGGTTGTCGAAGTTCTCGTTGAAGAAATCGACAGCCTTGCCCGGCTCAACGGGCTTGGGCCGCTTGGGCTCGTAGGTTGGCCAATCGGCTTTGAACGGGTCACCCTTGATTTCGGGCTCGGGCTCGCGCTCAGGTTCCGGCAGCGGGATGGGCACGGGCAACGGCTCGGGCTCGGGCTCCGGCATCGGTTCAGGTTCCGGCTCGGGCATCGGCTCGGGCTGCGGCTCCGGCTCGGGCATCGGCTCGGGTTGCGGTTCCGGCTCGGGCAGCGGCTCCGGTTCCGGCAGCGGCTCTGGCTGCGGCTCTGGCTCGGGCAGCGGCTCAGGCTGCGGCTCCGGTTCGGGCAGCGGCTCAGGCTGCGGCTCCGGCTCGGGTTGCGGCTCCGGCTCCGGCTGCGGCTCGGGCTGCGGTTCCGGCTCGGGCTGCGGTTCCGGTTCGGGCAGCGGCTCTGGCTGCGGTTCTGGCTCGGGCATCGGCTCCGGCTCGGGCTGCGGTTCCGGTTCGGGCAGCGGCTCCGGCTCCGGTTGCGGTTCCGGCTCGGGCATCGGCTCGGGTTGCGGTTCCGGCTCGGGCTGCGGCTCGGGCTGCGGCTCGGGTTGCGGTTCCGGCTCTGGCTGAGGTTCCGGCTCCGGCTGCGGCTCTGGTTGAGGTTCGGGCTCGGGCTGTGGTTGCGGTTCCGGCTCTGGATCTGGCTCCTGCTCCGGTGGTTGCGGCTGCGGGTCTGGGTCAGGCACTTCGGGCTGCGGCTCCGGGGCCTGGGTTGTTGTGTCGTCGTGGCCGCCTACCGCCTTGGCGATGTCGTTCAGCCAGGGCTTGCCCTCAAGACCCACGGCCTTACGCACATCCGGCACGTACACCAGCAGCGCCAGCACAGCCAAGTCCAGCAACAAGAACAGCAGCAGCGCCTTGACCAGCATGCCGCCGCCCTTCTTCCCGCCTTTTTCGGATTTCGGCGCCTTGGGCTTATCACCCAAGCCGCCGGCTTTCACCGGCAGCTTGCGGCCCTCGTCGGACTTGCCGGGCAGCTTTGCCCCGGGCAACCCGCCCTTGCCGGGCAGCTTTACGCCCTTGCCCGGTAGTTTGAGGCCCTTGCCGGGCAACTTCGGTGCGTCTGAACCGCCTTCGTCGGTGTCCGGTGCATCGGCCTCTTCTGCTAATGCAGCCGCGGCCGCTGCAACTTCGTCCGCGGGCATATCCAGCGCGGTGTCTGAGGTTTCTTCGCCGGGAATCGCGGCATCGCCCTCGCGCGCGGTGTCTGAGCGCGCGCCAAAGTAGTCGTTGCCCGTGTCGCCTGGGCGCCAGGTGTCTTCAGTTTTGTCTTGTGCCGGTTCGCGCCAGGTGTCGTGCCCGGCGTCATCTGTGTCGTCACGCCAGGTATCCCGCGCGGTGTCGCTTACCGTGTCGCGTGAGGTGTCTTCCCCGGTTGGCTTGTCTGACGGCAGAACGGTATGCGAGAAATCGACCGATTCCTTTTCCGGCTCTTTCATCGGGTACTGCGTGGCAAACTCGTCCTTGCGCGTCGGTGGCGGCTGGGTCGCGAATTCGTCCTTCTTACCGGCTTGCGGTGTGATGCCGGGGTATTGGGTGGCGAACTCGTCGGCCTTGGCCGGCTTGCCGGGGTACTGGGTCTCGAAGTCGTCGCGCTTGAGGTCCTGGCCGGTGCCGAAAGTGTCGTCCCAGTTGTCGCTGCCCGGGTGCTGCAGCTCGGGCGAAGCCGGACCGTCCAGCGGCAATGAATCCACGGCGGTTTCAGCCGACGCGTCGTGCTTGTTGAAAGCATCCGGCGGCGGATTGGAGCCGCCGACACGAAACACCCCGCCGCAGGTCTTGCACTTGATGCGCTTGCCCATCAGCTCGTTGGGCAGCGTGAACTTCTTTTCGCAATGCGGGCAATTGGTGGAAAGGGCCATGGCAGCTCCCGATAGCGCGAATGGGGGGCTATCCTACCCCACCCATCCGCGCGAAGCAAAGGCGGCGATCAGCGACCGGCGGCACCGCTGCGGTACTCCTGCGTGAACCGGAACTCGTGCGGGCTGCGCTCAAGTACCCCAAGCTGCTGCCCGGGGCCGTAGTTCATCGAAAGCCGGTTGTACCGCACAGCCACTTCGGCCAGCAGCGACTCGGCTTCGTGCGGCCGGCGTTGCTCAGCCAGGAAGCGCAGCCTTTCAGCGGCGCGGTGCAGATCGTCAACCTGGGCGCGGAATTCGGTGTAGGCGCCATAGCGGTCACGCGTGCGCAGGGGCTCAAAGTCCGCCATGTCGCGCGCGTCGCTGATCATGCGCTCAATGTGCGGCATAGCCTCTGTGTACTGGCCGCCGATCAGAAACTTGTCGGTTTGCCCCACGTCGTGCGCAATGCGCGCCATCGTTTCGTCGTAGGTGCGTGGGTTGGTCATGTAGCGCGGCTCAGGCGTTGACGAGCATGCGCCGCACAACAGCACAAGGCAAAGCATCACTGGCATCGCGAGCTTCATGGCAACCTGCATTCTGCTGGAGGGGGCCTCTCAATCTAGCGCAATCGGCAGGCAAGGCAAGGATCAAAGCGGCCAGGCAGGTCAACCGAGCATCCGGACGCCAGGGCGCGCTTTGTAGGCCACCTACAGCAGGCGGACTACGTCCCCCACCGTGGCTTGGCCGCTCTTGACCACCGCGCACATCACGCCCACGTGGCCGACGAAATGGCTGACCTTTCCGCCATCCACGGCACTGGTAAAGCTGTCGCAGGGCGTGCGGGGCGTGCTGACTTCAAGGATCGCGTCGCCGACCAGGATGCGCTGGCGCAGTTTCAGCCAGTTGGGGTCGATCTCGCCGCTGATTACCACCTGCTCGCCAAACCCGCCGGGGCTGGGACGTTCGCGGTTGAAGCTGCGGTTGAACCAGTCATAGGAATGCTGTGACAGCAGGTTGACAGCGCGCTCGGCGCGTTTGCCGAAGTTCTTGTCGCCCTCAACGCCTTTGCCTTCGACGAAGGTCAACGATTGCCGCGCTTCGCGTTGCAGCGCTGCGCCGCCCTGTGGCGCAATCGCCAAGCCGACCACTCTTGCATCGCTCATCTAGCACTCCTTGCTGGGCAGACTAGCAACGGCTGTTGCTTTCCGCGAAGGGCAGGCATCAACATGCCGGCTTGACGCGAGTCGGCGCCTACAACAGCGGAAAGTCGATCCCGCGCGGGATCGGCTTGCCCAGCAGCCTGCACATGGCCGCAATCTGGCCCTTGTGGTCGAATATGTGTGTCTGCGTGCGCAGGACGATCAGCGCGGGTACCAGATCGTGCTCCTGCCCGCTCCAGGTCTTCATCTTGCGGCGGGCGTTGAGTTCAGCATCCGGGGTGCTGCGCAGATACCCGGCTGTGATGGCCGCCACGCGTTCACGGTCGGCGAACAGCGGCTTCAGTGCTTTCGGGTCTTCGTCGCGATCAAGCTCCAGTGGCAAGCCGCAGGGCACACGAATCCAGTATTCCTCGCCCCCGATCACGTGATCAAGCTGGCGCAGGATGGTGGCATAGCCGAACCCGTCGAGCTCGCGCGACAAAGCATCGTCGGGCAGGCCCGCACAGTGCTCCATCAGCTTGGCCAGCGACTGGTGTGTGCGCGCGTGCAGATCAAGCAGTGCGGCGGCTGTGTACACGTTCCTTCCCACAATCGAGGTCTGGCGGAACTCTACCGGGGCAACACAGGTCCTGCCCCCAAAAAAACAGCAACCGGGCCGGCGAATTCACCAGGCCCGGTTCGATGTCTGGGGCGATCGACTACTCTTCTTCGCCGCCTGACTTCTTTTTCTTCTTGCCCTTCGGTTTTTCGGCGCCGTGGACTTTCTTGGCGTGGCCTTCGAGGCCGCCTTCTTCGAGCGTCTTCACCACGTCGTCGGCGTGGGCGAGGTCTTCTTCCTTCTTTTCTTCCTCGACCGCCTGCTCGGCTTTCTCGAACGCTTCGGCTTCGGTCATGATCTTGACGACGCTGCTTACTTCGTCGCCGGCCTCTACTTTCATCATGCGCACGCCTTGCGTGGCCCGGCCGATCTCGCGCAGGCTTTCTTCGGTGACGGCAGTACGCAGCACGACGCCTTGGCGGGTGATCAGCATGACCTCATCGCCCTCGAACACGCTCTTGCCCGCGACCACGTGGCCAGTCTTGTCGTTAATCTTGTAGTTGATGATGCCCTTGCCGCCGCGGCTCTGGATGCGGTAATCCTCAAAACTGCTGCGTTTGCCGTAACCCTTGCTGCACACGGAAAGAAAGCTCGCGCGGCGGTTCACCACCGCTGAGCCCACAACCGCGTCGCCGCCGCGCAGGTTGATGCCGCGCACGCCCGCTGCCACGCGCCCCATGTTGCGCGCGTCGGTTTCAAAGAATCGAATGCTGTACCCGTTGCGCGTCACCAGCACGATTTCGTCGTTGCCGCGCGTGAGCATTACGTCGATCAGGCGGTCGCCCTCGTTCAGTTTGATCGCGCGGATGCCCTTCTTGGTGATGTTGCTGTATGCACCAAGCTCGGTCTTTTTCACCGTGCCGCCCTGTGTCACGAACATCAGGTTCTGGCCCGAGTCAAACTCGCGCACCTTGATGCACGCACTGACCTTTTCCACCGTGCTGATATTCAGCAGGTTCACCAGCGCGCGGCCCTTGGCCTGCTTGCTGAACTCGGGGATGTCGTACACCTTCAGCCAGTGCAGTTTCCCCAGGCTGGTAAAGACCAGCAGGTAGTCGTGCGTGCTGGCGATGAAGAAGTGCTCAACGAAGTCGCCTTCTTTCGCGCGCGAGCCCACGCTGCCGGTGCCGCCGCGGTGCTGCCGGCGGTAGGACTCAAGCGGCACGCGCTTGATGTAGCCCTCAGCCGACAGTGTCACCACCATCTGCTCGTCAGGGATCAAGTCGGTAATGTCGAAATCCTCGACACCGCCGGCGAGAATCTCGGTGCGCCGCTCGTCGCCGTGGCGCTTCTTCACGTCGGCGAGATCTTCCTTAATGATGCCCAGCACCCGCGCCTCGCGGGCCAGAATGTCGCGCAGGTCAGCGATTTCTTCAAGCAGCTTGTTGAACTCCTCGTTCAGCTTCTCGCGCTCCAAGCCGGTCAGCTTGCTCAGTGTCATGGCCAGAATGGCGTCGGCCTGCGCGCGCGTGAACGTGGGCGAAAGCTCAAGCTGGTCGGCGATCTTCTTCGGCCAGTTGTGCTTCAGCTTGAGCGCCATCAGCTTTTCGCGCGCTTCATCGACGCTGGCTGAGCCGCGGATCAGCTTGATGATCTGGTCAATGATATCCAGCGCAGCCACCAGGCCGATCACGATGTGCTGGCGCGCGCGGGCCTTGTTCAGCAGCCAGCGGGTGCGGCGCAGGATCACGTCCTTGCGGTGGTCGCGGTAGGCTTCACAAAGCTGCTTGAGGTCAAGCGTCTGCGGCTTGCCCTCGACGATGGCGATGTTGATGACGCTGAAGCTGGTCTGCAGTTGCGTGTGCTTGTAAAGCTGGTTCAGCACGATGTTGGGGTCATCGCCGCGCTTGACCTCAACGACGACGCGGATGTCCTTCTTGCTGTAGTCCTTGATGTCGTTCACGCCTGTGATCGTGCCCGCCCGCACCAGCTCGGCTATGCGCTCGATCAACGTGGTTTTGTTGACCTGGTACGGAATCTCGGTGATCACGATCTGCGTTTTGCCGTGCTCGGCCTCTTCGATCTCGAGCTTGCCGCGCACCGTCAGGATACCGCGGCCTGTACGGTAGGCATCCACGATCGCCTTGCGGCCGTGAATTACCCCGCCGGTCGGAAAGTCGGGGCCCTTGACGTGCTTCATCAGGTCGTCAACGGTCAGCTCCGGCTTGTCGATCAGCGCGGTGATGGCGTCGCAGACCTCGTTGACGTTGTGCGGTGGCATGGAAGTCGCCATGCCTACGGCGATGCCGCCGGTGCCGTTGCACAGCAGGTTCGGAAACTTGCCTGGCAGCACCGTCGGTTCTTTGCGCGTGCCTTCAAAGTTGTCGATGAAATCGACGGTGTCCTTGTCGATATCCTCCAGCATGTCCGTGGCGGCGCGGGCCATGCGCGCCTCGGTGTAT
This sequence comes from uncultured Planctomycetaceae bacterium, assembly GCA_964652605.1. Classification (GTDB taxonomy): domain Bacteria; phylum Planctomycetota; class UBA8742; order UBA2392; family UBA2392; genus JADJRK01. Next base: position 11,971 of record CAZZBH010000046.1, read on the forward strand.
CGCATCGCAGCCGGCGGGTCACCGTCGATGGTGCCGAAGTTGCCTTGCGGATCGACCAGCAGATAGCGGGTGTTGAAATCCTGGCCCATGCGCACCAGCGTCGGATACACAACGCTTTCGCCGTGCGGGTGGTAGTTGCCCGATGTGTCGCCGCAGATCTTGGCGCACTTGCGGAACTTGGTGGTCGGGCCCAGGTTGAGGTCGTGCATCGCCACCAGCACGCGACGCTGGCTTGGCTTGAGGCCGTCGCGCACGTCCGGCAAAGCTCGCGAAACGATGACGGACATGGCGTAAGTCAGGTACGATTCACGCATTTCGTCGGCAATGTTCAGCGGTTCAATGCGCCCGTCGGAAGGCTTGCTGACGGGTGGATCCTTCTTCTTTGCCATGGACATCCCTGCAAGATGGAAGCGCGCAATCTAGCGGGGAACGTGGTGCAGACAAGGGCAAGCAGCGCTGATACATCGACGCCAAACCGGCTTGAATTAGCGGGTTTGGCGTAAACATCATTCAGCGCGATGTGGACAAACTGTGGACGCGCCGAAAGCTGTGCCACTCGCCGTGTTCTCAGAGTCAACTGCCTGAAACCACGAATCTACACGAATTGTAACGAATCCGTCTGCTGCGACTGCTTGCTTTACTTCGCGTCTCTTCTTGTGTTTCTTCGTGTCGATTCGTGGGCCATGCTATCTCGGTTAATGGCGAGCTTGGCAAGCGGCCCGCGCGGTCACCTACTGCGGCAGTACGTCGTGCAGGTAGCGCAGCAGATTCAAGCCGAAGACCCTTGCCACCGAGTCTTCGCTCATGCCCCGTGCCCGCAGTGCGCGTTCAAGGTTTGGCAGGTCGCCGATGTGCCGCAGGTCAGTGCAGGTGTCATTGAAGCCGTCAAAATCACCGCCCAGCCCTACGCACTCGATGCCGCAAACGTCCACCGCGTGCAGAATGTGCGCCGCGACGTCGTCGCAGCAGGCTTGCCGGGCGCCCGGCTCAAACGCGCCCGGAAGCACGTGGCCGGGGTAGAAGTCAATCCCGACAAACCCGCCACGCTGCGCAATCGCGCGCAGCATCGCGTCATCGGCGTTGCGCGTAATGTTGACGCGGGCCCGCGCGCCGACGTGCGAGATCATCGGCGGCTTTCTCGTGGCCGCCATCACGTCGTCGAAGGCCGGCTGTGGCAGGTGCGCACCATCGACAGCGACGCCCAGCTCGTTCATGCGGGCAACCAGGGTGTGGCCAAAATCGCTCAATCCCTGGCGCGGCTCAGCCACGCCACATCCGTCCGCGACCTCGTTGGCGTGATTGTGCGTCAAGCCAATGCCGCGCACACCCAGCGCAAAGAACTCGTCCAGCAGCGCCAGGTCACCGCGCAGCGGGCTTGCGCCTTCAAGCCACGGGATCAATCCGATGCGCCCGTCCAGCCCCGCAAGGTCATCCCGGCTGCGCACAAGCGTGAACGTGCCACCCGGCTGTGCATGGTGGTGGATGCGGGCGATGATGCGGCGGGCAAAAGCTTCGGCGGCTGGGCCCGAGTAGTTTGCGGGGGTAAACACGCTGCATACCTGAAGCTGCTGGTCGGCATCGCGCATGCGCGGAACGTTGACGTGCAAGCCGCCGTCGCGCTGGTATGGGTCAAGATCTTCCAGCGTAACGCGAAAGAAGGTGTCGGCGTGTGCATCGGCGTAAAGCATGCGTCCCCCATACGGCATCGGCATTGGCTGCGGGCGCACTGTAGCCCGTGGCGTACGGCGGCCTATAATCCCGCGCATGAAACGACTCGCGCTTGCCCTTTTGCTGCTTCCTGCGTTGTACGCACAGGATGTCACCATTGAACTTGACGCCGGAGTTGCGGGCCGGGTGTTCGCCCCCAGCACCGAGCTGCGGGTGACGGTGCGCAAGCGCGAGCAGCGCCCGCTGGTCGGCCGCGTTGTGATCGACCTTGGGCGCGGCGTGCGCGGCTTGCGGCGTGGCGGCACATTTTCGAGCGAAGTTCTCGTCACGCAGGACATCAACCTTGAGGCAGGGCCGGTTTCAAGCCTCTTGCGCATCGATGTGCCGGTGGGCTCGAGCGCATTACAGGGCGAGGTGCGCATTGAGCGCCTGGTGTCAGGCAGCTACTACGAAAGCGTTGCCCGCGAGTTACTTTCCTTTCCCGCGTCGATCGACGGCAACAAGGTGATTGGATTCATCAGTCCCGTGCGCATGGCGCAAGCGCACCTTGCAGCGTACCCGAGCCTGTCCGAGATCCCGGCTGACGCGGTGCCCGAGAACTGGAAGTCGCTGTCGGGCTTCGATGCCATCATCCTGAACGAGGACGCGCTTACCCGCGCGCAGGCGGCGGCTTTGATTGACTACGTCACCATGGGCGGCACGCTGATCATCTCGCCGCGCAGCAGTGCCAGCTTCAACCCTGAGATGCCGGCGGGCAGCCTGCTCAAGTTGTCGGCCACGGCTCCAACCCAGCGACGAACGCTGGGCGAGTTCCCACCGTTGCTGGCTGCGCCGACTGAAGGCTGGGGCAGCGCTGACCAGGCACCGAGCCCTGAGACTTCCTTTACCTGGTGGAATGGGCCGGCAGGGGCGCGCCCGCTTGCTGCCGCGCACGGGTTGGCTTCGCACGTGCCCGTGGGCGCGGGCAACCTGGTGCTGCTGCACGTGAACCTGGGCGATCCGCCGTTTCAAAGTGAACAAACGCTGACGCTGCCGGCGATGCACCTGCTTACCGGCGTCCTGGACGGCGTCATTGACCGCACCGGCCGCTCAGTGTGGTACGCGCTGGCTGACCGCAAAGTGCGCAACCAGGTCGATATTGCGGGCCGGCGCATCCCGGGCCGCGAGTGGCAGGTGCTGCTGCTGCTGTTGTATGTGTCGGCGGCGGGCGTGGGGATGTTCCTGCTGGCGCGACGCATCAAACGCCCGGAGCTTTACCCGGCGGCACTGCTGGCAGTTGCACTGCTCAGCGTGGGGTTGGTATTCAGTTTCGGGGAGTTGTTCAAGCGCTCCGGTGACCGCGTCAAAGCCGCGCGCGTGCTTGTCAGCGATGAAACCACCGGCCGCGCCGGCGTGTTTACACTCGGCTGCAGCTATGTGGTGGACGGCGACAGCCTGACCTACGCTCAGCACCGCGATTCACTGTTCACACCCACACGCTTCCCCAGCGCGTCCGGAATGCGCGCATCGGATGACGTGTTTGACTTCCAGGCGCACTACACCGCCACCGCCGTGGAGACACGCGTGCACAGCCTGGACCGTTGGCAGAACGTATTCTTCATGCACCGCGAGCCCGAACATGAGGGCCCCGCCCTGCAGCTCGAAGACCTGGGCGGCGCGTGGCGCATCTCCAGCACCGGCGGGCATGAGCTGGCTGGCTGTATCTTCGTGCTCGGCGGGCCAGGCGCGCCCGGTGGGCAACGCTGCCGCTGGTTCTACGCGCCGGCACTGGGCGCCGAGCCGCTTACCTTGAGCGCGTCGGACATGCTGGGCGAGAACACCAGCGAGCTGGCTGACCGCATGCGCAACGACCTCGCAACCGCCGACGATTACAAGGTAATGGTAAACTTGCTGAACATTGATCCGGACGACCAGGTACTGCGCGCGCTGACGCTGCAGAGGGTCGAGGAGCAGTTGTGGACCTGCGGGCTGCTGCCGGACGAAGGTGAGTACACCATGCTGGCGGCACTGCCCGCCGACGCGCTGCCGGCAGCCACGCTTGGCGCAAGCGACGCCGATGAATCCAGGATAGGCCAGGTCAACCTGTGGGTGGTGCGCGGCACACTGGATGCGCGATGATGCGTCTGGCCCTGATGCTGCTTGTCTTCGCGTGCGCGCTGGACGCCCGCGAAATCCGCGTGACCGGCGAAGGCGCAGGCCAAGCCACTCTGGCGCGTCTGCAATCGCAGATTGAGCCTGCCTTTGAACATGTCGCCAACCTGACCGGCATCGAAGACAACGCCCCTGTGCACCTGCACGCTATCGCTGCCGCGTCGGTGTTCGAAAGCACCGCGCGCGACGAGGGCGTGGCACTGAGTGCCGAGAGCGTGCTGGGATACGCCGTGCCGTCGCAGCGGCGAATCGTGCTGAACCTGTCCGCGACGACCCGCCGCGGCCTTGACCCGGTTGGTGTGCTGCGGCACGAGATCGCGCACCTGGTGATGGGCAGCCAGTTGCAGGTGGCGCGACCTTTGTGGTTTGAAGAGGGCGTAGCGCAATACATCGAGTCGGTCGCGCTGAACGAGCTGATCGAGTCGTCAGCGCCGGCATTCGCAACATTTGACAGCCTGCACGATCTCTCGCAGGGGCTGCGCCAGGATGCTCGCTCCGGCGCCGCCTATGCCGAGTCGCGCGAAGCCGTCCGGCTGATCAACCGCCGCCACGGCGAAGACGCGCTGCACGACCTGATGCGCGGCCTGCAACGCGGCCCCGGCCCGTTTGAGCAGGCCTTTGAAGCCGCCACCGGCGAGAACCTGGCCGCCTTTGAAGCGGCTTGGCTTGAAGACCAGGATAGCCGTGCCGGTTCAAGGCTGGCGCGCTGGCTTGGCGCGTCGATGTGGTGGGTGCTGGGCCTTCCGGCTGTGATCATTCCGCTGGTGTGGCTGCTGCGGCGCAGGCGTGCGCGCTCGCAGGTCGAGATGTGGGAGGAGCAGGACAAGCTTTACCCGCCCGATCCGTCCTGGTCCTACGCCGATAACGACGACCGTTGATGGCAGTCGCAAGCCGCGTGCAGCGTCAATTTTCACCACAGAGCCACAGAGTGACGGAGAAAGTCAAAGACCGTCAGATTGGAGTCGTGCCTCACGCCGGGCGCTCCGAGAACAGTTTCTTTCCCCGACTTGTTCCCTCCGGCGGGGTGCGCACTTCAAGGCTGAACCGTCAAAGGGCCAATCCGCCAAAGTCTTTTCTTTTTGGCGTTTTGGCGGTGAGGCAATTGTCGTTTCGCGTCGCTCGACTCAGGACTTTTGTAGGACCGTTTGGCTCGCTGTCAGCCAGACGAACTCTGCAGTTCCCGTTCTCCGTGGCTTTGTGGCTCTGTGGTGAACCCTGCCGTCCGTGGTCGAGCGCCTGCGGGATCACCCGATGTGCAGGCGCTGGAAGAAGTAGTCCTTCAACTGGTCCATCGCAACGCGCGTCTGCTGCATGCTGTCGCGCTCGCGTATCGTTACCGTGTTATCGTCCAGTGTCTGGAAATCGACCGTGATGCACCACGGCGTGCCGATTTCGTCCTGGCGCCGGTAAAGGCGCCCGATGCCCGCGCTGTCGTCGTACACCGTGCGGAAGAACCCCTGAAACTGGTGCTTGATGCGCCGGGCGATATCGACCAGCTCCGGCTTGTTCTTCTTCAATGGGAAGACAGCCAGCTTGATTGGGGCCAGCTCGGGCTTCAGGCGCAGGACCACACGCCCGCAGTCTTCCGCGAGCTTATTCACCCGCGGGCGCAGCTTTTTGACCGGTTCTAGGTTCTCGGCGCCGGGGTGGTCAGCCAGCAGCGCGTCGATTTCAAGCAGTGATTGCGGCAAGCGGTTGGCAGCGTCTTCCAGCTTGGCGCAGAAGTCGTTGATGGCGGCCGCGTCGTGTTTTGGCGCCTTTGCCGACCCTTCCGGGTCGGCCTGTGATTCGGCCGATTCCCGATTCCCGGTTCCCGACCCCTGCTCTTCCGACTGCCCACTGCCGACTGCCGACTGCCGACTAGCCTTCACCTTCTTCTGCGCGTTCTTCACGACCGCCGGAATCTCGGCCTTGATGGCTTCGACTTCTGCCTGATCGGGCTGCTTGACCAGTTCCTCGTCGTAGGCTTCGCACAGGAAGGTGAGCATGGCGCGCGTGGCGCCGGCGCTGGGCTCGATCACCCAGGGGATGTAGCGCGCCTTGGCGTCGGGGTCGAAGTAGTCGAAGGTCTCGACGCTGTCGGTGTTGGGCTCCAGCTTGAGTCGCTTCAAGTCTTCTTCCGGCACGTCGCGCGAGTGCGCGCTGAGGTCGTAGTCGGTGCGGTTGGCGATGCCTTCGACTTCCCCCCACCCGAACTCGGGGAAGAGGTATTCGATGTCCACGGTACGCTTGGAGTAGTGCGCCAGCTCGTCGGCGGATTGCTCGCGCTTGCGCAGGCGCGATTCGTCCACGCCGAGACTGAGCCACCATTCGTAGCGCTGCTTGATCCACTCCTCGTGCCACTGATCGTCGGACTTTTCGCCGTCACGCACGAACTGCGGCGGCTTGATGAAGAACTCGATCTCCATCTGCTCGAACTCGCGTGTGCGGAAGATGAAGTTGCCGGGCGTGATCTCGTTGCGGAAAGCCTTGCCCACCTGCGCCACACCAAACGGAACCTTACGCGCCAACGAGCGCTGGATGTGCGCAAAGTTCATAAAGATGCCCTGCGCCGTCTCGGGGCGGAGGTAAGCGCGGGCACGGAGTTCCTCGTTCTCATCAAACATTGCGTCAACGGGGCCGACGTGCGTCTTGAACATCAGGTTGAAGTATCGGGGTTCTGTCCACTCTCCGACTTCATTTGAAACTGGATCGACCACTTCGGACCGAATAAGGACTGCGGCACGAAATTCTGGCTCGAGTAAGAAGACTTTTTTTGCACAAAAGTCAGATAGGTAGTCACGTCCCGCGGGAGACAGGGAGCCACCGGCGAGGGCGCGCATTGCCCAATGTGCGGGAATGGGCGACGCACGTTCACTATTGTCGAAGCCGATACCCCGCTCAACTTCATGAAGCGCTTCGCCCAAGTCCTGATACAAAGAATCCTCGTCCGCGGTGTCTCCATCGATCCGTGCTATCCAATGGAGCAGCCCCCTCAACACCGAAACGGACTGAGACCGCAGAAGATGATCAAGACGATAGCGCTTGTTGGTTCTCTTGTTGTCCACCAACGGATCACTGAACGTGGCTTCGTGGCCGCTGTGTTGCCAGACTTTGCGGGACATGAGGATGGCTGCATCCAAACCTTCGACGTCGTCGCGCTTATAAACCACGTCGCGCCACCACGCCTTTTTGACGTTGTTGAGCATCTCCACGCCCAGGGGGCCGTAGTCCCAGAAGCTGCCAAGCCCGCCGTACGCCGCGCTGCCAGGAAACACGAATCCCCTGCGCTTGCACAAGTTGCGGACCTGCTCAATGCTACGGGCGGGCATGCCTTCTCCTGTTCGAACTACCTGACGCGAAGGCAGGAAGAACGCGCGAAGTCGCGGAGAAAGGTGGCAGTCACCGGCGTAGTACTCCGCGCCTTCGCGTGTCCTTCGCGCCTTCGCGTAAATCCAGGCGCGCTTTGCTACCAGCAGGTCAACGTTTTGCAAGGGCTCGTGGTTGCAGCTACAGCTCCGCGCTGAACACAAGCCAGTACGCGTACAGGCACGCAGGCGCCAGCAGCACGCACCCCGCAAGCTCCAGCCATACACGCCGCACCGTGCGCCAACCCAGCATGCGCACACAAGCCGATAGCAGCGCAAGCTTGATGATGCGCCCCGGCTTGGCATTCAATTGCGGCAGCCCGCCCAGGTCGCAGTCCGGGTCAAGCTGGATGCGCACGTCATTGAACAGGCGCTGATCGTTGACCTGCATGTTCAAGTCGCGCATGAACTCGCGCAGGTTGCGAAAGCTGCCAAAGCCGGTGACAATCCAGTAAATCGTCATGCCGGCCAGAACCAGCCCCAGCGCAAAGCGGTAACTTGTGTAGGGCTCAAGCGATTCAAGAAAATCGGGCACGAGGCAGAGCTCCGCAGTCTGGCCGTCGCGATCAGCATAATCCCGAAACCCTGAGCCCCAAGGCCTTACCCGGAAGTTGCGGCTTCCATTCTGCGCCGGAAATCACGATACTTTCCCCATGTCCGATTCCCTTCGCAATGAGTTGCAACGAGTGTTCGCCGACTGGCAAGCCGGTCGCATGACCTGCCAGGCTGTGCAGCACTGGGCGCGCGACACCAGCACGCAGGGCGCTGACCCCTACGCGATCAAGATCGTGCAGCACCTGCGCGGCCTGGCAGAGTACCTGATCACGGTGGATGACATCGCGGTGTACCTGGAAGGCTTCAAGCTGGAGCCGGAGGCGGCGGTCGAGCGGCTTGCCACGATCAGCAGCGTCTTCGACGTAAAGGCGCGGGCCACGGACCTGAAGGACGACCCGTTCTACGGCCCGCACACGAAGGCGATCCTGCGCGAGTTGAAGTAGCAGAAGCGCGGGCGTCCCGCCCGCATACGGGCTGCCCGCGCCCCTGCTACTCCTCCTACGTCACCGGCGGCAGCCATCCGCTGGCTGCGCTTCGGCCTGCCCGTTGCACTGTAGTGACCTTCAACACCTGCGAGGTATGCGGCGTTACCCGGGCGCGGTGCGCTATCGCATGGCCGCACACCACGACCACGCCCGTGCTGTCGCAGACCAGCGGCACAAGGTCGCGCTGGTCGCGTGGAACCTTGGCGTCAACGAGGATGTCCTGCAGTTTCTTCTCCCCTTCCATGCCCAGTGGCTGAAGGCGGTCGCCGTCCTTGCGCGCACGCACGAACATCGGGAACAGCACTTTCTCGGCGTCCAGGTATTCGACGTCGGGGGACCTGCTTTCCAGCAGCTCGTTCAACCCGCCACTGGGAATGGCCATCATCTCGGCGATCACGCGCGCGACCGGCCCGCGATCGACGTCGGCGACCCAGCTTCCGTCGCGCGAAATCTGGAACTCCGCGGGTGTGATGTACTCCGGCAGCGCGGTCGTGTGCGTCACCTTGAGCACGATGTCGGCGTCATCCAGCATCACCGTGCCGCCGTCGCTCAAACGCACCACCAAGCCGCGCCGCGAGCTCGAAAGCAGGTCCCTCACGCGCTCAACGCGCTTATGCGTCACTTCGCGCGCAGGCAATCCGACTGACTGCAACGCCTGGCGCAGGATGTAGCGCTGCGCCAGCGGGCCCTGTGAGCGAAGCCTTTCAATGTTCACGCGAACGACGGTTTCGTTGGCGCGGGTGACCGGCGCATCCAGGAATGCCTCAGCCATGCCGCGCAGCTCTTCTTCCAGCTCGCCCGCCTGCTGGCCCAGCGCGGCAAGGTGCTGCTTGACGGCAGGGTTGAACTCTTTCTCCAGAAGCGGCATCAGCATGTGGCGCACCTTGTTGCGGGTGTAAGCCTGGTCTTTGTTGGACGGGTCGTTGAAGACCGGCACGGCTTCGCTGTTCTGCCACTCTGTGATCTGGTCGCGGCTGATGCGCAACAGCGGCCGCACGACATCGACCTTAAGCTCGCGCGACAGCGGGCGCCGCACGGGAATGCCGCCGATGCCGGTAAGCCAGGCGCCGCCGATGGCGCGCATCAGCACGGTTTCAGCCTGGTCGTCAAGCTGGTGGCCCGTGGCCAGTTTGGTGATGTGCCGCTCGCGACAAGTATCGACAAACAGTCGATAGCGCTCGCGCCGGCCCAGTGACTCGACGGTCATGCCGCGAAACTTGCCCGAGCCAAGCAGCATCGGTATCGAGACACGCCGCACGACCAGCGGCAGATTGAAGCGCTCGTCGGCGACGCGGCGACAAAACGCCTCGTTTTCGTCGGCTTGCTCCGTGATGCCGTGATTCAGGTGGGCCAGCACGATATGCCAGCCGTAGTGCCAGGTGTTGCTGATGGTCTGCAACGCGCTGGCCAGGAACATGCTGTCGGGCCCGCCAGAAAACGCGATCAGCACGCTCTCGCCGCGATCGAACAGGTCGTTCGTGCGGATGAAAGCGTGGACCTCGTCAAAGAAGCGGTTCATCAGGGGCCAGAGGCTAGTGACCGAAGGCGGACGAGACTACTGGAAAAACCCAGCCCATCGGAATTCCATCGCGGTCCGTACGGGCGACGCTTGCGTCGCCCTCAGATCAGGGTGCCGCCGAGGGCGACGTGAACGTCGCCCGTACGATCTGAAGGCCCCTACCCCCCACCGGCACAACCTGCGTGCACCACTTTGATGCAACTGTCCACGAAAACTTCGATGCCGGCTTCGCGCAACCGCTGCTCAACGTCCATGCCGCCAGCGTTCAACTGAAACCAGACAGCTTGTGGTGGATGGCGCATCTGCAGCACATCGCGGGCGACCTCCTGCTCGTGCTCGGCTGCGCGAAACACGTCCACGATGTCCGCGCCCCCCGGCACATCGCGCAAATGCGGGTAGCACTCCAGGCCAAGGATCGCGCGATGATCCGGGTTGACCGGGATGATCTCGAAGCCGGCACCTTGCAGGTACAGCGCAATCTGATGACTTGTGCGGTGCGGTCGCGGCGACATGCCCAGCACGGCTATGCGGCGGGCGGCTTTCAGGATTTCGCAGGCGGTTTCCATGCGGCTTCGCTAGTAGTGGTCGCCGGACCTGCGCACGTGCACCCAGGGCTCGCCTTCGCGAAGCATGCGTCCGCCGATCACTTCGCAGGCAATCAGATTGTGCTCGGTGCTTGGCTCCATGACGCGCATGACGCGGCACTCCATGAATCCCAGCGCGTCAGGCAGGTAGGGCGTGTTGTTTTCGGTGCGGGCGATTTCGCTGCCGGCGAACGGATCCTCGCCGATTTCAAAACCGCGCGCAAAGCGGGCCATGATCTTGTTGTCGCCCTTGGCCAGCAGGTTGATCGCCAACATCGCGCCCCGACCCATCTGGCGCATGATTGGCCGATCCTGCTTGATGGCGACGCTGATGGCAGGGGGGCTGAAGCCGGCCTGGCAGATCCAGCTTGCAAGAAAGCCGGCGCGCTGCCCCGCGTTTTCGGCGGTCACGATGTACAAGCCGGTCGCGACACGGCCCAGCACTTCGATTTCCGGCAGAGATTCTGGCATGGCAGTGAATCGTAGTTTGTCTCTGTAGATATTGAAGGGTGCACGCTCATCCGCCGTCAGCCCGGGCAGCGCAGCCCTGCCGATCCGTGCTTACTGCTTCGACCGGTCAGGAGCCGGCAATTGCATTCCGGCCTGGCGTGCCTCAAGCATCACTGGTACACCCGCGCCACTCGCCGCCCCAGGCCGCACAGAATTTCGTACGGGATGGCCTCCGCCCAACCGGCCACGTCGTACAGCGAGATTGCCTCGCTGCCCTGCGCGCCGATCAGCACTGCTTCATCCCCCACCGCCACATCCGGCACGTGCCCTACATCCAAAGTGGCGTAATCCATGCTGATGCGCCCTACCACTGCGGACCGAACACCGCGCACAAGCACGTACGCGCGGTTGCTGAGGCTGGTGCGATAGCCGTCGTTGTAACCCACAGGCAACGTCGCGATGCGCGTCGGCGCCGGCGTGTAATACAGGCGGTTGTAGCCGACTGGCGTGCCCTCAGGGACATCCTTCAGAAACAGGATGCGGCTCTTGAGTTGCAGCGCGGGCTTCAGCGCCGCCTCCCACTCCGACTTTCCGCCGGGCAGCATCCCCCACAGCGCGATGCCCGTACGAACCATGTTGAATTGCGCGTCCGGCCTGCCCCACACAGCCAGGCTTGAACTGCTGTGCAGCGTCAGCCCCTCATACCCAAGACGCTGCGCAAGCTCGACCGCAAGGTTGAAGTACTCAATCTGGCGCGTAGTAAACGCCGGGTTGTCCTCATAGGGCGTGCTGAAGTGCGTACAAAGGCCCACCAGCTCGAGCCCCTTCAGGCGCCGCATGTTGTGCAGGAACGGCACGGCCTCAAAGGGCTGCATGCCAAGCCGCCCCATGCCCGTGTCGATCTTCAAGTGGACGCGCACGCGCCGCCCCTGACGCTCGGCCTCGTCATTGAGCTCGGCGGCCATCTCACCCGTGTGCAGGTTGATCTCGATGTCGTTGGCGACCACGCGCGGCATTTCGCCGGGAATGATGCCGCCGACAATCAAGATCGGCATATCAATGCCGGCATCGCGCAATTCAAGCGCCTCGCCGCTGTCGCCGACCCCGATGCAGTCAATGCCGTCAGAAGCCAGCAGCCGCGCCATCTCAACGGCGCCGTGCCCGTATGCGTTGGCCTTCAGCACCGCCATCACGCGCGCGCCGCGTGCGCGCTCGCGCACGGTACGCAGGTTGTGGCGCACGGCTGCGGTGTCGATTTCAGCCCAGACGCGGTGCATGGTCAGCGGCTCAAGGAGAACGGAAAGCGGCCAGGCAGGGTGCTGCATCCCTCGGCGGCTGCCGACCACAGTCCGCCGACCGGTTTGCTAGCTCTTCTTCTTTTCCAGGCTTTCCTTGCGCTTCTTTTTCTTGGCGGTTGCCAGCTTGCGGCGCTTGTTCTTCAGGTGGTTCTTCTTGCTGCTGTTGTAGCCCATACCGTGTTCCTCTGCCTATTCTCGGGACAGTGCGACAAGCCACTGCGCGACTGCCTGTTTCTGCGCGTCTTCAACCTGCTCCGGCAACAGCGTGACGCACAGGTAGCTGCCATGCCGGTTATGAAATGTCGATAAGCTGACCCTAGAAGCCGTATAGTGCGCCGTTGCGACGCCGTCGGCAATCTCCGTCGTGGATTCTCCGTCAACCAGACTCGTTCGGTGCGCGTCAAGCGCATCTTCAGGAATCATCTCACGCTCATCAAAGCGATATAGCAGGCACGCGACCGTCTGTTCTGCCCACCCCAGCCATGCCGCATCGCCGTCTGTGCTTCCCGGCGGCTTGAGGCTGGTGATGCCTCCGGCATATTGGAATGACCGCGGGGGCGTCTTGATGCGGCTCATGAGGTCCATCGTGTCTTTGGACGCCAGCTTGTGCCAGCCCTGCGGCGGCGCGGTCTTGAGCTCACGCCAGGCGTTGGGGTTCGGTGGCGGGTCATCCGACTTCGGCGGGTCTGCGGGCTGATTCGTGTCCGGCGGCTGATCCGGCGCGTTGCCAACCGGGCCAGGCGCGGTGCTATTCGCGCCTCCGCCGCATGCGCCAAGCAACAAAGCACAGGTGAAAGACAATACAGCCAGTCGCATCGATTCCTCCGGGTCAGCGCGGATGCTATCCGCGAACCAAAAGTCGCGCCACCACTGGGCGGCGCGAACGGTTCTAGAACCGGCACTGGACCCGATTCTGGATTGCGTTGTGCGAACACAATCCGCTGCCCGCAGCTTTTCTGACGTCTTCCCGGTTTTCAAGGCTGCAAAAGCCTTGCGTTCTCACCACTACGCAATGCATGATGCTGCAATTGTAGAACTCACGCTTTGGCTGGACCCAGGTGACGACTTTGTCACCGCAACCTCTAATGGTAGGTACAGGTCATGACTGCACTCTTCCCCCGCGCTGCCGCTGTCACGCTTGCATTCTTGATGACAGGGGCGCTCTGCGCTCAAACGGTGGTTAACTTCGATGCCTCGTTGGTGACACCGAGCTCGTCAGCATGGCCATTCGCCCAGTCCGCATACACCGTTCAGACTTTCTGGACGCCGGCGCAGCTGAACAATACGTCCGGGCTTGTCACCGGGTTCGGCCTGCAATTCCTGAACCCGGTTGACCGCAACTGGCCGAACGTCGAAATCGAGATGGGCGAGTCCACAAACACCATGACAAACTGGAACACCACCTTCGCGGCCAATTACAACGTCGGTACTCCGCAGATTGTTTTCAGTGGTCCCATGTCGGTGGTTACCACCGTTCCAGATCAGCTTTGGCGTGTTCCCATGCAGACGCCCTATCTTTACTCCGGCCAGAACCAGTTGGTTGTAACGATTCGCGTAAACGGACTGTCAACCGGTACCGGGACAGTCAGTCACCGCGTGCAGTACACCCAAAGCCCAGGGATCAACCTGCGCAACACCGTGGCTAACGTGACGGGCACTGCCGGCACGCTGCAGACCAGCCTGGGCTACGGTGCCAGTTTTGAGTTCACACCGCCCGGGCCGGTACTGAGCGTCGCTGCCAACGCCGGCACGGCGCAGACGGTGTTCGCCAACGAGCAAGGGCCGGGCGGCGCGGGAATTGAGGCCGGTTCGTTCATTATCTCGTCCAATGCTGAGCCCAACAGCGCCCTCGCATCCATCGCCATTCAAGCCTCCGGTACCGGCAACGATGCCAACGCGATTAGCGAAGTCTGGATTTACCGGGACGACACTCTCGGCACCAACCCCAATGCCTTTGACCCTGCCGATGTTTACGTCTCGGGGCCGGAAGTGTTTGCCACAGACGACGGCATCATCAGCTTCGCCGTCGATACGCCCGAGCAAGGTTTCGGCACAAGTGAAACGCGCACTTATTTTGTTGTCGTCAAACTGGCCGGAACCGCGCTGCCGGGCCACACCTTTGACTTCACCGTTGATGACATCGTTGCAAGTGTCGGTGGGCAGAATGTGCCAGCCAATGCCACAATGTTCGGACTGATCATCGACACCCCCGAGTTCAACTTTGTGGATCAGAGCCCGGCGCAGGCTGAGAAGGTCTTCCTTACCTTTGGCGAGGTCTGCCAGGCGTTCACCATCGGTTATCCAGCCGGTCCTGACGACAAGCCCTCTTCCATCAACCTT
>CAZZBH010000047.1:0-26353 GCA_964652605.1 uncultured Planctomycetaceae bacterium
CAGCGACGTAACGCTGGTGACGTGGGGCAACACGGTAATGATCGCCGAGGACGCCGCGCGCACACTCGAGGACAAGATCAGCGTAGAGGTGATCGACCTGCGCACGATTCTGCCGTGGGACCACGAGCTGGTGTTCAAGAGCATCCAGAAGACCAACCGCTGCCTGGTAGTCCACGAGGACACGCTGACGATGGGTTTCGGCGCAGAAATCAGCGCCCGGATCATGGAAGAAGCCTTCGAGAGCCTGGACGCCCCAGTAAAAAGGGTAGCCGGCCAAGACAGCTTCTGCCCCTACAGCAAGGTGCTCGAAAACGCGGTCCTGCCCCAGAAGCAGAACGTCCTAAGCGCCTTAGAAGCCCTAGCCAAGTGGTAGTCTAGCCCGGCCTGTAAAGGCCGGGCATTAAGCGGGAACCCGTCCCAAAAACGAACGGGCCCCATCCGAAGGCAAACAACCGTCCCGAAACCCGGGCGCGGAGCGCCCAAACAACGTTAGCCCCGGCCAAGGGCCGGGGTAACCCGGCCCCACAGATCAAACAAGGCGCGGCCCGCCCGCCGAAGCCCTGGCGAAGGCGCGGAGCGCCGACACAAACCCGGTGTGCCGGCGCGTCCGCGCCTCAGACCATGATCGGCCAACCAAACCCCGGGCCAAGGCCCGGGGCTAACATTGTGAAGGCGCATCCGCGCTGGACTGCACACCAACCCAAACCTATGATCCCGCCGGAGGCCAGCATGGGATGCCGCGGTGTACACTTCGCGATCACTGAGCAGCAGGCGCAATCATTGATCGACGCGCCTGACGACGCCACGGTCATGGAGATCATCGACTCCATCGAAGAAAACGAATGGGAAACCGGCCTCCACGCCGAAACGGACAAAGCGTGGGACGCTATCCACCGTGCCATGACAGACGGGAGCATGACCTGGGACGGCGGCGAGGAGCCCCTGAAATGGGTAATCCTCGGCGGCCGGCGCGTGTACCAAGGTGACGACTACATCGCCACGCTGCTTACACCCGCCCAAGTCAAAGCCGTGGCTGAAGCCATCGCGCCCATGGACGAAAAGGCACTCCGAAAGCGCTACGACGAGCTGGTGCCGGAGGACTTCTGTCTTGGCAAAGGCGACGAGGATTTCGAATACACGTGGCATTGGTTCAATGAGTTGAAGCAGTTCTTCCAGAAAGCCGCCGATGCCCAACGCCACGTCATCTTCACCGCGGACCAGTAACATCCCATCTCGTCCGCGACTCGACGAAGCCGAATGCGGCTGACTTCCGGCGTTTGCTCGACGCCCGGATTGTAAAGGACGCCTCCAACTCTAGGCGCACGGTTCGCATGGACCCACCCTCGATACCTGTCGTAGCTCCTGAATCTAGCCCTTGTCACAACCGTGCTGCCTGACGGTGTCGCCATCGCTGGTACACTGGCCAAGCAAGGAGGTGGACAGCGTTGAACTCCAAAAAGAAATGGGTGCCAAAGGATTTGGAACCGCTTCGAGAGGCGATTGCTGATGCGATTGCCAGTCACCTCAAGGCCTACGACGTGCCTAGCTATGTTGAGGATCAGCTGCAATTGGCAGGTGGCGAAGAATCGGAGGCCTTCAGTAGCAAACGTATGTACGTGCGCAAGCGCCTCCCCTCTGATCGGCATGACTTGATCGATATCGCCAGCCGCATCTTGTCTCATTTCGATGACCTGGACCTAGAACAGGCTTTGGCGAAGCTCCAGAACGCCACGTCACCGGCAGTCTCTGAATTGACCCGGCAGAAGCTGATACGAATCCTTAGCGACCAAACGCCGATCTCAGGTCATCAGGATTTGCTCGAGTTCCTCAGTCGCATTGTGCCCATACATCGGTTGGGCCCCAATGGCACGACCCGGCTAGAAGCCGTACCCGACACCACAGATCCGTGGGGGCTCGCGACGAAGACAAGGACCCTCGCCGACGACATCGTAAGGCACTGCGTTCACAACGACGATTGGAGCACTGAATACTTGCTGCAACGCATCGGTGTGAAGACCATGAGCTTTGAGCGGCTTTGCTTGCTGCTAGAGCAGGTGGTCCACCCACTGGCTCGCGACGACGGCGAGCAAGCCAGCTTAGTCGAAGCACTGAACGCCACATTGATGCCCGATGGCTATCACTTGACGGTCGTGGCTACTGAATCCGGGCATTCCATTTACGGGGTTCGAAAGGCAGGCAAAGGCGTTCCAGGCACTGCAAAGAACCTGATCTTCGCATCGGTTGGGCCAAAACCACGGATCATCATTCGCGATTCCGTAAACAACGATATCGAAGTAGTGGAGAACAGAGATAGCTGTCTAATCTACGACCGACCCCTGAAGGAGCATGGACTGTACTGGGAAGAGTTGGTCCAGTGGTGGCGCGAGCTTGAAGGATTGGCAAGCGTGGAAGACGCTCGAAAACAGCTTGGGCGACGACTATTGGCAAGCTTGCAGTCACCACCAGAAAGGGCGTTGTTCGAGCAGTACTTTTGGGTAGCGCGCCGAATGTTCCAGCGTGAGATTCCGGCATTGATACCTCAGGTATACCTGCACTACGACCCATTCACAAAACGGGAACTCAGCGGTCATGTTGCGTTGGCACGTCAACGCATGGACTTCCTTTTGCTACTTCCCCATCGTCGCAGGATAGTGTTGGAAGTTGATGGCGCTCAGCACTACAGCCACTCCGGAAGGCCGCGGCCAGACCTATATGCCACTATGGTTGCCGAAGACCGGGTCCTGAGGCTCGCCGGGTACGAGGTGTTCAGATTTGGCGCAACCGAGCTCACTCCAGAGCTTTCACCAAGGACTGTGGACCAGTTTTTCATGAGGGCCCTCGCCTCAGCGGCCTCCGTCTAGGTCAATTCAAGATAGAGGTCGGCCACGACACTGCGCGCGGACATTTTGTTGACTTCGTGTTGAAACTGATCGCTTGGGTCAACCGTTCCCAAGGCAGGTGTCAACGAGGAACGCCATGAACAAATGGGTACAGTGGCTTGAAAGTAGAACACCTGCGGATGCGACACCGTGTCTTCGTGCTGTAGTGGAGCGATTGAAGGGCATTGACGCCCTTGGGTCTTGGGCTCCGAGAGCTGAGCATGCCGACCAGGTCTGGCATCATGCTGTTCACCTCGGTTTCAGTTTGCTGTTCTACACTTGTTTGGTCGATGTGGATCGACTCATTGACAAGCTTGCGGGGCAGTTGATGAAGCATGGCCGATTTCGCCAAGAGGATCTGGCAGAACTCGATGCCGGTGCGATCTTGGGCAGCATGGGTGCAAACTTTCACTGGAAGATCAGAGAAGACCGGAAGCACCGGGTTCCCGATTTCATGATCGGATGGGTCCGGAACATCGAGACGCCCGATCTGCTTACGGAAGAGCAATTGGTGGCGTCACTCTGCGCGGTAGAAGTTACTTCGGCGAAGCCCAAGCCGGCCAACAACGAGCTAACGCAGTTTGCCAGCGACCTGTTCCGCCGCATCACAAACCTAAGAATGTGTCGGTTTGAACTGAGCATATCAGGCTTCTTGACACCAGCCGAGATCGACGCGCTCATGTGTGCAGCAAAGGAAGGTCCTTTCGGATCAAAGGCCGAATTGTCGGGAAAATGGGAAATCGCTATTGACGAATACATCTGGCGACCCGGCGGCTTTGAGCTGAGGAACGACAAATACTCGCTGCCGTCCTGGTGGAAGGGCGGATTTGACGTGGGAAGCCTCATTTCAGGACCGATGCGTCTTCGGTTTGCTCAAGGAACGATCGTCGGAACTGATGCGGTCCAGAACCCCTCACTGATTCACTTTCCATTTCAACACGACAGGTACATCAACTCCATCCAAGGTAAGGCAGAGCGATTTCAAGGCGCAATCGGCGGTCCGTTCATCATTCTACTCGACGCTGCAAACCTACCGGACTTCACGCCCGGGCTCCGTAAGCAGCTTGAGAGGAAGTTCCCCGACTGGCCGCAAGTTACCGCTGTAATTGCATTTAGGCGCATTTCTACCTACTCGCGGCTGCTAGGGTTCGAGGCGATATTCGTTAACCCACACGCGAAACATCCATTGCCGCCTGAGGCCGCATCGAGAGTTCCGGCTGGTAACTTTGGATACAAGTCATGGTGCGAAGACCTTCTTAATGTGTCAGAGTCCAAGTTGGCTTCCTGACTTGTTGCGCTGCGAAAGCTGTTGCCTTCGGTGCCTTTGAGCTACTCATCTCGTTTGAAGAAGTGGATGCGCCGGGTCTGTGTTGACCTGGAGGCTGGGCGCTGCCGTGAGCCCGTGGCACGAGCCTGCGGGCCGAAGGGCGACTTCGGCCCGCAGGCGGGCGCCCCGACGCCGCCGACCGCCTCCGCTGACCGCCGTCGCTATCGCTATGGCGCTCAAGAACCTATGGCGTTCACGGGGCTATGTCGCGCAGGCCTCGCCCGTGTGGGGCCATGGCCGAGGCCTGCGCGACATAGCCGTGGCGGCGCCGGGGCGGCCATGCCACCCAGCCCCCGTGAGGGGGCGTCAGACATTAGCCCGGGGCGTGAGCCCCGGGTTTGGCGCGAAAGGCGATCCGAGCCCCGGAGGGGCGGCACATGTTCATGGGGGCGTTAGCCCCCATGCGACCGGGGCTTCCCCGCCGTCGCGAACGCTTTGGCGCGCAGGCGCCCCGGTCGTGTTGTGTCGCCCCTTACGGGGCTCGGAATGTTTGTTGCGCGGGTTCCCGGGGCTTACGCCCCGGGCTACAATCTGCCGCCCCATTTGGGGCTTTGATGGCCCGCTGCGCGGGCCTGCCAACCGCGAAGGCCGTTGCCTTCGATATTCGTGAATATCAGCAACCGTTTGAAGCGCGCGTTCAGCCTGCTTTGGGGTAGGCTTGACTCCGGGGTCTGTCCGGATTCCTTGCAGACCGGGTTTCTTGAACGAACTCAGTGCAACTGGTGGGGCAACGATCCTGTAGCGGACGCACTGCTGCGCGCCGGGTTTGACATCGAGGTCTCCAAGGGGTGTCGCCTTGCGGACGAGTGCGGGCCGATCTGCTCCCGCGACCCTCAATTCCAGGGCAGTGGCGAACTTGAAACAGGCCACACGGCAGGATTCGACTTCTTCAGCGGCACCTACTGCGACGAAGCCCGCAGACTCCTGCCCACGCAAGAGACGCGCGAGTTCTGGTTTCCGCCGGAGTACGACCCCAAAGCATGGCGGCGGGAGCGCTACCAGCGCCGCAAGGCCTGGAAGGTTTGGCGTGTGGGCGCCCCGGGCTAATGGATTGCGCCCCTTCGGGGCTCTGTCGCGGCGCGAGCGCTGCGACTCCCCGGCCTCTCGGCCGGGGCTCACCCCTATCGGCCGTACGCTCCGGCGAATCGTTCGCTTCGCGAACCCCCGGCGTTCCCGCCGGGGCTCCTGCTTGGCCGGAGTGTGTCGCATGGGGTCTTATGATCTCCGGTGTTCTGTTTCTGGAGATCGTTATGTCGAACAAACACTACCGAACCGCCGCCCGGGGCAATGCTGGCGGGACCGCCGGCGGGGCTGGCGCTCACCCGGCTTCCTCTATTATTAACGCCGCTGAGCGGGCGCTGGATCCTGCTGATGCGGCTTTGCTGGATTCGGTCAAGGAGTTCCTGGGCAAGCTGGTGCGCCGCGCCGCGCAGATGATGGACGAGCTGCCGCCGCTGCCCGGCGAATTCACCCAGCACTGGGCCGCGCGCAAAGAGCTCCGCGAGCACGTTTCCCGCGTCGCGCGCGTGGGCATCGCCGCCTGCCGCGCGCTGATGTCCGCCATGCGACTGAGCGGCGCCGACACAGCCAAAGTGCGCAAGCTGATCGACGAAACCGCCAACAGGCTCCAGCAGCGCATGGAGCAGTTGCCTCCGGCGGCGTAGGCGGGCAGAAAACCGGGCCCGGCGGCGTTGTGATAGAGGTATGCGCCCCGAATCCGACTATGCGCCTCCGACTGCCGCCAACGCCCCTCGTGGCGTTTGGGTGTGGGTTGGGCTGGCTGCCTGGATCGGGTTGTCGTTCCTGGCGTCGGCCTCGGGCGCGGTCTTCATGCCGGGCGAGTGGTACGCGGGGCTTGCAAAGCCGTCCTTTAACCCGCCCAACTGGGTGTTCGGGCCGGTTTGGACGCTGCTTTACCTGCTGATGGGCGTCAGCGCGTGGTTGGTCTGGCGGCGGCGCGGGTTTGCCGGCGCGCGGGCGGCGCTGGGGTTGTTCCTGCTGCAACTGGCGCTGAACGCGGCCTGGACGCCGGTTTTCTTCGGCGCGCACATGCAGGCCGCCGCGCTGGTGGTGATCGTGGCGATGTGGGCGGCGATCCTGGCGACGCTGCTTGCCTTCCGGCGGCACTCCGTGCTCGCCGCGGCGCTGCTGGCGCCGTACCTGCTTTGGGTGAGCTTCGCCAGCGTGCTCAACTTTGAACTCTGGCGGCTGAACTAGCTCCTCGCCCGCCCCATCGTCCTAGAACAGTTGCCCCTTGATGGGCTTGGGCGGCAGGTCTTGCCTGGGCGACGGGCAGGCGAACTCGCTGAGATTGCCCTCGTACGGCTTGATCATGGCTTTGATCTCTTTGGGGCCCTGTGTGAGGTCAAGCCACTTGGCGGCTTGCTCAGGGTCGAGGATCAGGGGCATGCGGTTGTGCAGCGGCTCCATCCACTTCGTGGCGGGCGTGGTGATAATGCTGAAGCAGGGGCCGAGTTCGTCGTCGGGGGTCCAGATCGCTCCCAGCAACATGGGTTCGTGGTCAGCGCGCTGGATGGCGTGTGCCTGCTTGCTGCCCTTGGTGCCGGTCCACTCATAGAAGCCGCCGGCGGGCACAAGCGCGCGGCGCAGCACCAGGCTTTCGCGCCAGATGGGGTAGCGCAGGCTTTCGGCGCGGGCATTGAACACGGCGTTGCTCTTGTCAGTCTTGAAGCCCCAGCGCATGGGTTGCACATCCTGGGGCGTGATGACTGGCACCTTGTTGGTGGGCCGCACGTCGTAGCGCGGGCGGTTCATCTCCTTGACCCACTCTTTGATGACATCGCGAACCCTGGCGCGCGTTGCCTCATCCAGGCCGACAGTGGCGTTGCCGATCAACTGGTCGGGTATCCACATGCGTCCGCACATGGGCGCGATGCTAGCTTTCCCGGCGGCGCGGGCACAGGCTAGCGGTCAAGCGGGTCGTACAGGTTGTCGATATCGACCTTGAGGCTAAGCAGGCGGCGGTCTTTGGGTGCAAGCTTCAGCGCGCGGCTGCACAGGTTGGCGGCGGTTTCATAGCGCTGTGCGCGGTAGAGGTAGAAGATCCAGCGCTCATAGGTGTCGATGGTCAGCTCGCCGGCGGCTTTGTCGATTTCGGCGGCTTTTTCGACCTGTCCGCGGTACTGGTAGTGGGGCTGGTTGGCGGTGAGCGCCTTGCGGATGTCAGCGAGGGCCTGCACCACGTTTTCGTACATGGGCAAGCCGCGATGCAGTTGCCCGTTGGCGTTTTCGGTGTCGCCGGACATCTTGGTGCGGCGGTGGGCCTCGACCTGCGCCTCGATCTCAGCCAGCCAGTCGTCGGCGGGTTTGCGCCTCGCGCGCTCAGTGGCGTCGGCTTCGTCCTGTGCCTGGCGGGCGAGTTTCTCGAGCTCGCGGGCCTTGATTTCAAGGGCGACACGCTCAAGGGTACTGAGCAGAATCTCGGCCTTAGCGCGGGCGGGCGTGTCGGCGTACTTCTCAATTACGTGCTTGAATGCGGCGCGGGCGGGCTCGACCTCCTGGCGGTCGAGATGTGTCATGGCGGCGTCAACAAGCTGGTCTGCGTGCAGGTAGCGGGCGGTGACGGCGATGCGCTCAGCGCGATCTTCCAGTGAGGGGTCAAGCCTGGCGGCCTGAAGCGCGGTATCCGCGGCGTTGCTGTAAAGTGCGCGATGCAGGGCGAAGTTGGCAAGGTCAAGCCAAGCGGCACCGTCTTCAGGCGTGAAGCGAGCGCGGATGATAAAGGCGGAGGCAGGCTCGAAATCGTCCAGCTTCGCGGTGAATTCGCGGCGGTTGCGGGTGTAAGTGACGGTGTCGGCTTCCAGGCGCTGGATGGTGGCGTCAAAGTCGCGGTCTTCGGCTTTGAGCTTGAGTCGCTCAGCCGAAAGCGGCGCGGCCAGCAGGATGATGGCGATCAGAATGCGCATATGTGCAGGATAGCGAATCAGGCGCGGCGCGCGAGCTTGACGGGTGGGTTGCACGGCGTAGCGTTGCGGAAATGCGAAGGTGTGCAGACAGTGTCGCGGCTTTACGGGGGACTGCTGAGCTGCGGTCGCCCACGAAGCCACACGAAGAAGCACAAAGGACTTCAACTGCCCGGTCCTGTGCCGCCAGCATTGTGACACTTCGTTTGCCTTCGTGGGCCAAGGCCGTTGGTCTTTGGTTTGCACTGCTCTGGGCACTTGTGTTCGCCGGGCTCTTGGGTGGGTGCGCGGCGGTGCAAGGCGATGCGCTGGTGGATTTCATGTTCCGCAAGACAGGCGCGCCCGCGCCGGATGTGCTGGAGCTGACCACGCCGGCGCTGGTGAACGAGGTGCACGGGGCCTACACGATTGAATCGGCGGGCTACTATCCCGGCAACGTGCTTGCCGATGACGGCCGGGTGGTCAAGGGTGACGGGCGGGTGTTCCTGCTTGAGTTCACGGATCACGGTGACATCTCTCTATTGCGGACGGACGACAAGCGGGTATCGTTACGCGCCCAATTGGGGCCCGCAGGCAAGGTTGAGCGGGCACTGCTTGGTGCGGTAAGCGGCACGGTGGTAAGCGGCTTTACGGCTGCGGGCAACGACACCTTTGAATCAGGCACGTACGAGATTCTCTACGACGGGCCGGAGCTTGTGGTCGGGCGCATCGACCTGAAGTTTGGCAAGTACAGCGTGGCCGGGAACTTCCGGGCCCCGCGCATCCGGTGAGGTACTGCGTGAAGTCTGCTGCACTCTTCTTGCTGATGGCTTTGATCGCGCTGGGCGGCGTGCTTGTGACCGGTGGCGACGCCGGCGCCGATGCCGCGCGCAAGCTGCCTGCCTTTGAGATGCGCGACCTGCAGGAGCGCGAGCATCGCCTTACCGACGAGCGCTTTAAGGGCAAGCGCGTGCTGGTGGCGGCCTTCGGCACGTGGCAGCAAGTCAGCATCGACCAGGCACGAGAGCTTGAAAAGTTTCACAAGGCACACCCGGAAGTTGAGATTATTGCGTTCGTGGTTGATACGCTTCCAGCTGCGCGCGATTTTGTCGCGATGCATGAGCTGCCGTTTCCGTGCTACAAAGCAGATACGTCTTCACGGATCGGCACCACGTTCAACCGGCTGTTCAAAACCCGCAAGGGCAAGACGCTGGTGCTGGACCGCATCCCGTTTGTGTTGCTTGCCGACGCGGATCGCAACGTTGACTTCGCGGCGCTGGGCGTGGTGACAGCCGATGCGCTGGCGGCGGAACTTCGCTAGGCCCCAATCAGCTTGAGATTGAATGCATAGCCGGGCGCTTGCCAAGCGACGGGCTCCGGTGTTCAATTGTACGGAAGGGACTGGCAGGCCCCTCCCCGTAACCGCCCCTGAGAGCTGCCGGATGAATCAGTCGCATGCCAGGGAAGCCAGGGCCGCGCGCATGACCCAGGCGGATGAACTCTTGATCTCCATTATCCTGAAGAACACCAAGGTGTCGCAGGAGCAGGTTGATCAGTCGCTTGCCGATACAGCCAAAGCCGCCGAAGAAGGCCGCGAGCTTGATCTCGCGCACGCGATCCTTGAGCGCGGGCTGCTTAGCCGGGCGGAGTTGTACAAGCTGGTCAAGGCCCGCAACTACGCGCTGATCCGCCAGGAAGACAAGCGGCTTGGCAAGCGGATGTTCCGCAAGAACTTCATCACGCGCACTCAGATGGATGAGGCGCTGGCATTTCAACGCCAGTTGTTCAAGGCATTGGGCGACATCAAGCGCGTAGAGAGCATCCTGATGGACGATGGCCACGTAACGCCTGAGAAGGTGCGCGAGGTCTGGGCCGAGTACACAAGCTATCTCAAGCGCCGCGGCGACCGCCCGGTTGAACCCAAGACCGACCCGACGATCATGAAGCGCGGGTAGCCCCGGAAGGGCTTCATGCGCGCGATCAAATGGTCTAACCTGATTCTGCTTGGCAGCGGCTTGGCGCTGACCATCAGCGGCATAGCGTTGCTGGTTGTCGGCAGTGCGGGCAGCCCCGGCATCCAGGCACTGCCGCAAAGCCGCACCGAGTTTTTGTCCGCCGGCGAAGAGCTGGTCAAGCAGCACAACTGCAACTTCTGCCACCGCACCGAGCCTCCACCAAGCCACGCGCCGGACCGCGCCAACTGCCAGCAATGCCACCAGCTTCATGCGCGCGTCGAGAATTTGGCGCCGCCGCTGCAGCACATTGCCGAGCGCCGCACGGAAGACTGGATTCGCCGCTACCTTCGCTATCCCTATGCCATTCGCACCGGCAGCGCCGATCGCATGCCGGATCTTCAGTTGAGTGACTTGGAGATTGAGGTGCTGACCGGCTACATGCTCGCGCTGGCGCAGGAGCGGCTGGCGCAGCTTCCTGAAACCGCGCCGCAGCGCGACGAGGAGCCGGATGCCGGGCGTCTTGAACGCGGCAAGGCGCTTTGGGACCGCTACACCTGCGGCACTTGCCACTCGCTGGGAGACCACAGGGTTGTGGCCGAGTACGGCCCTGGCGGCGTGCCGACCGTGAACGCGGTCGTATTCTCGCCGCCGCTTGACCTTGCCTGGACGCGTACGCGACCAGGGTGGATCGCTGCCGCCATCAAGGACCCTGCCAAGTGGCTGCCGTGGGCGGGCATGGTCGTGCCCGAGATCAGTGAGCAGGATGCGCATGAGCTTGCGTGGTACGTGATGAATGCCGTGCCAACGCCTGTGAACACAGCCACGCACCACGACGTGATGGGGGTGCTGGCCGCCAACTGCAACGGCTGCCACTACGGGCCCCGTGAAGACGCCTCGCCCGCAACCAATCCCGAGGGCGGTGCCGGCTGGCTGGCCACATGGACGCGGTATCCGCGCAAGCTTGACCTGATCAGCTATGAAGGTCTGCGCCGCGGCTCGCTGGACGACCTGGGCCGTCCACGCCCCGTGGTTGTGCCCTATGCCGAGAACAGCCCTCTGCTGGCGCACCTCGACGGCCGCAAGCACCCGCGCATGCCGTTCGGGCTTGACCCGCTGCGCGACGAGCAGGTTGAAGTGATCCGCCGCTGGATCATGGCTGGCGCGCCAGGGCCGGAGGTCGCCGACATTCCGACACGGCCGCCGCTGCCGATTTCCGAGTAGTTGCCTGATGCGAAGGAGCGAAGGCAGCGAAGCACGCGAAGAAGGGCAGCTGACTAACAGGACCGTCAGGACGAGCAAGAAGTTTTGGTCCTGATTGTCCTGTGCGTCCTGTTGTTTTGTCTGTTGGTCTATTGCAGTTCTTCGCGGCCTCCGTCCCCTTCGCGTCTTCGCGTTAAGTAGTTTGTACACTCAAAGCAATGGACCCGCAGAAACAACGCATCAGCGCCCGCATCGCCCGTCGCAAGCGCATGCAGAAGGCTGCGCCCGCAGACCTTTCAATCGTAGAGACCGAGCGAGCCTTTCGGGTTGAATTGCCGCAGGAGGGCATGCGCGCCGACAAGTTCGTGCAGCAACGCGCGCCGTGGCTTTCGCGCACCAAAGTGGTTGAGGCTTTTGACGAAGGCCGCGTGCTCAAGAACGGCCAGCGCGTCGCAGCAGGCAAGAAGCTGCGCGCAGGCGACGAAGTCACGCTCGTGCTGCCAACACCGCACGAGGACGTCACCGAAATGGCGCGCATTCCGTACGACGTGGTTTTTGAAGACGACCGCATGCTCGTCGTCAGCAAGCCGCCGCACCTGATCGTGCACCCGACCGGAGGCTATCGCTACACAACACTGCTCAACGCGCTGCACCATCGCTACCACGGCACGGATGTTTTCCCGCGGCTTGTGAACCGTATAGATAAGGAGACCAGCGGCCTGGTGTTGTGCGGCAAAGACGCCGCCATCACCGGCAAGCTGGGCAAAGCGCTGGAGGACAAGGAAGTGGTGAAGGATTATCTGGCGCTGGTCGAGGGCACCGTGCACCCCGACCACCAGATGATCGATCTGCCCATCGGCCAGGACAGCGACGCCGAAGTCACCATGCTGCGCCGCGTAGATCCCAACGGTCAGCCAAGCCGCACCGAGGTCTGGGTTGTCGAGCGGCTGGGCCGGTTCACGCTGGTGCGTTGCCGGCTTCACACCGGGCGCATGCACCAGATTCGCGTGCATATGAAGGCGGTGGGGCACCCGCTGGTGTGCGATCACCACTATGGCGTACGCGACGAGTTGCGCGAAAGCGACTTGCGCGATCCCGCGCCGCCGCCCACGCGCATCGAAAGCCCGTACGGCTTCGGCGAGGGCGACACCGACGCCGACGTAAGCGAGCGCATACGCGCCGTCGATACGGCCAAGCGCCACGAGTACGAGGCCCTGTGCCGCGGCGAGCGAGTGCCGCGCGGCGATGGCGACGCCCTGCTGCTAGGCCGCTGCGCCCTGCACAGCCACTACGTGAAGTTCACGCACCCGATAACGGGCGAAGAAATGGAACTGGAGGCGCAGCTCCCGTTGGACATGCACGGCGCCATCCAGAGAACAGGAGCCCGGAGCGCCAGCGACGGGTAGACGTGTATTGCAGGGATGATCGTCAACCCGTCACTTGAATCGCATGGCGATTCAAGCGACCATCGCTGCGCGATCTAGCGCTCCGGGCTCTTGTTCACCCATTCGGCTACCTGCGGCGCGTAGTACGTCAGGACCATGTCCGCGCCCGCTCTTACTATGCCGGTGAGTGATTCGAGCACCGCCGCCTTCTCGTCGATCCACCCGCTTTGCGCAGCCGCCTTTAGCATCAGGTACTCGCCGCTTACCTGGTACGCCGCCACCGGCAATGTGGTGTGCGCGCGCACGGCGCTGATTACGTCGAGGTAAGGGCCAGCCGGCTTGACCATCAGCATGTCGGCGCCCTCGGCTTCATCGAGTTCGGCTTCGCGGATGGCTTCGCGCACGTTGGCGGGGTCCATCTGATAGGTTTTCTTGTCGCCCGTCCTTGGCGCGGAATCCAGCGCGCCCCTGAATGGACCATAAAACGCGCTGGCGTATTTGGCGGTGTAGGCGAGGATGCTGACTTCGGTATGCCCATCGTCATCCAGCGCCCCGCGGATCGCGCCGACACGCCCGTCCATCATGTCGCTCGGCGCCACGATGTCGGCGCCAGCCTGCGCGTGCATCACCGCCTGCCTGCACAGCACGTCAACGGTTTCGTCGTTCAGGATCGCGCCGCCCTGCACAATCCCGTCGTGGCCGTCGCTGTTGTACGGGTCAAGCGCCACGTCGGTGATCACACACAGCTCCGGCAGCTCTTGCTTCAAGGTGCGAATCGCTCGCGGCACCAGCCCGTCGGCGTTCCAGGCCTCGTCGCCGGTTGGGCTCTTCTTGCCCTCCGGCACCTTGGGGAACAGCACCATGGCGCGTATGCCCAGGTCTGCCGCCCTACGCGACTCTTGCACCAGCCCCTTCAAACCCCAGCGCGTCACGCCCGGCAGGCTTTCCAGCGGCGTTTCGCCAGCTTCCTCGTGGATGAACACGGGGTAGATCAGCTGCTCAACGCTCAGGCGTGTTTCGCGCACCAGCCCGCGAATTGCTGCCGACTTGCGGTTTCGGCGCGGACGGTAGGGCAGGTCGATCTCGCTCATGCCCCCATGATTCCGGCGCGCGCGGCGGCGTCAAGCGGTGCTAGGATGGGTTCATGGTTGGCAGGCTGCACATTCCCGCGCTCGTGCCGGCGCTCCTGGGCGCGGTGCTTGGCGCGGCGGGTTCTCTGGCAGCGCACCCGCTGGATGACAACGCCGACATGCAGGCGCTGGTGCGTGTGCTGGAATCCGAAATCGAGCTTCAAGTGGAGTTTCGCTACCGAAGCACCGTCGCAAGCTACACCGAGTTTGCAAACGGCCTTGACCGCAATCTCGACGGCACCGTCACCGCAGGCGAAGTCACGCAGCGCTTCATTGAACTTGCCGACGAAATCGCATTCGGTGTCGGTTTGTCACTGGATGGCGAGTTGCTTGTGCTCCAGCCTGATTTCAGCCGCTTTGAGTTCCGCGATCTGGAAGACCCGGGCGCCGACATTGCCGGCGGCATCCAGACCCCGTCGGCACGTGTGTTCTACCGCTTCGTGTATCGCGCCCCGGCTGTGCGCGACGCGGGCAGACATTCCGTAGAGTTCTTCTTCAGCGGGCCGCAGACGGTTGTTCACACGCCGCACCAGCAACTCAAGGCCGTTGACGCCGCAGGCAACACGCTGCCAAGCCAGTACGACCTTGCACTGCAGGCCTTTCCGCGCATGACCGCGATCTTTGACGACACGCCGGCTGCCCAGCCGCAACCGGCGCGGGCCGAGACCCCGCAGGTCGGTTTGTACAGCCGCGGCCCACCGTGGCTGGCGCTGGCAGGCGGAGGTTTGCTGGCGCTGCTCGGGTTGGTGCTGGCGACTGTTAATCTTGTGCGAAGACGGGGCGGATGGCTGACGCCTGCGGTGCTGCTGCTGGCCGGGGCAGCGGTACTGTTTGGCGCGCTGGGCCCGTCACTTTGACCGGCAATGGTGAGGCAGTGATGAAATGAAAGAGGCCCGCAACGCGGGCCTCTTTCATGGTCGGGGCGAGAGGATTTGAACCTCCGGCATCCACGTCCCAAACGTGGCGCTCTACCAGGCTGAGCTACGCCCCGGCGCGTGTAATGTATCCGTCATGTCGCGCTGCGACAACACACGGACGTTGTTGACTGTCCGCCGACGGGCTACAATAGGGGCGGCGGCAAAGGCGCGGTGTTGCATGTCCCGGTTGGGTACTTCAGTTCTAAAGCGCGACCAGATTGTTGAGCGCATGGCAGCGCACCCGTTTACGCTTGCGCTGGGCGCGGCGCTGGTTTTCGCGCAGGCCACGATCTTTGTCCTGGAGATCGCGGACATCCCCATTGGTCGCTGGCTAGCCCTGGACCTGAACGCGCCTTCGCCCGGGCTGCTGCTGTTTCCGTTCACGCACTACGCGCCGATCTCTGCCATGGATGTCGGCAGCGGCTTCAGCGCGCTGGATTTCGTGGCAAGTGTGGCGTTGTTCCTGATCTGCGGCCTGGGCCTGCTTTCGAGCGGGCCGGTAGTGGAGCACTACTACGGCACACGCAAGACAGCGGCTGCGTTTGTCGCGTGCATGCTGGGCCACGCGGGGGTGGCGGCGGCGCTGCCGGACAAGTTTGCCTTCAGCACGCTGGCCTTTGCCACGTTCCTGATCGTGACGGCGCTGCTGGTGCAGCTTGAGCGCCGCGAAACGCGCGTCGAGACACAGAACGACTTCCGCATGGCGCTGCTGATGGCCGCGCTGGTGCTGGCGGCTATGAGCGCCGCGTTTCTGCCGCACGGCAGCTATGACAGCCTGCTGGCCGCGGTCGGCGTGGGCCCGGCGTTTGCGCTGATCGGCTTTGTGCTGAACTGGAAGCTGCAGATGCGCGCCGTGCGCATGAAGGGCCAGGGCAAGGTCGGCAATCTCTACTTTGTAGAAGAGATCGACCTGCTGACACGCAACGAAATCGAAGAGCGCATGGATCGCGTGCTCGAAAAGATTGCGGGCCAGGGCATGGAAAGTCTCGACCCCGACGAACAGCGCTTCCTGAAGCATGCCAGCCGGCGCCTCAAAGCCAGCGAATCCGAAGAAGCCTCACGCTAACTGCAACAGCCGTCTTAAGCAAAGACGCAAAGTGCCGCATTCCGGTGGAACGCTACGTGCCCGGATGCATGCCAATTGCCGTTGTTGGTGAATCGAACACAACGACCACCGTTCATGGTCAGAGGGGGCGCTTCGCGGCTTTGCGTGAGACCGCAGTTAGTACCGCTTCTTGCGGTAGGTGAACCCGGGCGCTAGCCGCAGGATTTCGAGGCCCGGCTGTGCGATGGTCTGACACAGCAGCGCGCTTTCGCGGTCTTCTGCCCCGGGGCGCTTGATGCGGCTCTTGCAGTTCTTGCAGGTGCCCGCGATGCAGTACAGGCTGAAGTCGATCATCACCTCGCCGGTCATCAGTCCCCAGAACTGCAGGCCACGCCAGAGCGAGTTGTTTTCGGGCAGCATGATGTCGTTGCCTTCGACCTTGATCGGGACCAGGTTTTCGTACGGCCGCAGGATCTCGTTCGCATCCTGGATCCGCGCGTCGTCATCAATCTGGAAGAAAGCCTTCAAATCAACAGGCACAAGCATCCTTTGCGTGAACCGCAGCGTTAATCGGCAACCAGCACGCGTCGCCTCAACAGATTATCGTACGTTGGCGAACCTTGAAGCACCGGCGAAAGGCAACCACGCCTCACGCAAAGCCGCGAAGCGCCCCAGCTGACCATGAACGATGGTCGTCTTGCTGGATTCACCAGACATGGCAATTGGCGTGCATTCGGGCATGTGGCGTTCAACCAGGATGCGGCGCTTCGCGGCTTCGCGTGAGACCCTCTACGGCTTAAGGTGTCCCGCGCGGATCAGCTCCGCCAGTTGCTTGCCATAGACGTTGACCAGCTTCCACAAGCCGTAAAGCGTCGGCACGCATTGCACGGGGTGCGTCGCGATCCACTTGAAAAGCCGCCCGTAGTAGGGCCGCCCGGTGACGGGGTTGAGCGCACCGAAATCCGGCAGCGGCACAGTCGGCGTATCCACGCATACGCGCGCCGTGATCCAGGGGATGCCGGCTTCGGTGGCGGCTTTGGCGATGCCGAAGGTCTCCATATCGACGCCGGTCGCGCCTTGCTCCGCGGCGATGCGCGCCTTTTCGGCTTCGTCGATCAGCGGCACGTCGCCGACACAGACCAGCAAGCCGTCCACCCACTTGCCGCCGATTGCTGCTAAACCGTCGCGCAGGCGCTGTACGTGCGCCGCGCTCGCGTCGCCTCCGTCGAGGGTTTCACGGGCGATGCGCTGCTCGCTGACATCGCCGAGCATGCGCGAGCGCGCGTTGACCATCCACTCGGTCTGGTTGAAGCCGCCGACAAGCGCGCCGAAGGTGCCGGCGCTGACGATCAAGCCGGGCTCGCAGTTCTCGATCTGTTTGCGCGTGCACTCGTAGCTGCGTTTAGTGCCCACGCCGGTGCAGGAGATGAACGTTTCGGGCATCTCGCCGGAGGCCTTCGCCCGCCAGTGGTAGATCGAGCCATCAATCTGCGACGCGCCGATGCCACGAGCAACCGGCAGCAACTCGTCCGTACCTTCAATCAGGATCAGCAGGCTATTCGACATGGCGCCCTTAGCAGAGCGCGGGAATCTAGGTGCCTGCCATCCATTGCGCAACCGGATCGACCGCTCAATCCATGAACCCAATGACCCGAGCCTTGACTTCGGAATCCACGTTGGTAACCGCAATCAGCGTATGTTCATACGTGTGCGTGTCGCCGTTGGTTCGCGCGAGCAAAACGAGCACGAGCCAAGCGTTGTGCTTCTCGGCGTGATCGTAGATTGCTTTGGCGCGCTCACCTGTAAGAGCCGTGCCGAGCCAACGTTGTGCTTCTTCCCAGCTGTTGCCCGTCGGCAGGAAGGTCATGCTCAGCACGGTGTTGGTACGCCCTTTCTTCAGAGAACCCTCACGGGCCTTGTCGATGAAAGCCTGAACCTCCTTGTCGTCAGTCAACTCCTTACGCCCGTCCAGTTGGAAGGGCGCAGAAATCACGTTGCTGGCCTTCAATTCCTTGTCTTGCAACAGCCGGTAGAAGCGGCTTACCGCAACGCTTGCGCCGGGGTTGCTGAAGACCACTCCTTGCGAGGAGCCAGGTATCACCTTCGGCAACTCGAGTCTAGGCGACCCGTCGCCATCGACTCGCCTCGAATCCGGTGGCCCCTTGCCCTTCGCGTCATCTCCTTCCTGCAACCCGTGGCTAGGACTCCCGTCAACCCCCTGTGCAATCGTGCCAGCCGCCTCCCCGCCAATGCGGTGGTCTACGAAAGCCACAATGCCAAGAACTGCCATACCAACTACTGCCACCATTGCTCTCATCATAAATCTCCAATCAGGGGCCTGCTCCGGGGCTCACGGCACAGTCTAGTTAGTTGAAGCTTCCAGCAAAGTGGTGTCCTCGCCACCAGGACCGCATAAGTCTCGTGTTCGAACGCGCGTGCGCAACCTCGCGGCAATCGGGCTGAACCTGCCTGTACGGCGAACGTTGTAACGGGAGGCTAAACAAAGGGGTCACTATGAACGCCATAAGAAACCAACTTCGACACGCGCTACCACTGTTCGTGATCGTGCTGTTCATCGCTGCCTGCGCACGCGAGGACGCCAAGCCGCCCGGCCAGGCGCAGAACTCGAACACCGAAGTCATCGTAATCGGCACGGCTTCGGAGCAGACCGAGGACGAACGGGTTGTCGAGTTCGCGAAAGACGAAGCCAATGAGGACCTGGCGGGAGACCCTAACAACGTGCCAAATCTCGATCTATCGGAGAATCCGAATGACGATCCTTCGAGCAACGAATCACCCCACCCGAACCGCGACAGCACTACTACAGCTGTCGGTCTGGGCGGCGGCATCGGTGGCGGTGGCGGCCGCGGAGGGGCCGGAGGGTTTTCGCATCGGCGCGCGCGCGGCGGCGGCGGATCCGCACGAGCCGGAGAGCCTGTAATCGAAACCGTCCGCAGCAACGAGCCGAACCCCGGCACCATGTGCGCACGCATGGGTGATGAGACCATCGGCGTGCTCGACCTGGTGGGGACCAAGGTCAAGGCCAAGGTCACCGGCGCGCTGGCGGCAACGCAGGTTACGCAGACATTCTCCAACCCCTTCGATCAGCCGATCGAAGCCATTTACGCCTTTCCGCTGCCCGCTGACGGCGCGGTCAACGAGTTCGTCATGCAAGTCGGCGAGCGCCGCATCATCGGCATCGTGCGCCCCCGTGCAGAGGCTGAACAGGCCTATAAGGAGGCCCGCGCCCGCGGCTATACCGCGTCGCTGATGACGCAGGAGCGCCCTAACATCTTTACCCAGAACGTAGCGAACATCGCGGTCGGCATGGAAGTCCGCGTCAAGTTCACCTTCTTCCAGATGCTGGGCTACCGCGACGGGCGCTTCGAGTACGTCTTTCCGCTCACCATTGGACCGCGCTACATCCCGCCCTCAAAGCCGGTCAGCAAGGACGACCCGGAACCGGTCGGCATGAATGGCACGGCCACGGACAACGAGCGTGTGCCTGACGCCGGCAAAGTAACGCCGCCGACGCTGCCGCCGGCAGTGCGTTCAGGCCGCGACGTGGAGATCGAGATCGAGCTGGCTCCCGGCTTGCCGCTGGACATGTCCAACCTGGTCTGCATCGCCCACAACGTAAAGACTCACCTGAGCAGCGACGGCCGCGCAAGCATCAAGCTTGTGCAGGAAGACACGATTGCCAATCGCGACTTTGTGCTGCGCTGGCGCGTTCTGGGCGAACAGCCCCAGGCGGCTGTCTGGACTCACACCGACAAGCGCGGCACCTTCGCCAGCGTGCAGTTGCAGCCGCAGCTTGATCCACGCGACGCCGATGTAACGCCGCGCGAAGTCACCTTCCTGCTGGACGTCAGCGGAAGCATGTCCGGCGAGCCGACACGCATCAGCCGCGAGGTCATGCTGAAGGTGCTGGACAACCTGCGGCCGGACGACCGCTTCAACATCGTCACGTTTGCCAGCGGCTCGAAGGCGCTGTTCGAGTCACCCGCAGACAACACGCCCGACAACGTCGCGGCGGCACGCACGTTTCTAAACGACACCCGTGCCGGCGGCGGCACCAACATGCGCGAGGGCTTTCTGAAGGCCTTGGCGTTGCCCAGCGATTCGCGCTACCTGGGCATTTACGCATTTCTCACCGACGGGTTCATCGGCAACGAAGCGGAAATTCACGGCCTGGCCAGGGAAAATTCGGCTCGCGCCCGCAGCTTTGCCTTCGGCATCGGCAGCTCGGTCAATCGCCACCTTTGCGACGGCATCGCTGAGCACGGGCAGGGCAAAGCGATCTACTGCCTGCCGCGCGATGGCGGATACGCCGAGGGCGCGGTGGACCAGTTTTTTGCAGCCATCGACAGCCCGGTGCTGTGCGACATCAGCATCGACTGGGGTGAACTGAACGCGAGCGGCTTCGCGCCGCAGGTGCCGCGCGACCTGTTCGCCGGCGAGCCCTTGCAGTTGTGCGCGCGAATCGAGGGCAAGGGCAAGCACACAGTTACCGTGAACGGGCGCGTAGGCGGGCGGGCCGTGTCGCTGCCGATCGAGATCGACCTGAACCGGGCGGAGTCTCATCCCGGCATCGCAGCCATCTGGGCACGGCGAACCGTGGACGACCTGTCGGCGCATTTGCTGGCGAACCCGTCCATGACGACGCTCGAAAGCGAGATCACAGACCTTGGCGTGCGGTTCAATCTCGTCACAAAGTACACAGCCTTCATCGCCGTTGACGAGTCAAGGGTCAACAGCGACGGCAGGCCGCTGCGCATCATGATCCCG
Organism: uncultured Planctomycetaceae bacterium; assembly: GCA_964652605.1. GTDB lineage: Bacteria > Planctomycetota > UBA8742 > UBA2392 > UBA2392 > JADJRK01. Next base: position 20,529 of record CAZZBH010000047.1, read on the forward strand.
GTCGAGATGCCCGAGGGCGTGATCTTTGCGGATGAGGAGAGCGAAGCCAGCGAGCCTGCGCCGCGCGCCGTCAAAATCGAGAAGTGGGGTTTGACGCTGTATGAGCGCAACGGCGTGTTCGTTGCCGCCGTCGGCCCGGGCAGCTCAGCTGCCAGAATGGGCATGGTGCCGGGCCAGCAACTACTGCGTGTGAACGGCGTTGAGGTGACGGGCCTGGACCATGTGAAGCGGCTGTTGCTGCAATCGCCCGGCAACCCGGAGCTGCAAACGCGGGTCAACGACGAAGGCGCGGAAATCGACGCCAAGTTCACGCTGCCTGACCCGACGAAGTAGGCGCGAACAGAGGTAACTGCAAAGGGCGGTCAACCACTAAGGGCCACGAAGAACCACGAAGCTGTCCATGCCTCCGGGCGGACCTTCGTGGTACTTCGTGACCCGTGGTGATTCGTTGTTGTTGCAGTTCGACACCCGGTGCCCGTTACCACTTCTTCATGTACTTCCAGTTGCGGGGCTTGCCTTCGGCGATCCATTCGAGGGCTTGCTTGAGGCGCTTCTCGCGCGTGGCCTCGGTCTTGGCTTCGGTCAGCCAGTTGACGTACTCGCGCTGGTTGCTGGGGCTGAAATTTTCGAACTTGTTCCTGGCGGCTTTGTTCCGGCTCAGCGCCTTGGTCAGGTAGTCGGGCACGACCAGCTTGCCCTTGGGCTTGGGCGGGTCGCGCTTGATCTTGACGCCCTTCTCATTGAGCTGCACCGCCTCGCGAACCATGGCGATCAGCTTCTTTTCGGTCGGCAGCTCTTTCACGTCTGTAAGCTTGAAGTAGCTGGCGGGCGTGTCGCCGGGCTGGTCCACGGTCTTCATCAGCGAGCCCTTCCAGAACCCATACGAGCAATAGCTCTTGAAAGCCATCATGCTGCCCAGCACGCCTTTGTACTCAAAAGCCGGCAGATTCCACTTGATCGTCTCCTCGATCTCCGGGTGCGCTTTCTGATAAGCAGCCCGGATTTTCTTCAAGATCGGCTGCGCATATGCCGGAGCGCCGGCAATGTACTCATCGTGATTCTTGAACTTGGCCACGGCTTCTCCCTGTTCGCCGCAGTTTGGCGTGGGCGCACACGGTTGCGCAAGACGCAGGGCTGAACCCGGCTGCGCCACATCCGTTTGAGGGTTGGGGGTGTTGCATGGCCGGCAGGCGAAACGCGATCAGCAGGCGGGCAACAGTCGCCGTGCTCGCGTGCCTCACGGCGCTAGCCCTGGGCGCGACGGGGCTCGCCGTTGCGGACTCTGAGTCCGCGCACGCACCCGCCGTCACACGCGCCAAGCGAATCGCGGTATCCCCTCCGGCGGCTCCCCATCGATCCTCAGGCGCGGGTGGACCTGCTGACACCACACGGGGCGCAGCAGACTCCCGCTCAACCCTATTCGGATGGGGCGGCATACCCGTTCGCCCACCGCATGCCGCGCTGGACAGTCCGACAGCACTAGACGGGGGCGGAGCTGCTGAATGCGGGCAGCCCTACGATTTCGCAGCCGGTTACTCCGCATTGCCGTCGCTGGAGAGGATGACGGCGAAGGAGCTGAAGCCGCCCAAAAAGTACTCCAAGCCGGGCGGCTCGGAGAGGTCGCTGGAGTGGTTCAGCGATCATCTCGGCACCTATGGTTGGAGAGCGGCGGCATTTCGGGTGGATTCGATTCGCACCGAATCGATCTGGACCTACAGCGTGGACCCTCAAGCCGGCGCGGACTACGGCGACTCCGATGAGGACCTGATGGCGACAGCGCTCGTCTTGCTGGCCTACACGGGCAGCGGATTCGACCATCGCTTCGGCGAGTTCATGGGCGACTGCCACTCCGCGCTGATACGCATCCGGCAAGCCATGCACCCGGATGGTTCGGCGCGCGACGGGGACGTGACATGCATGCGCACACACGCGCTTGTTACGGCAGCGCTGTCGGAGACTTACGGTCTATCCATGGACAAAGCCATCAAGCCGATGGCGGAAATCACCTGCGCATACTTACTGAGCAAACAGCTTCCCGGAGGTGGATGGGGTCTGACCGCGGACGATCGAAAGACAGACTTGCTCACAACGGCGTTGGCTGTGCATGCCCTCAAGATGGCTTGCATTTCCGGCGTTCGAGAGTCAGTCGCCGAAGCCAGGGGCGGCGTACGTTCCGAGCTGCTGGCGGGTAAGCAGCAATCCCGGCGCGACTGCCTTCATGCTGCCGCTTGGCTGCTGTGTGCATGCTTCATGGAACTCGATCTATGGAATAGCGCGCATGCCGAGGAGCTGCTGGAGTGGTTGCGCGATTCCTCGAACACACCCGATTCGATCGCGCGAAGCGGCGGGTTTCTTGCGCTTTGGCTGGCGAGCATGGTGATCTACCAGGAGGGCGGCAAACCGGCGCGGGCATGGCTCGATGCGATGGCGGGCTATCTGCTGGGCCGGCAGCGAGGCTGGACACCCGAGGACAAAGAACGTGGGTGGACAACAACCGCGATCGACGAGTACGGAAGTTGGGACCCGCTCGGCCCCGGCGGCCGCGTGGTGTCTACCGCATTTGCCGCGCTCGCGCTTGAAACCCACTTCCGCTACGTGCGCTCTTACGATGGATAGTTCTCGCAACCCCAGCCGTGCCCGCCGTGCTGATTGGCGGGCCGGCTGGGTTGGGTGTCGGGCTAGTTCACCGTGATCTGCCGTGGGCCGTTCTTGGTGCTGCCTGGGACCTTTACCGTCAGCACGCCGTCCTTGAGCTCTGCCTGCACGTCATCGCCGCTGGGGTTGCCCGGCAGGGCTACGCGGCGGGTGACCGAGCTTACGCGGCGCTCACGGCGGTAGAACTTCTCGTTCTTGGTTTCGTCCTCCTGCTTGCTTTCCGCCTTGATGTCGAGCACGCCGTTGTGGACGCTGAGCTGCACGTCCTCCTTCTTGAAGCCCGGCAGGCTGGCGCGGACGATGGTTTCGCCCTCCACACCCTGGCTTACGTCCACGGCAAGGCTGCCCTCTTCGAGCAGCGGGCGCAGGCCCATGTCGTCGTCAAACAATCCCCGGACGAGGTTGTTGAAGCTGGGGAAGCCCACATTGAACGGGTCAAACACCTTGATCTGTCGCATGGTTGTTCCTCCTTATGGTTGCATGCCGTACGGCAAGAAGCAGCCGGCGTGCCAATCCATTGTTCGCCCGCAAACGCCTGTAAATCAAACACTTGCGAGAGGCGGACTTGACGCGTCCAGGTTGCAGAAACGGCAGGAATAAGTTGCCCGGCTGCCGATTCGACAGGCAGGTTGAGCCGTGACGCGAGGGCTGGAAGGACGCGCGAAGGCGCGGAGTACTGCCGGTCCAGACTGGCCCATCGCCGTTGATGTCGGAAGTTCCTCCTTCGCTTGCCGCTCGTGCCGGATTTGCCGTCGGATGCTATGGTCGCGCCATGGACGTTGATGAGCGCATGCAAACTGCACTGATGAAACATCGCGATGGCGACTTCGACGGCGCACGCGCCATTTATGAACAGATCCTCGAGCACGACCCAGACCACACAGCCGCCAACCTGAACCTCGCCAGCGTCCACATCGACAGCGGCGACACGCAAGAAGCCGCCGACCTGTTGCAGCATGTGCTGGCGTTGGATGAAGACAATGGCGTTGCCCACCTGCTGTACAGCCGCGCCTGCTTTGTCACCGGCAATCACGAAGAGGGCTACGCGCATATCGCCGCGGCGTTCGAGCTGATCCCGGAAGAAGAGGGCGTCGCCGCAGAGTTCGTGTCGGCAATGCGCCGCCGCTACTTCACGTTCAACCAGGACGACTACACAAAAATGTTCGAAGCCGCCCAGCGCGGCGAGCTTGAGGCGACGCAGCGCCAGCGCCTTGCCCACCTTACCTTCCTGCGCATCGCGCGGCCCGAGCTGATCAAGCTGATCGTGCAGCCGGCGTTGCCCGAGGACACCCCCGACGCCATCACGCGCTGGATGCAGGATCTTGCCGATGGCGCGCAGCAGGAGTTGGCGGTGCTGGCCCGTAACTTCGGGCAGGCGGTTGTGCTGATGTACCAGACTGAAACTTTTCAGCCGCAGCCGGCAACGCTGTACCTGCGCAAGCTGCCCGACGAGCAGGGGCCGGACACGCAGCAGGTCAACGCGCTGGAAGATTGCGACACACTGACCGGCGCAACGCTGGAGTTGGTGACGGGGCGCGGGATCTTCTTCGTGCCTTTTGCGCAGATCAAGAGTATCGAGTTCGCGGAGCCCGCGGCTGTGGTCGGTGCGTTTGTGACGCTGAAAGACGGCAAGGTTCTGAGCGGCATGATGCCGCTGTTCTACCTGTTCACGGAATTTTCCGAGTCGGACAAAGTGCGGCAGGGCCAAAGCACGCTCATCCGCCCGGTGCTGGCGGACGTAGCGGTAGGGGTAGGCATGCGAGCCCTGAGGGCGGACGGCAAGCCGATCCCAATCGTGCGCATCGAAAAGATTGAGTTTCAGGGCTGACGAAGTCGCGAGCGCCAAACGCCAGGGTCACGATGCTTGTGGATGACGGCGATGATCGACACGAGATCGGGGTCAAGCACGTACATCATGTAATAGGGGAACCGGCGTAGGGCGGCTTGCCGAGCCTCCTCGTGGGCAACCCGGTACATTCGTGGAAACTCAGAGATACTGCGGGAGACGTTCTCGAACTCGTCCAGGAACTCATCCCCAAGGCCCGGCAGCAAGGCGTCGTACCAATCCCGGATGGACGCGAGGTCATCCTCAGCATCGGGCTCAACGTAGACGCTGATCATTTGCGGGACCGCAGACGTGACAGGACGTCTTTGAGCGGCGAACCTCGACGAGGTTCCTGGCGATGCTTTGCGAGGCGCTCGCTGACCAGCTTCTTTTGAGCATCCGATAGCGGCGGCAGGTCCTCCGCCAGGCTTTCGGAAATCAACTCCAGAAGCTCAAGGCGCTTGTCCCTTGGCAGGTCGAGAATTGCCTTCTTGTCAGCGTTGTCGATCATGACTCACTCCGTAAACAGTATACACTTGTGTGCCGACTAGCTGAAAGGCCAGCCCAGTGAAGCTCGTCCAAGTCATCATCGCGCCGGAGAAGCTTGAAGCGGTCAAGGACGCGCTGGCCGCCGCCGAGGTGTTTCGCTTCACGATCAGTGAAGTGCTGGGCACGGGCCACCAGCGCGGGACGGCGGAGGCAGGCGAAGCCGAGCTCGAAGTCGAGATGTTCAAGAAGCTCAAGCTCGAAATCGCCGTCAACGACAGCTTCGTGAAGCCAACCATAGACGCGGTCATGAAGGCCGCCGGCGAGGACACAGTCGGTGTGGGCAAGGTGCTTGTCCTGAAGCTCGACGACGTAATCCGAATCCGAACCGGCGAACACGGCAGCGAAGCGATCTAGCGCGGTCCTTACGGACCGCGCTATCTGACCCGTCTGCGGCGGTTCTTCATGTAGTCCACGAAGATGCTTCCGCCCATGCGGTCCAGTGCTGAGAAGTAGGCGCGGCCGCGGTTTACCTTGGTCAGCTTGTCCACGAATTCCACCAGGTGCGGGTCGTCGGCGATCATGAACGTGCTGATGGTGATGTCGCGGCGGCGGCACAGCTCGGCCTCCTCGAGCGTGCGGTTTACGATCAGGGGGTCGAGCACCCAGCTTACGTTGCGGTACACCTGCCCGCCCTCGTTGATCACAGTCGGCTTGCCGTCGGTGATCATGAAGATCTGTTTGTTCGTGTGCTTGCGGCGCGACAGGATGCGCTGCGCCAGTTGCAGCCCCGACTTGGTGTTGGTGTGAAACGGCCCGACCTCAAGGTACGGCAGCCGGTGGATCGCAACCTGCTGCG
>CAZZBH010000048.1:0-26014 GCA_964652605.1 uncultured Planctomycetaceae bacterium
TTCTCGACTGCAGCCTCCCGTAGGAGTCTGGGCAGTGTCTCAGTCCCAGTGTGGCCGGCCACCCTCTCAGGCCGGCTATGCGTCGTAGCCTTGGTAGGCCGTTACCCTACCAACTAGCTGATACAGGCTGATCCCCTCCTCTGGCGCCCGAAGGCTTTGACCTCTGCGAGATGCCCCGCTGTGGTCTTATGCGGTATTAGCCCTAGTTTCCCAGGGTTGTCCCCCACCAAAGGGCAGGTTAATCAGCTATTACTCACCCTTTCGCCACTCGTGTATTGCTACACGCGTCCGACTTGCATGCCTCATCCACGCCGCCAACGTTCATTCTGAACCAGGATCAAATTCTCCATCAACAAAAATTTGATCTCGGTCACGGATTCTCAGGGCATTGGGTAATACACTCCGAGTTAACGGAGCCATTACTTCAATGCTTGAGGATGTGACCTGATTTGTGATTTGGCGCCCCCGATCTCTCAGGGGCGGATCGCAGACCCGTCAGCCCACGCGCTTGCGCGTAGACCAACTGGGCGCAGATCTCAAACGCACACCCTCATCGAAGTGATGACCGCCGATGATCACACAGTGATCACCCGCGAGGCTTCTGCCGTCGTGCACGCCGAGGATCTGCATTCACATCCTCTTTTCGTGGCTATCCAGTTTTCAAAGAGCAGCGCTTTCCAGGGCATGTCACCCCAAAAAGACACCGGCACCCTCACCTTTGCTGCAGGTTGGGCACCGGGCGCGCAAGGCTTCACAGCCTCAGACGCTCAGCGCCTTGCTCCTGCTTCGCAGAAGGTCGGTTGGGAACCTCCAGCACAGTTGCCCGTGCCGGGCCCCACATCCTACGCCGGGTTGACTGTTCGGTCAAGACCGGTGGAAAACTTTCCTGAAGTGCTTGCCTTCAGGCCTTGCGTCGCGTCTCTCGACGCCACGTTCCCCGTCAGGGGCCGCAAAGGGTAGCGCGAGTTTTTACCCAGTCAAGCGCCCACCCAAAACTTTTTTTAACCGCCAGCCAAGGGTCTATAACGAACCCGCAAAGGGCCGTATTCCGGTCTTGGCTCTGGGGCCTGGGGTCTTGGGTCTTGGGTCTGGAGTCTTGGGTGTGGGGCCTGGGGTCCGGCTGGTGATGTGCAGTTGACCCAGCACCCAAGACCCAGCACCGCCAATGCTATCCCACTCGCTCTGCGGCGACGTTGCAGGCTCATCAGAACGTCACCAGGCTCGTGATCCGCCGGCCGCCCAACTTGCTGCGGCCATCGAGAAACCCGAGCTCAATGACAAAGCCGATGCCAGCCACCTTGGCGCCGACTTTTTCAATCAGCTCGCACGTCGCCGCGGCTGTGCCGCCGGTTGCCAACAAATCGTCCAGCACGACCACGCGGTCGTTGTGGGTAACGCCGTCGGTGTGCATTTCCAGCGTGCCCTCGCCGTACTCCAGCGTGTAGCTGACGCTGATCTTGTCGTAAGGCAGTTTGCCGGGTTTGCGCACGGGCGTGAACGGCAGATTCATGGAGCGCGCCAGCAGCGAGCCGAAGATGAACCCGCGCGATTCGATGCCCACAACGCGCGTGGGATTGGCGCCCTCGAAGGCCTTCTCAAAAGCGCCGGTGATGCTCGCCATGGCGGCTGGATCACCCAGGATCGGCGTGATGTCCTTAAAGATGATGCCGGGCTTGGGGAAGTCCGGGATGTCGCGGATGAGCCGCTTTACTGAGTCCATTTACGCCCCTTGGAATCGCGCTCGGCGATGGCGTTTGCCAGCGAACAGATGGACACCCCGATGAACAGCAGGGCGATCACAACGCACGACCAGACCACCGCACTCTCTTTGGTCCCCGCGGTCGGTCCGATCACCATGGGCGCGACGACCATTCCCAGGAATTGCATCACCTGAATACCGCTCAGTTTCATCTCGACCTCCCGCTACGAAGCGAACCAAGCATAGTAGAGCCGCGAAAACGCGAAAGCGCGAACTGCGCGGAGTTTGCCATCTGACCACTTCGCGCTTTCGCGGCCCGGCATTTCGTCGTAGGAGGTCAGGGCGCTCGCCCGCTTCGCAACGTTCGCTCCGCGAACCGCTTCGCGTTCAGACACTTGTATGCCTTAAGGTTGCAACCGAATCCCAACTGCAGCCAGAGCCGGTGCGTAAGCCTGCATGACCCGACGCTAGCGGAACTGCTTCTCCAAGTACGGCACAATGTCGGTCGTCACGAGTAGCGTAAACAAAGCGAACAGAAGGAGCCAGAAAACTCCACCGGCACAGAACAGGCATAGCGATGAAATCGGGCCGACTCTACATGCACGCCTCACGCTGGACGTGTTTTGCCACAGCCGGGCGGGCGCCGTTACGATGCCCGGGATTCCCCACCACCCGCAGATTCCTGTGTACAGGTTGCACGCCAGGCACCTTCTGATTGCGTGCTTCCGGCAAAGGTATCTCCGCATGGGCGCACTTCGATAGGTTAGCCCTAAACAAACTACGTACCCAAGATCTACCAGCGCGCCAGGGGAGTCACCGCACGCCTCACAACGCGCGACACGCCCGCCACCCCCTTGCGCCAACTCGGCCAGGAAATCCTCGACTGATTGCGCTTTGCTCCTCTCGACGGTCAATGTATTGGCGAGGTTCCAGACAGCCTCTTTGTCAGTCCCCCCTAGCACGTTCTGCGAGGTAATGTCGGCGACCTCATTGGCGCTGTTGAGCGCATTGAAGTAGGAGACCCTAACGACCCTGTCGCCGATCACTTCAACGTTCTGAATTGCGCCTAGGGGGATTGAGAGGTTTTCGCTCAGCCACAGATCTTCGTGGGTAAGTACCAAGCGATAGGGGTCCGCAAACGCTGTGGGTGGGTGGTACTTGCCTTCCAGTACCACACCGTAGCGTGGACGCGGAATCCGATACGGGTTACTCATTAGGCCCCCTCACCTTGCCGGAGAGTGTACACCGGGAACGGCATAGGCCTGCAAGCCCTTGCCCTCTCGCGCCAATCAACCGAAAAGGGCGGCATGAAGAGCCTTTGGAAAGATGATGACGCGCGCTCGTATGTGGAGCGCTTCAAGTCCGCGGGCGACGACGTGGCTTTGCGCGTGTACACGTCGCGGCTGATCGGTCGTGACCCCTCGCTGGTGATGCACGGCGGCGGCAACACCAGTGTCAAAGGCGAGTTCAAGGGCATCCTGGGCGAGTCGGTGTCAGCCATCTTCGTCAAGGGCAGCGGGTGGAACCTGGACTCGATTGAGCCGCCCGGCTTCCCAGGCCTCGACCTCGAGTACCTGAAGAAGCTGCGTGAACTGCCGGCCCTTTCCGACGAAGAGATGGTCAACCAGTTGCGCACGCACATGTTCGACGCCTCCGGGCCGAACCCGAGCGTCGAGACGCTGCTGCACGCGTTTCTGCCGCACAAGGTTGTCGATCATTCGCACGCCGACGCGATCCTGGCCCTGACCAACCGCCCCGACGGCGAGGCGCTTGTGCGCGAATTGTACGGCAAGCGCGTCGGCATCGTGCGCTACGTGATGCCCGGGTTTGCACTCGCCAAGGTGTGCGCCGAGGTGTACGAGCAGGACCCCAGCGTCGAAGGCTTGGTGCTGCTCAAGCATGGCCTGTTCAGCTTCGGCGATGACGCAAAGCAGAGCTACGAGCGCCACGTGGCGTTGGTGACGATCGCGGAAGAATGGCTGGCCCGCGAACGCAAGTCCGGCCGCGCGCTGACACAGCGCTTTGACGCGCCGGCTGATCCCGCAACCCTGTGCGCGCAGGTCGCGCCAGTGTTGCGCGGGTTGCTGGCGGGCACCACGGGCGATCCCGACGCGCCGTTCAAGCGCATGGTGCTGGAGTGGCGCCCTTCGAGTGCCTCAGGGCAGGCCACGGACGAGATCATGGATTTCGTCAACGCAGCCGAATTCGAGTCGCTGGCACTGACGGGGCCGCTGACGCCGGACCACGTCATCCGCACCAAGGCGTTGCCGCTGGTGATCGCCGAGCCGGACTTTGACAATCTCGAAGACCAGTTGAGTGAAGCCGTCACCGACTACCGCCGCGCCTACAACGCCTACTTTGACCGCATGGTTGAGCAAAAAGGCGTTGAGCGCGTACGTCTGGATGACTTCCCGCGCGTGGTGCTGATCGCCGGCGTGGGCATGCTGTGCTGGGGCAGCAGCAAGAAGGACGCGCGCATCGCCGCGGACATCTATGAGCACACAATCCGCGTAAAGACATTGGTGCACGCGACCGGCGAATACGAAGCGCTGCCCGAAGCTGACCTGTTCGACGTCGAGTACTGGCCGCTGGAGCAAGCCAAACTCGGCAAAGCCAAGCCCAAGGCACTGGCCGGCCAGGTTGCGGTGGTCACCGGCGCCGCGGGCGCGATCGGCAGCGCTGTCGCCGACGCGCTGATTGAAGCCGGCGCGCACGTCGTGCTGTCGGACATCAACGCCGAGCGGCTTGGCGAAACCTGCGAAGCCCTGGGCGAGCGCCACGGGAAGGATTCGCGTCGCGGCGTCGTCAGCGACGTGACCGATGAAAACTCAGTGCGCGCGCTGTTTGAAGAAGCCTCGCGGATGTACGGCGGCGTGGACATCGTGGTGCCGAACGCGGGCGTGGCGCACTCGCGCGCGCTGGATGAGCTTGACAGCGACGACTGGAAGCGCGTGCTGGATGTAAACGCGACAGGCTACTTCAACGTAATGCGCGAAGCCGCCCGCGCGCTGAAGCAGCAGGGCACGGGCGGGCACATCATCGTGATCGGCAGCAAGAACGTGATGGCGCCCGGCGCTGAGTTCGCGGCGTACTCCGCCAGCAAAGCCGCGGGCCACCAGTTGGCAAAAGTCGCTGCGATGGAGCTGGCCAAGGACGGCATTCGAGTAAACATCGTCGCGCCGGACGCGGTGTTCGGCACGGACGTGAACCCCAGCGGCCTGTGGGGCGAAGTCGGGCCGGACCGCGCCAAGGCCCACGGGATCGACTTTGCGCAGTTGGAAGAGCACTACCGCAACCGCAACCTGTTACGCGCGCGCGTGACGGGCCGGCACGTCGGCAACGCGGTCGTCTTCTTCGCCACCAACCGCACGCCCACAACAGGCGCCACGCTGCCCGTGGACGGCGGCATCGCACACGCGTTTCCGAGATAGGAGAGTCCATGCCCGCTGACGTGCTCGACGCACTTCCCAAGGCCTACCCGCGCACGTTTGTGCCCGCTGACCTTGAGGTCCGCGCCTTCGAAGATGTGGAGCCGCTGTACCGGCGGCTGCTTGACGCTGACCTGTCCGATGTGAGAGCGCTCGAAAGGTGGCTTCGCGACCGTTCTGAGCTTGAAGCCATCATCGGCGAGTTCGGCGCGCGCGTGTACATCCGCAGCACGCTGGACACCACCAATCCAGAGTACAAGCAGGCCTTTCTTGACTGGGTCGAAAGGTTCGAGCCAAAGCTCAAGCCGCTTTCCGACCAGCTTGACCGCAAGTACCGCGACACGCCCGCCCGCAATCAGCTTGATCGCGCGGAGTACGGCATCCTCGACCGCAGCGTCGAAACGGCGCTGTCGCTGTTCCGCGAAGAAAACATCCCGCTGCAGACCGAGCTGTCGAAGTTGTCCAACGAATATGAAGAAATCATCGGCGGCATGTCGGTGCAGTTTGACGGCGCCGAGCGCACCTTGCCGCAGATGTCGAAGTACCAGCTCGTGCAGGACCGCGCCAAACGCGAGTCTGCCTTTCGTGTGGTGGCTGAGCGCCGCGCGCAGGACGCCCCCCGCATCGACGCGCTTTACGACAAGCAACTGAAGCTGCGGCAGCAGGTGGCGGCCAACGCCGGCCACCCTGACTTTCGCTCGTACATGTGGAAGGCGTACGAGCGCTTCTCGTACACGCCCGAAGACTGCACGCGCTACGCCGACGCCGTGGAGAATGTGATCCTGCCGGTGGTCGAGCGACTGCTGGAGCGCCGCCGCCGCGAGATGAAACTTGAAACCCTGCGGCCGTGGGACCTTGCCTGCGACCCCCAGGGGCGCCCGCCGCTGAATCCGTTTGACGAAGTTGAAGACCTGAAAGCCGGGTGCGAGCGCATCTTCGGCAAGATCGACCCTGAGTTGAAATCACAGTTCACGCGCATGCGCAGCCTGGGCCTGCTCGACCTCGACAACCGCAAGGGCAAGGCGCCGGGCGGGTACCAAAGCACGCTGTATGAGGCGCGGCTGCCGTTCATCTTCATGAATGCGGTCGGCGTGGACGACGACGTGACGACGCTGCTGCATGAAGGCGGCCATTCTTTTCACTCGTTTGCGTCCGCGTCGCAGGAGCTGCTGCGCTACCGCGACGCGCCAATCGAGTTCGCAGAAGTCGCCAGCATGAGCATGGAACTGCTGGGCATGCCGCACATCGGCGAGTTCTACGACGAAGCCAACGCGGCGCGCGCGCGGCGCGAGCACCTTGAGGGCATGCTGCTGTATCTGCTGCCGTGGGTTGCCACCATCGACCAGTTTCAACACTGGGTTTACACACATCCCGGCCACACGCCGCAGCAGCGCGAAGCCGCGTGGCTGGAGACCTACCAGCGCTTTGATCGCGGCGTGGACCACAGCGGCTTGGAGCAGCACAGGGCGACCATGTGGCAGAGGCAGAACCACCTGTTCACGGTGCCGTTCTATTACATTGAGTACGCGATCGCGCAGATCGGCGCGTTGCAGGTGTGGCTGAACAGCAAACGCGACCAGGCCGGCGCGCTGGCATTGTACCGCAAGGCGCTGGCGCTGGGCGGCTCGCGTGAGTTGCGCGACCTGTTCAAGGCGGCTGGGCTGAAATTCGGCATGGACGCAGAAACGCTCAAGCCGCTGATAGACGCCATCGAAGCAGAGCTCGAAAACCTTGAGTGAGTGCGCGCTACACGCCGCAGGGCAGGTGCACGATTGCGTCAAGCGGCTGCACGACGCGGGCGAAAGCATCCCAGGCGAAATCAAGCGTACCCCAGCCTGCGCTGCGCGGCCTGGCAAGCCGCTGCGCATCCTCAAGCCCCAGCAGACTGAAGCGATAGCTGCCCGCAGGCGTCGCGTGCAGCGTTGCCGGCAGGTCACCAACGCGGCCTGCAGCGGAAAAGGGCGGCGTGAAAAACGCGAACAGGAATGCGGGCACGGCTTTGTCGCGCAGCAGCGTGCGCCATCCCATCATGGAAAACAGGTCGGTACGCGAGATCCAGGGGCGATCTCGGCGGCCCTTGAGGTCTAGCGCATAAACGGCATCGACGCCGTTCAGCATCAGGTCAAAGTTCTTGAGCGTTACGCCATTGAGCGACGGGCGCCGCGCCTGTTCAACGGCAAGGGCCTGCACGCCGGCTTCGACCAGCATGCCGGAAAATGCCTGCTCGTAGTGGTTCTTGCGCCCGAACATGCGGTCAGTTTACGACAACACACTCGCCGATGCCATTCTGTTGTTGGCCACAGCACAAAGCTTGAAACCACGAAGAACCACGAAGTTGCCTTCGCCCTCGTCCTGCCGGACCCGCTGCAATCGCGGTTGCAAGGCCGCGAAAACGCGAAAGCGCGAAAACGACTTTCGCGTATTCGCGCTTTCGCGGCTGCTTGCAGCGCGCATTGCTTCGTGGTGCTTCGTGGCCCTTCGAGATTCACCGCAGTTGCCGGCTGATAAACGAAGCGGTCGCGCGAAACGGCTTGATTCGCGCGACCGCTGTTGCAGGTTGGCTGCCCCTCAAGGACTCGAACCTCGAAACAGTCCTGAGGACTGTTTCGAACGCGAAGTAGCCCGGCCAAAGTCCGCCCGAGGGCGGACGACGTCGGGCGTAAACGAAGCGGTCGCGCGAAACGGCTTGATTCGCGCGACCGCTGTTGCAGGTTGGCTGCCCCTCAAGGACTCGAACCTTGAATGCCTGATCCAGAGTCAGGTGTGTTACCAATTACACCAAGGGGCAACGACCCGCGATAGTGAAGCGTGCAGGCAATTGCGTCAAGCCGGGGGCAGGGCGATTCCCGCCTTGTCAGGTGATCACGACGCCTGCCGGGCTCACTCCCCGTGACAGACCGGCGTGCCTGTGGCAACATCCGGCGCGAGGCCCGCAAACCAAGGACGAACATGACATCAGCCAACAGACTCTGGTCCGCCGCCGTGCTCGTGGCGCTTTGCAGCATCCTGGTCGCCGTCGCCGGCATCCACAGCGGCCAGGCCGACGTTACGCCACAGCCGGTACGTACCGCCTACGTTGACTTCCTGAGTTTGCTCAAGGACGACTACCAGCTTGGCAAGCACCGCGGCGACATCGAGTTCGAGCTTCAGCTCGCCGTTGCGCAAGTCGAGCGCGATTACAAGGACAAGATCGACGCGCAATCGAAGCGCGTCTCCGAAAGCAACCCCGAAAGTCCTGAACGGCGCGAGGCGATCACACGCCGCATCGAGCTTGAGTCCGAGCGGCGCTACAGCCTGCGTTTGCGCGAGCTGGCCGCCCAGGGCGATCTCAGGCGCCACGGCATCGAAGCGTTTACCCGCCTGCGCACTTTGACAAACAACATTGCAGGCGAGCTGGGCTACGACGAAGTGTTGAACATCGTGCGCAAGCCCGAAGAAGTGGTGGGCAAAGGAGATGACTTCCAGCAGTTGCAGCAACAACTGCTGATCAGCCCTGTCCTTGTCTTCAACCCAGCCTACGACATCACCGACAAGGTTCTGGAACGCGCCAAAGAGCTGTGGGACCCGGGCATTACGCTTGGCGAAATCGGCGTCTCGCAAGTCACCGGAACCGAAGAGGAGCCTCAAAAGGGCGCAAGCATCCCGCGCGCTGATGACCCCGAGCATGAAGACGGCGTGTTCGAGATTCGGCTGGGGCAGAAGGCATGGTTCAGCGTCGATGTGCAGCGCAAAGGCGAGCCCGCCGAGGGCGAAAGCGCCAGGTTGCGCTGGACGCGCAACGGCATAGGCACGGGCCAGCTTGCCGACGACACCGGCTTCTACACTGCACCCACGGCTTTCCCGGAGGGCAACGACACCTTTCAAGTTACCGCCCGCAGCGTTGCCGACCCACGTATATTCAAGGTGGTCACCGTGCGGTTGCTGGATGCGGACGGGAATCGCCGGGGCGACTAGGGCGGAGGCGGCATGCGGCTTGACGAGCTCGCCAGGGTCTGCGAGGCAACGCTTGAGGGCGACGGCGCGCACGAAGTCATCGACGTCGCGCGCCCTGACAATGCGGGGGAGCAGCACGTCTGTTTCGTGACCGACAAGAAGTATCTGCTTCAGCTTGCCAAGGCGCAGCCGGGGGCGGTAATCGCGCCGCCGGAGATGAGTCTTCCCGAAGGCGTAAACGTGCTGCGCCACCCGGACCCTGACCGGGCCTTCAGCCGTGCCCTGGGTGCCCTGCGCCCGGCCCCTGCAGCACCGGCGCCGGGCGTCGCGCCGACGGCGGTGGTGGGCGAAGGGGTGGAGCAGGGCGAAGGCGTAAGCATCGGCCACTACGCGGTGATCGGCAACAACGTGAAGCTTGGCGCCAACGCGGTGATTCACGCGCACACGTACATCGGCGACGACGTGATTGTCGGCGACGACACGGTGATCTATCCGCACGTCACGGTGCTGCACGCGTGCGTGATCGGCCGGCGCTGCATCCTGCACCCCGGTGTGGTGATCGGCGCTGACGGTTTCGGGTTTCACTTTGTCGGCGGCCAGTTCATGAAGGCACCGCAACGGGGCAGGGTAGAGATCGGCGACGATGTCGAGATTGGCGCCAACAGCACGATTGACCGCGCGCGCTTTGACGTCACGCGCATCGGCGCCGGCACCAAGATCGACAACATGGTACAGATTGCGCACAACGTCCAGATTGGCCGCGGTTGCGTGATCGCGGCGCTGAGCGGCATCGCGGGCTCAAGCACGCTCAAGGACTATGTGCAGCTTGGCGGCAACGCGGGCGTCAGCGACCACATCACTGTAGGCATGGGCGCAAAGATCGCCGCCAAGTCGGGTGCGATGAAGGACGTGCCGCCGGGCGTGGCCATCGCCGGCCTGCCCGCTTACGAAGGCCGCGAGTTCATGAAACGCGAAGCGGCCGCGCGAAAGCTCCCCGACATCGTTGACCGCGTCAAGGCGCTCGAAGCGCAGATCAAAAAGCTGTCCGAAGGCAAATGAAACAGGCGACACTAGCAGCATCAGCCAGCATGACCGGCAACAGCCTGCACGAAGGGCTGCCGGTCACGATGGCGCTGAAGCCTGCAGGCGCCAGCGCCGGCATCACGCTTGTGCGCACCGACAAGGGCGGGGCAAGGATCACGGTGCACCCCCGCAACATCCGCGAAGTGCAGCGCCGCACGCTGCTGATGGAAAACGGCGTTGAGGTGCATACGGTCGAGCACGTCCTGGCTGCGCTCTACGGCATGGGCGTCGATAACGCAGTGATCGAGCTTTCGGCCGCTGAGCCCCCGGCCGGCGACGGCAGCAGCAAGGCGTTCGTCGATCTGGTGCTGCAAGCCGGCATCACCGAGTTGCCCGAAGACCGCGCGGAGTTTTCGCCGCGCGAGCCAATCGAAGTCGGCGACGACAAAGTTGCCATACGAGTCGAGCCGAACGCCAACGGGTTGGTGGTGAATTACACGCTGGACTACGGCGTGCCGTTCATGCCGAGGACGACAACCGAGTTCGCGGTCAGCCGCGAGAGCTTTGAGAACGAAATCGGCCCCGCGCGCACTTTCTGCCTTGAAGCCGAAGCGAAAGCCTTGCAGGCGATGGGGTTCGGCAAGGGCGCAAACACCCAGAATACGCTGGTTGTGGGGCCCAACGGCCCGCTGGAAAACACCCTGCGCTATCCCGACGAGTACGCGCGCCACAAGCTGCTGGATGTGATCGGCGATCTCGCGGTCACCGGCCTGCGCCTGAACGCCAGGGTCACCGCCGTGAAATCAGGCCACTCACAAAACCAGCAGGTAGCCAAGGCGCTCCGGGAACAGTATGAACGCGGTCTTTGACGGGGAAGGCATGAACGAAACCTCTCAACCCAATGAGGGCGCGCTTGATATCCAGGGCGTGCTGAACATCGCGCCGCACCGCTACCCCTTCCTGATGGTGGACAAGGTGCTGCATCGCGACGCGACCAAAGCCGTCGGCATCAAAAACGTGACCTTCAATGAGCCCTGCTTTACGGGCCACTTTCCTGAGCGCCCGATCTTCCCGGGCGTGCTGATGCTCGAATCGCTGGCGCAACTTGGCGGAGTGCTGGTGCTTGGCCGCGAAGAGAACATCGGCAAGCTCGCGCTGTTCACAGCCGCCGACGAAGTGAAATGGCGCAGGCAGGTAGTGCCGGGTGATCAAATCCGGCTTGAGGTTGAGTTGCTGAAGGAAAAACGCGGGTTGTGCATCGTAAAGGGGCAAGCCACAGTGGACGGCGAGCTGGCTTGTGAAGCGACGGTGAAGTTCATGGTGACCGGCGAGAGGCACAAATAGAAGTCGGAAGCTGAAGCGGCGGGCTGCATTAGTGCGGATCGACCTGCTTCGTGTTCGAACTTTCCACAGTCCCCCGGGGTATGTCAGAAACTTGCAGGTTCTTGGCCAAACGGCTACAACATTAGGCACAAGGTCGGGGGAAGTCTTCGTGGCACAGCAAGAGCGCGTCAAGATGGCCGTCATCGGCGTCGGGCATCTGGGCAAGAATCACGCCCGGGTACTCAAGGAGTTGCCGATGGCTGAGCTTGTCGCCGTCGTTGACGCCAACGAAAAGACCGCCAAGACAATCGCCGAGCGCTTTCACTGCGAAGCCCTCACCGACTACAAGGCGCTCAAGGGCCGCGTCGATGCCGTGTCGGTCGTCGTGCCCACGCGCCATCACTATGAAGTCGGCTCATGGGCGCTGGAAAACGGCCTGCACGCGCTGGTCGAAAAGCCGATGGCTTTCACCGTGGACGAATGCCACCGGCTGGTCGAGATTGCCCGCAAGCACAAGCGCATCCTGCAGGTCGGACACATTGAGCGTTTCAACCCCGCGCTGTCCAGCATTCGCAACGCCATCAACACCGTTGCGTTCATTGAAGCCGACAGGCTTAGCCCGTACCCGTTCCGCAGCACAGACGTCGGCGTGGTGATGGACGTGATGATTCACGACCTCGACATCATCCTGTCGATCGTGCAGAGCGAAGTGGAGGACATCCAGGCGGTCTGCACGCCCGTGCTCAGCAAGCGCCATGAGGACATCGCCAGCGCGCGGCTTACCTTCAAGAACGGTTGCGTTGCCAACATCACGGCAAGCCGAATCAGCGACAAGAGCGTGCGCAAGATGCGCATCTTCTGCGCCGACCGCTACCTGAACCTGGATTTCGCGGGCAAGCAGGCGTGGATCTACAGCAAGACGCCCAAGCTTGACCAGGCTGATTTTCACGTCGAGAACGTCGATATCAGCGGCATCGACGACCTGATGCAGTTCGTGTTCAACGACCTGATCCGCGTCGAGCAGGTTGTGATCGGCGAAGAAGAGCCCCTCAAGGAAGAGCTCAAGCACTTCATCAACTCCATTCGCACCGGCGCGCGCCCGCAGGTCGGTGGCGAAGAGGGCCTTGCCGCAATCCAGCTTGCCCACGACATCCTGCGCAACGCGCGCGAGCACTACAACAAACACGTGCCCGAAGAGCACCGACGCTGGTAGCCTGCACCGGTTCTCACTGGCGCCGTCCCGCCCGACATCCCACAATCGGCATCAACGGACGCTCACCCATGAACACCAGCGTTTTCGTCAACTCCCAGGCCATTGCTGAAGGCGTCACGCGCCTCGCCCGCGCTGTCAGCGCCCCCGGCGCGGCACCCGTGCTGATCGGCATTCGCACCAATGGCGTGCCTCTCGCCTCGCGCATGGCCGATGCCTGCGTTGCGCTGGGATTCCCTCGCCCCGACCTGGGTGCCATCGACATTACCCTGTACCGCGACGACCTGGCCGGCCGGGCGCTGCCGACAGTTCACGGCAGCGACATCCCCGTTGAGCTTGCGGGCCGGCGGGTGGTGCTGGTGGACGACGTGCTCTACACGGGTCGTACCGTGCGCTCGGCACTGATCGAGCTTGCGGATTACGGCCGGCCTGAGCGCATTGAGCTGTGCGTGCTGGTCGATCGCGGCCTGCGCGAGCTGCCGATCTGCGCGGACTACGTCGGCTTTGAGTGCAAGACCGCGCCCGGCGACCACGTGGAGGTCAACCTGACCGAATCCGGCGCAAAGCAGGACGCCGTGCTGCTTCATCGAAAGGAATCACCATGAGTCGATGCGCCGCCATTCTGTTGCTGCCCGCCCTGGCCGCCTGCTCCATGGCCGTCACTTCGGAGGAGTCTGCCGACAAACATGGCCCCCCAGGGCTCGTCGCCGCGCGCACATCCGGCGACGCAATGACTCCGGCAATGAACGCGGCCTGGAACGGCGCAGCTCCCGTCAACATCCCCACACACTTCAAAGCCGGCTTGGCGGGGCCGACGGTCGAGCTGCGCGCGCTGCATGACGGCGAGTTCCTGTACCTGATGGCGCGCTGGCCCGACGAAACCAGGAGCGACGCCAAGAAGGCCTGGCAGTACAAGGAAGGTGGCTGGGCGCGCCTCAAGGGCGACGAAGACCGCTTCGCCGTCGCTATCAACCACAACGTACCGGGTTTTGCCGAAAGCGGATGCACCGCACTGTGCCACGAAGGCAGCATGGGCACGCTGCACGACACCCACACCGCCGACCTGTGGCACTGGAAAGCCGCGCGCGGCGGACAAGCCGGATGGTGCGACGACCAGAACTTCCGGTTTGCCGAAGTCGGGCGCGGCGATGACAGCGGCCGCTCAGCCTACCAGGACAACACCGGCCAGGGTGGTAGCGCCCCGCGCTGGGTGTGGGCCGATCACGCCGACCGCAACGGCGCGTTTGATGAATCTGCCGCACGCGAGATGCCCGACGGGTTCACGCCGCCGGACGGCTACAGCGTGCCATCCATCAGGCTTCGCGCGCCTGAGCAAAGCCGCGCCGACGTGACAGCGGCTTCGCGCTGGCAGGGCGGATGGTGGACCATCGTGCTGAAACGCAGGCTCGAGACCGGCAACAGCGACGACGCACCGCTCAAGCCGGGGCACGCCACGCACATCGCGATCGCGACCTTCGACGACACCGGCGCAAGCCTGGGGCACGAACACGCCAAGTCCGGCGCGATCAAGCTCACGCTCGAGTAGGTAGAGCACCGGGAGGGCTTGCAAACTGCAGCGGCCGCAGGCGCTTCAAGTGCGCCGTCATGCGCGGGCCCTCCGGCTCCTGGCCCGGCGCGCGCCAGCAGGCAGAGAAGCAGATCGAATCACCGCCCTCCGGCCGCAGTTGCACAAACAGCCGGTTGCCCGCACCCGTAACGCCAGTCAAGCGCAACGAACCGCCATCGTCGGGCGCGAGATCGAACAGGAACTGCTTGTGAATGGTTGAAAACGCCGCGCCGCGCGAGCCGGCTTCGACCTGCGCCGGGAACACCGCCCGCAGACCATGGTAGAGGCTCTGAAACTGCGGGTCGCACGCCTCGAGGTGCAGGCGCAAAGCCGCACCCTCCTGCGCGTGTTCGATTGCAACGCGCACCGCCACCGGCATGCCGGTCTCGGCTTCACCAGTGCCGCCCCAGACGCCGACCATGCCATTGAAGTTGGCCTGCTCATACATCATAGAGTTGCCAGCAGCGCCAGTTGCCTGCGCAACCGTCCTGTCGCGCGAGCGCGGACGCCCGCGCCTTCAGCTTCGTGAACGCCCACATCTACAGAAAGCTCCCCGTTGTGCAGAGACCAGGCAACCGTCACTCGCGCGCCGTCGTCCGTTCGGCCCTCCAGCGACAGCTCGGCCGTGGAACCGGCCTGCTCAACCAGTTCCACTGCGCCTGTCCAATCGCCGCAGATCGACGCGCGAACGCGGCCGTCCCGATTGAGATGCCAGAATCCGCACCCGTCGGTGACACGAGTTTTGCTTGAGCGATCGGTCAACAGCATGCGAACTTCCAGCGCGTCGCCTTCAAACAGGGGTGCTACCTCGACCTGGAGCAGCCCAGAGGCGCCATCGTGAAAGTCCGCGTTGCCGGCCCAATGACCGATCCAGTCCGAAAAGCGTTGCAAGAGGCCGTGTTGCATGAATGCAAGAGTACAACACAGGTGTAACGAGCAACACAAAGTTTTCAGTTTTCGAGTGGCACCAATGCGACAGGTTGCGATCTGTGCAATTCAAGTCTCTTGAACTTTGACCTAAAGGAAACTATAAAAAGAGCCGATAACATAAATAGCGCCGAAAGTCGGCAACAACAACAAAGGACGCACATGAAAGCCGCAACCGAAAGACTCGACCGAATCCTGAACACTCTCGAGCCTCAGCGCGCCGAACGCCTCATCGACGTGCGCGCACGCCTTCGCGAACACGGCGTGGACGGCGAGCTCGGCACCCAGCTTGACCTCGTCATCGACGACCTGCTTGATGACCTCGCAAGCCTGCGTGCCCGCACGACGCCGGCTCGCATGACGCGCAACCTGTCGCTATCATCCGCGGCCGATGGCCCGTCAAAGTCGTAGCAACAGCCCGACAAAGCCAGGCACCCGCAAAGGCAAGGCCCTGACCTATGCCGACGCGGGCGTGAACTTTGAAACGCACAACGCGCTGGTTACGCAGATTTTCAAGCGCATCCGTGCCACGCACACGCCCCGCGTCATTGACGTCGAGGACGGCTATGGCGGATTATTCACGCTCGAGAACAGCCGGCTGTTCAGGCGCAACTATCGCAAACCGGTGCTCGTGGCCTGCACCGACGGCGTCGGCACCAAGCTCAAGATCGCGTTTGCCATGGGCAAGCACGACACCGTCGGCATCGACTGCGTGGCCATGTCGGTCAATGACATGCTGTGCATGGGCGCAGAGCCGCTGTTTTTTCTCGACTACATTGCCACCGGACGCAAAGACACCAGCGTGCTGATGCCACTGGTCGGCGGCGTTGCAGAGGGCTGCCGCCAGTCAGGATGCGCACTGCTGGGCGGCGAAACCGCCGAGATGCCGGGCTTCTACCCCGAAGGCGAATACGACATCGCCGGCTTCGGCGTCGGCGTCGTCGAAAAGAACAAGGTCATCAAGGGCGAGGGCATCAAGCCGGGCGACGTAATCCTCGGCATCGAAAGCAGCGGCTTGCACAGCAACGGCTTCAGCCTCGTGCGCAAGATTGTTCAACGCAGGAAGTGGAAGCTGGGCAAGCACGTCAACGAGCTTGGCCGCGAACTCGGCCTTGAGCTGCTTGAGCCCACACGCATTTACGCCCAGCCGATCGTCGCCCTGCTGAACGAGCGCAAGAACCTGGTGCAAGGCCTGGCCAACATCACCGGCGGCGGGTTTATAGAAAACATCCCGCGCATCTTGCCGCGCGGCTGCAAAGCCGTGATCGACACCGGCGCGTGGGATGTGCCGCCCATCTTCCGCATGCTGCAAAAGGGCGGCAACGTCGAGCGCGAAGAGATGTACCGAGTGTTCAACATGGGCATAGGCATGGTAGTAATCACCCGCCCAGGACAAGCCAACCAGGTAGCCCAAGCCCTGAACAAGCACCGCACGAAAGGCGTCCCCAACCTGAAGGCCCACGCAATAGGCGAAATCCAAAAAGGCAACCGCCGCGTCGTGCTGGCTTAGTGTTGCAAATGGAAAAGAGGGAGCGGTGGTCCGCTCCCTCCTCTTTACCCGCTGGCCTGGCGGGTGTGGGGATCAGTTCATTTCTGCGACGATCTTGGTGGCTGTCAGGGTGTTGGTCTGCGCGTCGTACGGGCCCTCGGCCTTCAGCTCGACGTACTTGCCACTGTTGATGCCGGATTCCAGCGCAGCTGCGGTGATCTGAACCTTCGTGTCTGCGTTGTCGTTCTGCTCGATGATCACGATGTTGCCCGCCAACACGACGATGCCGGTGATGGAGGTGACGCCGGATGCACTTTCCAGCTGGCCACTGATCGACAGCACCAGCGGGTTGCTGGAGACGATGCTGAACCCGTTGCCCTCCAGGCTGTGGGTGTGGTTGTCCTCGCCGTGTGCGTCGTTGTCGGTCACGTCGAAGATGCCGTTGGTGGTGCGGTCGAAGTGGCCCTCGACCTCGGCGAAGCTGTTGGCGCTGATGCTGACCGGTATGGTGCCAAAGAACTGCAGTGTCACGGGGTTGCTGAAACCGGCGAACGCGCTGACTGACACGCCCTCGATGCGGGCCACGTCCATGGTGGCCTGCAGGGCGCCGGCGTTGACGGCTGTGATGGTGCCGCGCAGCTCGGTCTCGCGCAGCTTGACGGCCTGTGCAGACGCAGGTGATCCGCTGCTGCCTGTTGTGCGCACCTCCATGCCCAGTCGCAGGTTGCTGCTGGCGGCAACGGCGTCGGGGTCGTCCCACTTGAAGAACGTGCTGCCGGTGTAGTTGATGGTCTGTGTGCTGCCGGGTGTGAACCCGCTGTCGCGGGACTCGGTCACAAGCATGTCAAAGCTGCCGGTGCCGATTGACAGCACCAGGCCCTGCGCCTCCGGGCCGTCGAACCCGGACATCCCATCTTCCAGCTCAATCTTGGTCGCCGTCACAGAGTTCTGCGCCGCGTTGAACAGCCCGTCAACCTCCACGATGTTGCCCGTCTGCACAATAGTGGTCAGGTCGAAGCCCGCGGTACCGGCTGACGTGAACGTGCCGTTGGCCTCTACGATTGTGCTCGCGGTCAGTACCACACGGACGCTGCCCGCGCCCAGAGTCACGACCATTTCTGTGGGTCGAACTGCCTGCACCACGCCTTTGAAGTCCTCGACATGCTGGCCACCGGTGGGGGTATCATCCACCCGGGCGATAATCAGCGGGTTTAGCGTGAGCGACCCACCCGGCCCGGTGATCAGGTTGCTGACGCTGTTGTTGACGTCGAAATCGATCTCGAACATCAGGTTGTTCTGTCCTACGCGCAAAGCCGGTTGAAGCTGGATCGTGACTGTCCCAGACGTAGAGGGATTGATCGTCAGGTTGTTGGCCGCGTTGTCCACGGCAACTGCGTTGATGAATGTCAGGTCGATACGGTCGTACTCGCCTGGCTTGAGTTGCATGTTGCCAAGCAGGTGGTGAATCCCGCGCAGCCGTAGAAGGTTGACGACAGTGGTCTGGCCCGGCTTTTGGGGGAAAACCTGGACAGGCGCGCCAGAGGTGTTGAAGATCTGCAGGCCGGTCACCTCAATTTGAAACACGGAAAGCTCGTCGCTTGGCGCATCCGTGAGTGCGAAAGTGACGCTGCCGGAGTCTGACCCGCCGCCACCTCCGCCGCCGTCCTCTCCGGCGCACGCTGCAAGCGTCAAGATCAGAGCTGACAGGGGCAATATCATCATCCAGTTCTTCATGTCTGTCTCCTTGGTCTCATCGCCGGAAGACATCAGGGAACACATGCCCCCGCGACCCGGCCCACGTTGTTGATGCAACGAGAGCGCAGGCCGTGCCAATTGCCGGGGCCTTCTGCCGAACGCATAGTTGAAGCGGGTTAGAGGTGTGCTATCAATTCCGGCACGAGCAGGCTGTATGAAGATTCATACAATCTCATCGGCCGTGTCGAATTCTTCAAGCGGGACTTTGCGGGTCTTGCATGTCCGGGATCATGAACCCAGTTCGTGCTTCTTGAGTTTGTAGGCGATATCGCTGCGGGAAAGCTTCAGCATGCGCCCCGCTTCCGCCTGCACACCGCCGGCATCCTGAAGCGCGCGCTGCAGTACAGCCTTCTCGATTTCGCTGAGAAGCTCGCGCAGATCAAGCTCATGAGGCAGACGTGTGACGATGGCCTGCATCAGATCTTCGGGCGCCGGCTCGTCGCCGTTACCCAGCGGAAGGTCAGTCGCTTGAACCTGCTCGCCGCTGGAAAGGATGTACGCCCGTTCAATCAGGTTCCTCAACTCGCGTACATTGCCCGGAAAGGCGTAGCCACCAAGGCGGAATAGCGCAGCCTCCGACATGCGGCGCGGCGGCAGTTTCAGGTCGCGTGCGACTGCCACCATGAAGTGCCGCACAAGCGCCGGCAAATCTTCGGGGCGATCGCGCAGGGGCGGGATGGTCACCGGCACCACGTTGATCCGGTAGAACAAGTCTTCGCGGAATGAACCTTCCTTCACCCGCTCTTCCAGGTCACGATGCGTGGCGAACAGTACGCGCACGTCCACCTTTCGGGGACGCGTGCTGCCGACGCGTGTCACCTGCTTGTCCATCAACACGCGCAACAGTTTTGCCTGAAGCGCCAGCGACATCTCGCCCGCTTCATCCAGAAACAGCGTGCCGCCGTCTGCCGCCTCGAACAGTCCCTGCCGCGCTTTGTCCGCGCCTGTAAACGCGCCCTTCTCGTGCCCAAACAGCTCGCTTTCCAGCAGATTCTCAGACAGCGCCGCGCAGTTCACCACCACGAACGGCCCGTCCTTTCGCGGGCTGAGCTTGTGAATGGCGCGCGCCGCAAGCTCTTTTCCTGTGCCCGTCTCGCCGCGAATCAATACGGTGACGTCCGTGGTTGCCACCCTGGCGATATGGTCGCGAACTTTCCGAATCGCCGACGAGTCGCCTATCAGCTCCGTCGCCGGGCCGAGGCGCTTGACTTCTTCCTTCAGCCGCAAGTTCTCGCGCATCAGCGCTCCGTGACTGGCAGCGCGTGCAACGGCCGCGCGAATCACGCCGGGCTGGAATGGCTTGGTGATGAAGTCGAACGCCCCGTGACGCATGGCCTCGACGGCAAGGTCAACGGTGGCAAAAGCGGTAACGAGAATTACGGGCAGGCTGGAATCAAGCTCTTTCAAGGCCTCCAGAAGTTCCATGCCGCTGCCATCGCGCATCTTCTGGTCTGTCAGCACAAGGTCAAATGTACCGCTGCGCGCTTCACCTAATGCGGCTTTGACGCCGTCGGCCTGCAATACCTCGTGGCCGGCGTCGCCCAGCATGCCAGCCAGAATCCGCCGCATCGACGGCTCGTCGTCAACGACCAGGATGCGTGCCATTTGCTTCCTCGCGAGGTTGATTGGGAATTGCGGCTTCAAAGCGTACGTGCCCAGGCTCGTTACGGGCGAGAACAAGCAGCCCGTCGTGGCCCCGCACAATGTTACGGGCAATAGCAAGTCCCAGGCCGGTCCCGCCCTTCTTGGTCGTGTAGAACGGCTCAAAGATCTTGCTTGCCATGGCCTCTTTGCTGATCGGCTCGCCGCTGTTTTCTACCCAGATCACCGTCGCATCCCCACTTCCCGCCCGCGCGCCAAGCTGCACCGTGCCGCCGGCGGGTGTTGCGTCGATCGCGTTCATGACGAGGTTCAACAGCACCTGGTGAATCTGGAACGCGTCAATGTTGGCGCGCAATCCCGGCGAGCATCGCACTTCCACTTTCACCGCTGATTCCGAGGCGCGCGCCGACACAAGGCTGCGCACGTAGTCTAAGCTGTCCTCCATCAGCGTGTACTTGCGCTCCGGCGCCTTGGGGCGCGCATAGGAAAGGAAGTCGCCGGTCAGGCGCTCAAGGCGAGCGGCTTCGCGCTGCACAATGTCGAGGAAGTCGCTCCGGGACATGCCATCGCCCTCCTTCACCATCGCCGCGCTGCTGGCAATCATGGCAACGGGGTTGCGAATCTCATGCGCGATTGCGCTGGAAAGCCGGCCGACTGCTGCAAGGTTCTCTTCGGCGACCAGACGGTCTCGCGCATGCTCCAGTTCAACCAGCGAATGCCGCAACCGCTGCTCAGACTGCTTCAAATGGCTTGCCAGCAAGCGCACCATGACGGCGACAATCACAAACAGCATGCTGACCGTTGAGCCGTGAAAGTACTCCTCGAACAACTCGACCGGCGTGGAATGGAACGTCAACTGGATTTCCGTGAAGGTGAGTGCGACCGCAGCCGCCAGCACCGCAAGGGTCTCCAGCATCGACACCCGGAAGGCCGCGGCGATGAGCGGAATCACCATCAGCACCACGAAGTGTGTCTCGGGCTCAAGATTGATCATCGCAGCGAACCACGCGAACGCGACATTCACCCAGATGCTTGCATGCACGATGGTGCGCATGAATCGGTCTGAGGGTCGCCTGCGGCGCAACAGGAAAGTGAACAACTCAAGAAGCTGTTCTGCGATGCGCGCATAGACGATCAGGACAACAATGCCTTTCAGCGGTGTGGGCTCGCCAGTCAGCAGGATTGGCAGAATGATCACCGCAATCAAAGCCACAATATTCAGCACCAGCAGGGCGATCTCCTGCTGACGAAACGCTGCCCAGTCCATCGCTGGCGGCACGTAGGGCTTGAACAACGCGTCTGCAAGTTTGCGGGTGGACGAGCGCATGCGGCAATCGTGCCCGGTAAGCTGACGGCAAACAAGCGTCTGGAAACCTCAGATGCGACGGCGGGGCATGCTGCAGTGCATTCCCCGCGAATCGAAGTGCCCTCGTTCCAGCCTTGCGCGCGCTTTCCAATTGCGGCATTTGCGTGGTCAGGGGCCTGCTTTTATGGCGAAGCGGGTTCTCAGAAAATCCAGCAGGTCGAAGAAGTTGTGGATCTCGTAATCCGGCTTGGTCTGGCCGGGCAGGTACTCTCTGGCGCTTCGCTTGTTCAGCACCGTGATCATGCCGATGCGGTTGCATGGGTCCACGTCCATGGTCGGGCGGTCGCCCACGTAAATGCACTCGCTGGGCCGCACGCCGAATGCCGCGCAGGCTTTCAGCCACAGCTTCGGGTTCGGTTTGCTGATGCCTATATCGTCTGAAATGAATATGCCGCCCGGGTCAAACAGACCCACTACGCCCAGGCGCACCAGTTTTTCGGCCTGCTTCAGCGACAAGCCGCTGGTCACCACGCCCAGCTTCAGCTCGGTATGCTTGCGCAGAAGCTTGAGCACATCTACCGCGTCTTCATACGGCCGCAGCTCGCGAAACTTGGTCTCGTGATAGCCGACAACCGCGGCTGCGATCAGAATGTTCTCGTTGATGCCGTCCCAGTAGTGCCGGGGCACGCGGCGCAGCAGCTTGTCAAAGTGATGCTCATAGTTGCTGCTGAACTCCTGCACGATCTCCGCCAGTTCGCGCAGGGCGTCTTCGGTGGCCATGCGAAATCCGTGTGCGCGCATGTTCTCGATCGCGTTGCGCCGCGCCAGGGCCGCGAACTCGCTGGTTGAATAGAGCGTGTCGTCGATGTCGAAGAATATCGCGCGCAGGGTTTCCGCCATGCCTTGATCCTCGATCTTGCCTTGCCCCGGCGCAATGCCGGGCTGCGCGTCAGCGGTCCTGCTTTGACGCGATTTCGTCGCGGGCGCGCTCCTCAGCCAGTTGCCGCTCGCGCATCCACCATCCGACAATGACGCCAAGCAACATCACCGCCGGCACGGTTACCAGGTGCGTTCCCCACGGAAAACCGCGCCCGTCATCCAGACCGACCCAGGCCACGACAATGGCCGCGACGAGCACCGCCACGGAGAAAAGTACCAGTACGCGCGCCACAATGTCTCCTGAATGCGTCCTATCCCGTTGCGCCGAAAGCAGTTAGAAATCCGCGAATGACCCGTTTCGGCGTGAAAGGAAACGCCACTATAGCGCACTAATACGGCAGGGCGCCAGATCGGCGTTGAGCATACACGGAGCGGGCTGATGCGAATCCTGATGTGGGCGACGGTGTTTGTGCTGGTGGCTGCGATGGCGGCGCCGGCTTTTTCACAGGGCAACCGCCGCTGGCCTCCGCGCGGGGATGATCGGCGCGGTGGCGACGACCGGCGCGGCGGGGATGACCGTCGCGGCGACGGCCCAGGGCGCGGCCAGGGCAACGACTGGGGCGATCCGGGTTGGGGCGAAAGCGGCACGGAAAAGCGCGTCGTGCCCGGCGAAATCGTCAAGGATGCCGACAAGAACACGCGCCTTGAAGCCGAAGCGGACAAGCTCGCGTTGGAAGACAAGAAGATCCGCAGCGAGTTCGTGAAGCTGGCCAAGATTGCCTGGCAGAAGTCTGAGCGAGAGGACCGCCGCTATCACACGGCTTGGAAGCGCGCCAAGGACAACGAAGAAGCGCTCACCAAAGAGAAAGGGAAGCACAAGGAAGAACTCGACAAGATCTGGAAAGAGTGCGACGACAAACTGACTAGCGGCGAAGTGCTTTCCAGTGACCTGCTCGAAAAGTTTCAGGCCAACACAACAGACCTGCGCACCGAAACCGCCACCGACCGCAGCCACGCGCAGGACTTGATCCGCGAGCGCAAGCTTAAGGAAATTCGCGAGCGCATGGAGGAGTACCGCAAGCGCAATCAGGGCGGTGCACAAGGCGGCAACGAGGAAAAAGAAAAGAAAGAGAAGAAGGAAGAAGAAGAGGATTAGCGAACATCGACGAACACCATGAACCGGGCCATCAAGGCCCGGTTTTCATATCCCGGACCTCATGCCGCTTGCAAGCTCAAGGATCACGCGGTCCAGCACGAACAGCCCTTCCTCTGTGCAGCGCACGTGCGTTTGATTGAGCTCCAGCAGACCGCGCTCGACCAGCATCGCCGCGGGCTCGGCGCACAGTGCGTGAAAAGACTCGCCGGCGATCTGTCGGAAGCGCGCAAGCTCAACGCCGCGCGACAACCGCAGCCCCATCAGCAATAGCGTCTCCGTGCGTTCAAGCCGTGGCATCGCGGGCTCAAACTGTGTCGGCACGCGACCGGCTTCGATCACGCTGCAATAAACCTTCCAGTCCGGCGGGTTGCGATGCACCGCGCCGCCCGCCATGCCGTGCGCGGCGGCACCGACACCGTGCCAGTCGCCAAGCGTCCAGTACACGAGGTTGTGGCGACACTCGGCGCGGGGGCGCGCGTAATTGCTGACTTCGTAGCGGGGCAAGCCGCGCGCCGCAAGCGTTTCGCCGACAAGGTCAAACATCTCGCGCTCAAGCTCCTCGGCGCAGGGCTTGACCTCGCCTGATTGCAATTGACGCGTCAAGGGCGTGTCGTCTTCGTAAGTCAGCGCGTACAGCGACAGGTGCTCCGTGCCGTGCTCCAGGGCGCGCTCCACGTCGGTGCGCATTTCTTGCAGCGTCTGGCCGGGCAGCGCGAACATCAGGTCCATGCTTACCCGCCTGATGCCGGCTGCGCGCGCCATCATTACAGCCAGCGTGGCGGTGCCGGCTTCATAGGCGCGACCCAGGGCGTGCAGAAAGCGGGTGTCAAAGCTCTGCACGCCGAAGCTTGCACGGTTCACGCCCGCGCGTGCCAGCGCGTCGGCCTTATCGGGGGTCAGCGTGCCGGGGTTGATCTCGCAGGTGAACTCGGTGCAACGGGACAGGTCCACGCGCCGGCGCAGGATGTCTCCAAGAGCGTCCAGTTGCCGCGCGGCAAGGCGCGTGGGAGTGCCCCCGCCAACGAACACCGTCGCGGCCGAAAGCCCTTGCGGGAAGCGCAGCGCCAGCTCCTGGTCAAGCGCGTGAAGGTAGCGGTCGATCTCCGCCTCTCCGGCCACGCCGCTGACAAAGTCGCAATACTCGCACTTGCGCACGCAGAACGGGACGTGGATGTACAGCGAAGCAGCCATCGCAGCCACGTTATAGGGCCGCGCGTGCCGACGCGGAAGCTCGCGCCGCCTTGCCCGTGCACGCGTCTGCGATACATTCAACCCGATGACCCATCCCGCCCTGACGCCGTTGCAACGCGCACTGACGCACAAGAAGATGTTCTGGCTGGTGCTTCTCGCGTCTCTCGCCGCCGACCTGGTGAGCAAAGCCTGGGCGTCGGCGTACATCGAGCCAACTGAACCGCGCGTCACGCCATTTCTCGGCCGCTGGATTTCCTGGAAGTGGGCAGAAAACGAGGGCGCAGCCTTCAGCATACTCTACGGCAACCCGGGCCTTCTGGCTGTAATCGCCTCGGTCGTGCTGATCGTTATCTTTGTTTATGTGTACATGGCCGAGCCGTCGCGGCGCGTGTTCCTGCTGGCGCTGGCGCTGGTGGCTTCGGGCGCGCTGGGCAACCTGTTTGACCGCATCACGCTGGGCTATGTGCGCGACTTTGTTTACTTTGACTTTGACCTGCCCTTTCACGGGTTCGGATTCGGCAGCTTTCGCATCCCGCAGCGCTGGCCGGTCTGGAACGTCGCCGACATGGCGATTCTCACCGGCGTCGGCATCCTGTTGATCTTGAGTTTCAAAAAGCAGCCGGAGTCCAATAAGGCACCCGCAGAGCCCTCGGCCGACTCACAATCTGCGCCAGAAGAAGAGAAGCCAGATTTCCAGGAGGCCAACAATGCCTCTTGATCTCAGCGTCAAGCTCGGCCCGCTCGAGCTCGCTTCGCCCCTGATGACCGCCAGCGGGTGCAGCGGCTACGGCAAAGAACTCGATCTCTACCACGATCTTAACGTCTATGGCGCGCTCGTCGGCAAATCCATCAGCCGCCAACCACGGCTGGGCAATCCCTACCCGCGCACAGCCGAAACGCCGGCGGGCATGATCAACGCGATCGGCCTGCAAAACGAGGGCTACGAAGCATTCATCAAGAACACCCTGCCCAAGATGCGCAGCTTCGGGCCCAAGGCGGTGGTCAACATCGTCGGGCACGACTTCGACGAGTACGTATGGCTGACCGAGCGCTTTGACGCCGAGGAAGGCATCGCGGCTCTGGAACTGAACCTGAGTTGCCCCAACGTTGCCGAGGGCTTGCAGTTCTCAACCGATCCCGCGCAGTGCGAGCGGCTTGTGGCCGCATGCCGCGCCAAGACCAGGCTGCCGATTATCGCCAAGCTGTCACCCAACGTTACGGACATCGCAGTGATCGCCAAAGCCGCTGAAGCGGGCGGCGCCGACATCCTGTGCGCGATCAACACGCTGGTCGGCATGGCTGTTGACTGGCGCGCGCGCAAACCACTCGTCGCCAACGTGACCGGCGGCTTGAGCGGCCCAGCCATCAAGCCGATCGCGCTGCGCTTTGTGCACCAGGTTGCGCGCGCGGTGAAGATCCCGGTGATCGGCATCGGCGGCATCAGCACAGCCGACGACGTGCTCGAGTTCATGGTCGCGGGCGCCAGCGCGGTGCAGCTAGGCACCATCCTGTTCGTCGAGCCCGAC